>NZ_KV837637.1:0-54262 GCF_001838575.1 Streptococcus sp. HMSC034B03
AATTATTTGTCCAACTTTTGGGGGTCAGTACATCTCGTCCTCTCTTTTTGCTAGCAGAATCACCCCCACTACAATGACATTGAACCACTTTTGTTCAATCGCAGCTTTTCGCTATCAAAACCACATTGACGCAATGATTGATTGCTAGTTAGGTGGAAAATAAACTCTTGTGCAATTTACAAGTTCTTCTCATTCCCACTTTCTTCTAACTATTTTCCAGCTAAGCGATAAATCGTTTCAGCATAGATATCCATTGCTTTATACAAATCCTCAATCACAGTTCGTTCATTCGCTTGATGTTCTGTTTGCAAAGCATCAGGGAAAAGTGCGCCAAAGGCCACGCAATTTGGCATGGTGCGAGCAAATGTAGCACCGCCAGAAGACACAGCAGGGCTATCATCATTGGTTTTTTCTTTATAGACAGCCATTAAGGTACTGACCAATTCACTATCAAGTGGCACATATAACGGTGCAAGATAATCAAATTCTTCATAACGTAATTGATATTTTTCAGCAATTTGACTTAGTTCTCGTACTAATTTATCTTTGTCAGCAAGAACTGGAATCCGCAAATCAATCCGAATCTCGGACTCGTCTTGATTTATAGTTAGCCCAGAAACATTGAACGACAAGGTTCCTGAAGGCTCATCTGAAATTTCACCAAACAAGCTGCTGCCTGTAGCATCTTCACCAACTGCTTTTGCCATAAATTGAATAGTAGAGTGTTGAACAAGTGGATTTAGCCCCATTGCCAAACGTACAATAGCATTCACTCCCTCAGCTGCATCTTTTGAATGCTTAGGAACACCAATGACAGTGACTGTATCGCCTACCCGTTCATATCCAAATGCAGCTTTTTTTAACTCTGCTTCTAATGAATCCGCCAAATTTCCCGTATAACCTGCTTTTGCAGGTACAACATTAAAGGCTTCTCCCGCCTCGATAGCAAGCGCTTGTGAACCAGGACCATGCAATTTAATTTGCAACAATCCTTTTTCGGCATAGGTTAATGGAAAAGATGAATCAGGTGCAAAACCAAGTGTTGCTGTTTCTTCTAGCTCATTGTAACGAGCCATACAGCGCCACAGCGTTTCTTCGTCTGTACCATAGATAAAACGAATTCGTTTGTTAAATGTGACACCCGCATCCATCAGTGCTTTAACAGCATAAAGTGCAGCTAGGGACGGACCTTTATCATCTTGCACCCCACGTCCATGTATCCAACCATCTTTTATAGTTGCTTCAAATGGAGGAGTTTCCCAATCGGACAAATCTCCAGCTGGAACAACGTCTAAATGGCAGAGAACGGCCAGGAGTTCTTCTCCCTGACCGATTTCTGCATATCCATAATAGCCTTTAGGATCAATGTAAGTTTTAAAACCTAAACTCCTAGTGATCTCTAGCATTTTTTCTAAGACGTTTTGAA
Source organism: Streptococcus sp. HMSC034B03 (assembly GCF_001838575.1). Lineage (NCBI taxonomy): Bacteria > Bacillati > Bacillota > Bacilli > Lactobacillales > Streptococcaceae > Streptococcus > Streptococcus sp. HMSC034B03. The sequence continues at coordinate 1,427 of NZ_KV837637.1, forward strand.
TAGATTGTCCGAAAGGTGTTCCATTTTCCCCTTCATTAAGAACTGACGGGTAGGAAACGATCGTTTTCAGCGATTCTAAATAATCAGACTTAATTTTTTCGGTTAAAAATTGTTTCATAGAGAACACCTCATTAATTTCTTATTATAAGAAAGTTCCTAAAATAAGAAGTAGAATACTTACTACAAAGATTCCTGCAACCAATTTTGCAACGAATTTCCACCAAGTACCCAAATCAATACGTCCAAGAGCAAGTGCCCCCATAACGATACCAGATGTTGGAGTAACAAGGTTCAAAAGACCAGAAGCAGATTGGTAAGCAGTGATAATCAAGCTTGCTGGAACGTTGACGAATTTTCCAAGAGGTGCCATGATACCCATTGTTGCACTGGCAAGACCAGAGGTTGATGGGATAAGGAATGACATTGGCAGATAGAAAATGTAAGTCAATACGATAAATACTTGAGATGATAGACCTTTCAGTCCTACTTCACCCCAGTGAAGGATTGTAGCTGTAATCATACCATCGTTCATGATAACTTGAATACCACGCGCAACAGCTACGATAAGCGCAACACTTAGAAGATCAGCCGCACCATTGATAAAGACAGTGATAAAGCGGCTTTCTTTCATGCGGTAAACAAAACCAATGATGATACCCATTACCATAAAGAGCATTGCCCCTTCTGGGAAGTACCAGGTACCCAAAGCAGATGTTGAACTACCAACAATCTTACCAATGAACGGAAGTCCAACCAACCATTTATTGAAACTTTCAAAAATAGTTACCTTCAAGTCTGTCCATGGAATGAAACTCATAATCATGAGAACAAAGGTCAAGACAAAGAGTACCAACACTTGTTTTTGTTTCTTGCTAAGAGTGGATTCTACATTAGCAACTGCATCTACATTAAAGTGCTTCAAATCTTCTTCACGATGACTGTAAACCAAAGATTTTGTAGGATCTTTTTGAATCTTATCTGCATAACGATATACGAAATAAGTACCCAAAGCTGTCATCACAACAAAGAAGATTAACCGAAGAACGATACCGTCACCAGTACCTACACCTGCTGTCGCAGAAGCTATACCTGTAGCAAATGGGTTTAGAGTAGAAGCCAAACATCCAATTTGAGAACCAAGAAGGATAATAGCTACCGCGGTCAAACTATCAAATCCTACTGCCATCATAACTGGCACAAGAAGTGGATAGAAAGCCATCGTTTCTTCACCCATACCATAAGTTGATCCACCAAGGGCAAACAAAGGCATCAAGACTAAAATCAACATCTTTTCACGACCCTTGTACTTCTTGACGATAGAAGCAATCCCTACATCAAGGGCACCTGTTTCATTCACTACTCCAAGGAAACCACCAACCATCAAGATAAAGAAGGCGACATCAATCGCTGCTGAAGTTGGTTCTTTCCCAAGCATAGCACGAATCGGAGCCATTAAGACATCCCAAATCCCTTGCGGATTTTGAGCAACAGTCTTATAGGTTCCTGTAATTAGATTACCAGACTTATCAGCATCATATTGACCAGCTGGAATAATCCAGGTCAATACTGCCATAATGGCAATGATAATCATCAAAACGGTATAAGATGACGGCATCTTAAACCCTTTTTTTGCTTTTTCACTCATTTGTTTTCCTCCTAAATGTAACAAATTGTAAAAATTTAACCGAATCCCATTTTCAGAAAGCGCTTCCTTTTACTATATTTTAACATATTCAAATGAAAAATACTAGTCATTTTCAAAAAAATTATCATTTTACAACAGTAAAATAGACCTAAAGAAAGCAAATCTAAAAATAGGAAACACCGACATTGTTTTAAAAAGTTTTATTACAGTCTTAAACTTATAAATGATAACACTCTGTTATCCTTTTTCAATAATCGTTCCGCTTTCAGACTCAATTAAAGCACCTAAGTTTTCAAGAGAAGTAATGACAGCTTCGCCTTCTGGTCGATCATTTACAAAGGCAATAGCTGCTTGCACTTTAGGTAACATACTTCCTGGTGCAAACTGTTCTTGCTTGATGTATTCTTCAAGCTGAGCTACATTAACACGCTCTAACTTAGCTTGATCTGGTTTATTGTAGTTCACATAAACATAGTCAACACCTGTCAAGACAATGAAAAGATCTGCTTCGACCAATTCAGCCAGACATTGTGAAGCAAAGTCTTTGTCAATTACTGCTTCTACGCCGGCAAGATGACCATTGTCTTCCTTGATAACAGGAATGCCGCCACCACCAGCAGCCACAACGACATGTCCTGCATTGATGAGTGTACGAATAGTTTCAATTTCTTTGATTCCAACTGGTTTTGGTGAAGCAACTACTTTTCTCCAGCCACGTCCAGCATCTTCTTTGAAAGTAGCTCCACTCTTTTCAGCTTCTGCTTTTGCTTCTTCCTCTGTGTAGAATGGTCCGATTGGTTTGCTCAAATTTGTGAAAGCTGGGTCGTTTTTGTCAACCACGACTTGTGTCACAACAGAAGCAACTTCTTTTTCAATCCCTTCTTCACGTAAAGCATTTTGAAGAGCATTTTGCAACCAGTAGCCGATACTTCCTTCTGTCATCGCAACGAGCGAATCAAGCGGGAATGCTGGATTTTTTTCAGAATCTGCTGCTAAATGTTGCAATAAAAGATTTCCAACTTGCGGTCCATTTCCATGAGTGATAATCAAGTCATCACCATTTTTAATCAATTTTACAAGATGACTTGCTGTTTCTGCTAATGCTTCTTGTTGTGCTTTAGCTGATGGATCAGATGAAAGGATGGCATTTCCTCCCAAAGCCACAACGATTTTCCGATTTGCCATAAATAATTAGCCTCCTTAGAGTTTTCTCATTATAGTGTTTCAATTTCATTTTAGTAGTCCAAGATAGAATCCAGCTGCAACAAACGTAGGAATGAGGTTAGAATAGCATTGTCTCAGACTACATTTCTCTGAGAGTGACTGCATCAGTAATTATGGTTGTTTGTTCTATCGCCTTTTTCCTCTATTAACATCATACTAAAATGAACACGAGCACTATCAAAAATGAGGACTGGACTAAAGCTATTAGTCGCAGCCCTCATAGCTGTTGGTAAACGGTTTTGGTTTTAAATTATACTTTTGGAATATAAAGGTTACCAAGAGTTGCTGCCATAACTGCTTTAATAGTATGCATACGGTTTTCAGCTTGGTCAAATTGGCGAGCGTATTTGCTGCGGAATACTTCGTCAGTTACTTCCATTTCTTCAACGCCGAATTTTTCAGCAACGTCTTTACCATAGACAGTATTTGTATCATGGAAAGCTGGTAAGCAGTGTAAGAAAATCAAATCTTCATTGTCAGCTTTCTTAACCAAGTCCATATTTACTTGGTAAGGTTTCAAAAGGGCTACACGTTCTGCAAATTTGTCTTCTTCACCCATAGATACCCAAACGTCTGTGTAAAGGACATCTGCACCTTTAACAGCTTCATCTGCATTGTCAGTGATTAAGACATGTGCGCCACTTTCTTTTGCATATCCTTCTGCCAATTTCACAATCTCTTCAGCAGGGAAGAGTTCTTTTGGAGAGAAGATGTGCACATTCACACCGAGGATAGCACCTGTTACAAGAAGGCTGTTTGCAACGTTGTTACGTCCATCACCACAATAGACAAGAGTCAAGCCTTCCAAACGACCAAAGTTTTCTTGAACTGTCAAATAGTCAGCTAACATTTGAGTTGGATGCCATTCGTCTGTCAAACCATTCCATACAGGAACACCTGAGAATTCTGCTAATTCTTCTACCATGCGTTGGCTGAATCCGCGGAATTCAATCCCGTCAAACATACGTCCCAATACTTTAGCTGTATCTTCAGTAGATTCTTTCTTGCCAAGCTGAATGTCGTTAGCTCCTAGGTATTCTGGATGAGCGCCAAGATCAATCGCTGCTGTTGTGAAAGCTGCACGAGTACGAGTTGAAGTTTTTTCAAACAAGAGAGCAATATTTTTACCTGCTAAGTAGTGATGTTCAATATTGCGTTTCTTCAAATCTTTCAAGTGAGCTGCTAAACCAATAAGGTATTCTAATTCTGCACGTGTAAAATCTTTTTCTGCCAAGAAGCTGCGTCCTTGGAACACTGAGTTTGTCATTCTATTATTTCCTCTTTCTAATCTTAAAGTTCTTCACGTTCAAACGGCATTGACATACAACGAGGTCCACCACGACCGCGAACCAATTCACTTCCGCGAATCTTAATCAAACGAAGTCCATATTCTTCAAGAATCTTATTTGTAACAACGTTACGGTCATATACCACTACCACGCCTGGTGCAATTGTAAGGGTGTTTGAACCGTCGTTCCATTGTTCACGAGCAGCTGCAACAGCATTTCCGCCACCGCAACGAATCAAATGAACTTTGTCAATACCAAGATTCTTAGCTAACAATTCAGCCAAATCGCCTTTTTCTTCTGCAATATGAAGTTTTTCATTTTCATAAGTAACAGAGTAAACGCGAAGGTCGCCTTCAATTTCTGGGTGAATCGTGAATTTGTCATAGTCAACCATTGTGAAGACTGTATCTAAGTGCATGAATTTACGATTATTAGCAAATTCAAATGCAATCACTTTCTTAAAGCCAACATTCTTCTTGAAGATATTAACCAAAAGTTTTTCAATAGATGCTGCGTCTGTACGTTGTGAAATACCTACTGCAAGGACATCTTTAGAAAGAACGAGTTCATCTCCACCTTCAATACGAGTTGTTTCTTCACGGTTATAAACCAAGTCAACATTGCCACCATATACTGGGTGGTATTTGAAAATGTATTTACCATAAAGTGTTTCACGATTACGTGTATCTGAGTACATGTGGTTCAATGACACCGCATTACCAATTGTAGCAAATGGGTCACGTGTGAAATAAAGGTTTGGCATTGGGTCAATGGCAAATGGATAGTCTGATTCTACCAAGTCAGTCAGTCCTTTAGCTTCTTCAGGAATTTCTGGCAATTCTGCTTTTTGGAAGCCTGCCATTGTCTTTTCAACCAACTCAAGGTTGTCTTCTATACCATGAAGAATGTCGCGAATAGCAACTTTTGTTTGTGCTCCGCGGATATTTGCTTCGTCAAGATATTCTTCAATAAATTCGTTACGAATTTCTGGAGAAATCAATGATTCAGCAGTCAATTTTTCGAGGTAAAGAACTTCAATACCTTCTTTACGTAGAGCGTCTGCGAATGCATCGTGTTCTTTTTGAGCATCTTCCAAGAATGGAATATCGTCAAAAAGTAGACGTTCCAAATGGTCTGGCATCAAGTTTTCCAACTCTTTACCAGGACGATGTAGCATAACTTTTTTCAGTTTTCCTATTTCTGAGAAAACATGAATAGGATGTGTAGACATCTTATGTCCTCCTCTTTTTTCTTTGTGACTTAAGTTTCCTTAAGTTCTATTTACATGTTATATTGTAATATCTTTTGTTTGCGCTTTCACAATCAATTATACATTTAAAATGCCAAATCCTTTGCTTTTTTTAAAATAAATTCTAATATTATTTCAAAATAAAACGCTTTCTATAAATATTTTATGCATTTTATTGGTTTTATGAATAATTATTTTTTAGAAACAAATGAAGTTTTTGAGGATATTTTTAAATGTTTAGGTTTCTAAATTAAAAAAGGACCAAAAATTGCTTTTTGGACTGCAATTCTGTCCTTCTTTTCTACATATCTTCAAAATACTTTAAAAAGTATTCTTTATTCAAAAAGACGAGTTTCTTTCGATTATATTGAATAATGTTTTCTTCTGTTAATTTTTTCAACACTTGATTAACTGTTTCACGAGTGGTCGCCCCCAACTTGGCTAACTCTTTCATACTAAGGGCAAAAGGAATATCATCTCTATCTTGACAAAAATCAATACATAAAATTGAAATCGCTTGGATAACTCGCTCTGTCGCACTCGCTAAAACGGAATTTCGCAAGCGTAATTCATGGAAACGCAAAATATTTGATAACTTATGCGTAATGAATAACATTTGCTCTATAATTTGTTTGGAATAGTATTCATACAAGTCAACAGGAATCGAAAAGTATTCTAAATCCGTCACAGAAATCCCAGAATAATGATAATCTTTATCTTCAAACATGCCACCATAAGGAAACATGGTATTTTCTTTCACATAATCAATGTAATTAAACGAATCTGTCTGATCATACTGCTCAATCCGAACATAGCCCTTATAAATCAAAAAAAGTCGCTCTCGCTTATCTCCAGAAAAGAAAATAATTTGCCCTTTTGGCACTTTGCGAAATTGAATCTCAACAGCTATTTTATCAAAATATTCAACTGGCAAATTTTTAAAAGCAGGATGTTCTCTAATGTAACGATAATGCTCTTTGTTAATCATGATATCCTTGTGGTCCTTTTTTTACATTCTGCTCTTATTATAACACAAAAGGGCTTCAATCTTAAAGAGAGCCCTTACATTTTTCTGAAATTTGTTCTTTTTACAACGTGTCCTTCGCCCTATAAATATACGTATCTTAATTCATATTCACTCGATGCCATTCATTGATGACATAGGCCAATTGTCCAACTTGCGTAATACCAACACCACTGATTTCATCACTCTCTGAAGTCGTTCCTCCCAGTCCTGCTGTATAAAGGGCAATCAAATAAGGCTTTTCCTCACACACAACTGCATCTACATTTAATGCCTCTGCAACATAACCTGGCTTTTGGTAGATTGGAATGTCTCTTACATATCGTTTATAGTATTCGTTTGGAAAAGATTCACCGATATAATACAAAAGATCTTTATACTTTTCCTGATGTTTCCAAAGGTAATCCAAAACCTGAATATAATAGTCAGTCGTGGTTTGATTTTGTTGGTTGATCGTCTCAACTTCCCCCTTGCCTTTTCCATAGCGCTGATACATTGTATAGGCTTTATCCAAGCCACCTAAGCGCTCAGCTAAGGCATAAGCTGGCGTATTTTCAGAATAAAGAAGGGAATACTCCTGCATTTCAGGGATGCTCATGGTCCCATTAAATGCTGCTACATAGTTATTATGTTCACCGATATACTCATAGCGAGTATGGGTAATATCAAACCGCTCGGTCATTGATAAATTTCCTTTTTCTACCTCATCAACGACCAACATATTTAATGGCAATTTGTAAGTCGAGCCCGCTGTCATCGGTTGCGTTTCATTCATAGCGTAGATTTGTCCACTCGTTAAGTCCTTATAAGAAAATGCAACCTGCGAATGCTCTATTCCCATCTCATCTAGATAAGCCTTTACAACTTGAACCAAATTTAGATTAGCATAATCATAATACAAACCATAGGCTTCCATTACAGGCAAATCAGATTCCATGACTTTCTGCTTTTCTTCTATACTCTTTGACGAAACACGAGTGACTAATTTAGACTCTTTTGACGAATTTTTTGGCTTTTCTTGACTGGTAGGATAATTTGCAGCTACTTTCGTAGGATGTGCCTTTCTAGCTTGGCCAAAGTATACAGCACTTGATACTAATACACCACACATTATAAAGCAACCAATCAAACAAAGAATCATTGTCTTTCTACTCACGCACTCCTCCTAACTTATATACCTCATTATATAGGAAGAATGAACATTTGACAAGATGGAGTGCACAGAATCATCATCCGTTTTTAATTCTTACTAATGATGATTCAATAGCATTTTCTATCATTCAATCCTTTTCTCATCCCTAGATAAAATGATAATGTAAGAAGAGCCATTGCCAACCCAAATCGGAATAATCCTTTACTCTTTTTGATGCCAGTTTTGGGTAATTGCATGTTATTTTGAGTATATTTAATTTGCCTATTTGTTAATGGCGTTAAATTTTGATTCCTAGCATCTTCTTTATTTGACTCTGAACTGACACTAACGTCTTTTGGTAAGGATTCCTCATTGTTTTTTAAGTCAATAGAAGCTGGTGCTTGGCTTTGTTTAACTTGTTTATCATTTTTATTCTCTTGATGTTGAGGGTTATCTTCTTGCTTTTTGCCTGCCGGTGCTTTATGAAAATACAGATAATCATAGAGTTCTTGAGCAGTGATACCTCCACCGACCCAACCGGAAGTTAATGTACCATTTTTAAGATAGAGTATCGTTGGGGTACCAGGAATACCAACTGTATTAAATAAAAATTCTTTTGCATGTTCATCAAAATCTTCACCATCTGTATTATAGTATTCTAATTTTCCACCTGTTAATTGATTAAACTTTTTTAGTTCAGGAGAAAATTGTCGACAAAAATAACAAGTTTCCCGTCCTACATAAATCGTATGTTCTTTATTATCCGAAGTAAAAGCTGAATAAACATCTTTTATCGTAGCCTTGGGAAGTTCAGCTATATTCTCACGATAAGTAGCAACATCAACCTCTTTTGAGTCTTGAGAATTTGGAATGCCATTTGCTGCAGAAGTTTTGTTTGAAGTAGAAGCAGATTTATTCTTTGTCAAGTTTTTCTTTTCTACAGCTGTATCTTCCTTTGACGCTGGCATCCTTACAGGTTTCGTATCTGTCGCAATTGAGTCTTGATTTGTGTCATTTTTAACAACAGCTCCTGTCGAACCTTCAGACACTATTTCAGTTATAGCTGTGCGTTGATGTTCCTCTTTATGAACCCCATCAGCAAAAACTATGTTATTTCCAAAAGCAAGCAATAACACCGAACTAAATAAAAGTGATTTTAATAATTGTTTTTTCATCATTTTAAACTCCTTTATGTTCTATTTACAGTATAAGGTAACTATTTCAGTTTCATCTTCGAAAATCCTAAAAGGTAGCTCTGATAGCCTGAATGGTAAAAAGTAAGAAACAGGAAATCAAACGAGCTGTCTTCCTGTCGATAATTTTCAATATCAAATGATAAATTTTCTTAAATATTTAAAATATGAACGAAAATATACCACAAATAGGATACTGATAGAAATGAAAGAATGATAATAAATTTCTTATGTGAAGGTACAAAATATATTATCAAGAGAACCAGTAAATATAATAAACTAATTAGTAAAAATTTTATCATCATCTTATTTTTTTGAGATTTTCTTACATTTATCCAGAAAGTAAATAATTGGTTTATCTAACCAAGTTAATATCATCATAGTGATAAAACCTAGTGCGAAACTTTTTATATCAAACATTTATTCCCCCATTTCACTTACCACCAACAAGTAGCTCCATAACCAACTTTACCAATAATAGCTCCCCCAACAGCTCCTGCAACTACTCCTTGCCATGTTATGGTCTTGATTCCTAATCTCAATCCATTACCCGCACCACCAGCAATACCCGATTTTGCAAAATCACCCCAATTACAACCTCCCCCTTCAACACGTGCCAGCATTTCAGAGTTCAGTACTTCAAATTTTTCCAATGTTTTTGTTTTCATGATGAATACCTGTTTTTTATTTTAATAATTTCAACCTGTTGCAACTTAATAAACTTAGTATAGCACACGACATATTTTATAAATCTGCAAATCCTGAATGGTACTTCTGACGTCTTGAATAGTGATTGTTCCAAATTGGTCTGCTAAAAATCAAAGACTCTAAGTGAATTATAACTTAGAGCCTTTTTAGAAATGCTATAAAAGTGGTCAGAAAAATCAATTTATTTATCTACAAACTCTCTAGAATACGGTATTCTTTTTCAAATGTTTTTTGAGAAACTACCCGATGATTGCTTATATCCAAATAATCACCAATATAGCCCAACACATACATACCATAACCTGCAAATCCACCGCCTATTGTTCCAACTGTACCAATTTTTAAATTCTCCACAGTAGAAGGATTCAGACCAGCCATTAAAATCCGAAGATGATCATCCAACCAATACAAGTAATTTTTAGCAAACGCTTCTTTCACCCAATCAGGTTGTTCAGCTTCTCTGCTAATTTTCCAAACATCAGCTATTTTATTTTTATAAATCGCTTTCATTTACACCCTCCCAGATGTTATCGAAAATCTTTCTTGATATGCTACTATCCTATTTTCCACACAATTTTGTGTCCACTTTTATTATACCATGTCCAGTACCAATCTTTTCAGTGGTCTTATATAGAAGCTAATTATCAATCCACACAAATACCTAGATTATTCTAATATGAGACAAAGCCCTCAGCTCCTTTAACTGACTTGATTCAGTACTTGACAGTCGTATATTATTGTTTAAAAGTACTTTAGAAATATCAATATTCATACGAGTCAATATATAAGGTGTAGATGTTCCATCAAACTTCAATTCTGTTCGATAAGAATCCAGCACTTGATATAGTGGATTCGCGTTTTTACTATCAAATTCAGAAAACATTTGGTTGATAAGAAAAATTGCTCGTTCTCTTCTTTCCTGCCCACCAGCAAACCATCTTAAAGTTCCCATAATATTACTCCTAAAACAATCTAATTTTTATATTCGCTTTTAAAAGACTTGTTAATGTCTTGGAATCCACGGACCATATTCTGCCCAGCCTTTAACAATAACATCTGTAGTTGCTTGAAATATTCCTTTAGTAACTTTATAATCCCATCGGCCATTACTATAGCGACATGCATAACCGTTTGCTCCTACCATAACAGGCTTACAATATCCTGAACCTCCACCACTAATTTCAGAAAGCTGAACATCTGATAGCTCATTTACAACTTCACCTTTTAAATTTAACATAAAATTCTCACTCTCTTTCATTTTTTAATATATTATTATTTAAACACAAAATATAACCAACGGTATAAAATACAACAATAATATGACAATAGAAAAAGGACAAAATATTAGGAATATCTGAGAAGAAAATTTTATAACCAACAAATGTAATTATAACAATAGACATCGGTAATGTTTTTTTAACAAACTTTTTGTATAAATCAAAAGTTTTTGATAAAGTAATTTGAGGTCTATTCTGTTTGTATGCAAAATAATGAATTAATATTTCTAATACCAAACTAGAAAGACTAAGCTTTAGTATGTTAATCGCTCTAATCTTAAAATACATTCCTACTATAGTAATTAATATAATAGATATCAGCATTGTTATTATTACTCTCTGTGTATTCTTCATATTTGTTCCTTTTTAACCTCCTTAATGAGCTCGAATAATTGCCCAAGCTCCTGTACAATACTGTGCCCCTAAAATAGCACCTACAGCAGTTCCAACTCCAGGAAAAACACTACCTATCGTTCCACCTGCTACTGTGCAAACAGCCAATGCCTGTGCTGCTTCCCCAGCTCCTATTTTCCCCCCTTCAACACTTGCCAGCATTTCAGAGTTCAGTACTTCAAATTTTTCGAGTGATTTTGTATTCATGATGAATACCTCCTTTTTATTTTCATATTTTTGTCCTGTTGCAACCTGACAAATTTAGTATAGCATATAATATATTTTATAAATTTATAAATCCTGAATGGTACTTCTGACATCCTGAATCGTATTTTTAACCATTTAGGACACCAACGCTATCATTTGGGATTTCAATGAAATCTTTTATAAAAATTTTGTAGAATAAGAATATAAGGTTACTTCAAAATAGGAGATACGATGAAGAAATTAGCATTTTCACTCATTTTTATAATACTTTTTACTATTTTACTGGCAGGTCTTCCAGAAACTTTAGCCCTTCATATTGCTATTTTGTTTCAGTGGAATTTGACAGCAGTTGGTGTTATGATATTAATTCAAGAGATATTGATGCTGTTCTTCATCCTTTATCTCTTGAAACGAGCAGATTTATCCTCTATTTTTAAAAGGAAGAAAATCCATAAACGTGATATCGCAGCTTTTCTTGCTTTACTGTTCATCTTTTTCTTATTGGCAGACATAAGGAAAGACTTGGTGCAATATATGGCGCGAACGACTATGAATACCAAACTTTACAGTAAGGTTGGTATCTGGAGTGGAGGAAAAATTTTTGATATTTGTAGTATTCTCATAACGGTATTGATGAGTCCAATTATAGAAGAACTTTTTTATCAAGGATATGTCATGTCTCGGTTCTTTACCAATTCAAACTATTATTTAGACGTCTTGCTTTCTGCTAGTCTATTTACGTTAGGACACATGATCTTACTTCAGAGAGACTGGGTCAATCTCAGTTTTTACTTTTTAAGTGGATTGGCATTATCTCTATTTTACCGTTATAGTCAAAACATCCGACTTCAGATGCTCTTTCATGTATTGTGGAATTTATATACTTTCATAGCCTCTATCTGGTATATCATTTATAATTGGTTTTATTTTCATTTCTTTTTTTAGTAAGCAAAAACAAGCTGATAGCTATAAAGTGTTATCAGTTTGTTTATTTTTTGAATCTATTGAATATTTTTATATTTTGTTCTTGTGAACTTCCAATCCTTTTTATATAATGAATACTAGAATTACACATAATTCTTACATATTTTATCAATCGGGAACATTATGAAAATGAATATTTTTATTTTAGAAGATGATCTTACTCAACAATATTATATGGAGACTATTGTTGAAAAAATTATCGAAAAACATCGTCTTCAATATCACCATTTTGAAGTTTTTGGAAAACCTAAACAATTACTAGAAGCCATATCTGAGAAAGGAAGCCATCAGGTTTTCTTTTTGGATATTGAAATCAAAACTGAAGAAAAAAAGGGCTTAGACGTCGCCAAAAAGATACGCGAGATAGATCCTTATGCCATTATTGTCTTTGTAACCAGTCACTCTGAATTGATGCCGGCAGCGTTTAAACTGCAAGTCGGCGCCCTTGACTATCTTGACAAATCGTTATCAAAAGAAACTTTTAAAAAACGGATCGAAACTGCGCTGCTACATACTGAAAACCTAACAGGCAAAGGCCTGGCAGACGATTCTCTTCTCTTTGAAACACCTCATACACAAATACAAGTGCCGTTTAAAGATATTCTTTACATCGAAACTTCCTCTCGCCCTCACCGTTTAGTACTTTACACACATAGAGGGCGTACGGAATTTACTGCCAATCTTTCAGATATGTTAAAAAAAGAAAAACGGTTCTACCAATGTCATCGTTCCTTTGTTGTTAACCCAGCTAATGTCCATCAAGTGGATAAAGTAAATCATATCCTTCACTTCCAGAATGGTGCTACTTGTCTTGTTTCTAGATCAAAAATAAAAGGGCTAACAGAAGCTATTGCAGCCCTGCACCGGAGGGAATGATATTATGGTGCAATTATCATTGATTATCGTAGACATGTTTTTATTGTTGTTTCTTTTTTCCTACATTAGTGGACAAAAATTAATAACTAGAACATATCTAATAGCAATTCTAGCTAACTTATTTTATAGTATAATTTTTTCTTTTATTCCAAATAATTTATTTTCTTATCTGATAGGTCCAACTTATTTTTTAATTTTTTCTTGGATTGTTGGAAAATCTTACAACAAAACGTTAAAAATTTTTTACGGACTTTTTCCAATCACACTATGGAATTTAATTCAACGCTTGATTATTTTTTTCATATCTCCTTTATTTAGTTTTAGTGTAGAAAGACTCAATAAAAGTTTTTTTGGTCCGATTGTCACCTCAATTATGGCGACGCTGATAGTATTACTTTTTTTGCGTTTAATTCAATATAATTTTAAGACATTAAAATCTCAAAAAATTAATCACAACGATAAGAAAATTATCATCTTTGTAAATATCAGCATGATTATTTATCATCTTATTGTTCAAGTTCTATCTTATTTAGAAAATGAGAATAACTTACAGACACTAAATTTTAGAGAAAGTTTAGTAGTTCTTTATCTTATCCTTTTTGTGAGTGTTGCCAATTATTTAGACCGTCATTTACGAGAGAGAATCCAAAGTGATTTAATGCTTCAAAAAGATTTACAGTTAAAAAACTTGGAAAACTACAGTCATCACATTGAGGAATTGTACACAGAAGTTCGGAGCTTTCGGCATGATTACGCTAATATTTTAACAACCTTGAAATTAGGAATTGAGCAAAATGATATAGGCATTGTAAAGAATGTCTATCATTCTGTTTTGAAAGATTCCAATAAGCGTTTTCGCAATCCCAAGTATGATATTGGACGGTTAGTCCATATCAAAAACGATGCCTTAAAAAGCCTGCTAGCTGCTAAATTTGCACAAGCTCAAGAGCATAATGTATCCGTTTCATTGGAGGTTCCAGAAGATATTTGTCCACAAGGAATGGAATTAGTTGACTTTATCACCATTGTCTCCATTTTGTGTGATAATGCGATTGAAGCTGCCACTCCAACTATGACGATTGCTTATGTTTTGTCAGAAAACAAGCAGGTATTCTCCATTGAAAATGCTATAAAAGAAGAGCATATAGACATGTCTTATATTTTTGATGCGGGAGTTAGTTCTAAAGGATCTGGGCGAGGAATTGGATTATCAAATGTCTTAGCAATTCTGGATCGATATCCAAATGTTTCTCTTACTAGCGCTAGTCAAAATTATCGTTTCCAGCATGTCCTTGAGATTCATCTGAATTAAAGAAAACCATTGCTGTAATATCAAGTACAGTAATGGTTTTTATGTTATCCTAAATCAGGTTGTCCAAGTTTGCCTAATTTATACTTTTTTAAATAAGGACTAAATAAGTCTTCCAACCAGCCGCCACCGACAACTTGTTCGAGTTCTTGACTTGTAAGTGTATGAAAATGATCCAATGTTTGTTTTTTATCCATAATAGAACCTCCTTTTTGATATATTTATTATAACCCAACTGTTGAATAATGAATCGTTAAATCTTAAACGGTAGTGATTTCGTCCTAAACGGTCATTCGACATTGTTCAACAGTTTGTCTTTGTAGTAATCAAAGAATGATTTTTTCGCAATGACAATAGTTACTCTTCCTTGTAGACCATACTTGATCACTTGTCCATTGGACTTAGAAATTTTAGCCTTGGCAGTTACTTTAAAAAGGTTTCCTTGTTTTGTTTCAGTAGCGGAAGTATCAATTTTATTGATATTTCCGATAATGGTGATGGACTGCTTTCCAATTTTTTCTAAAGTTAGACGAGTGGTTTGTCCTTTTTTTAAATTGGTCATATAGGTCGAAGGCACATAATAAGCGATAAGGACTTCGTTTGTTTTGGTGATATCTGGATAGATTTGGGCAATTTCAGTTCCTTTAGGTAATAAGTTGTTCCCTTTTAACTTTTCACTAATATGCAGAACACCTGTTTCGGGAGCGACTAATCTATTGTTTTGAAGCTGGACATTTGCTTGATTCAATTGATTCTGTAAATCAGTGATTTGGGTCATAAGGGTTGCTAACTGTTGGTCAGCCGTTTGGATAAATTGTGTGCGGAGTACTTCGATTTTCGTAGAAAGACTATTGTCATAAGTCGCCGCAGTTCCAGTACCAGCTTTTTGAATCTTTAGATTCGCAATGGAAGAGTTTAAATTGGATATATTGGTATCAATTTGAGACAAATACTGATTTGTGAGGGAAGTATCTGGATTAGCTTGATACTGTTTCTTATACATGTTGAATGTTGTCTGATGTGGATTACTCTTTGGTAAATGTGAAGCATTCTCCGAGATGACCTGATGCAGTTCACGATAATCATTTATCTGTTTTGTTAAATCATTGATTTGCTGATCAATCGCAGCAATTGTGTTATGAGCCAAAGAAGCTTGTTTACTGACTTCGATATTGCTTTTTGAAATTCCTAATGATAGATCCTGCGATTGCTTGATAAAATTGTTAAAAGTATTAGCATAGCCAAATTCATCTTCACCCGAAAAAAGATTTATCCCTTGATGCAAACTCGATTTGAGTGTTTCTATGCCAACTTTTTGTCGTTGATAAGTTGCAAGTTGAGTTTTAATAGCTGTTTGTTGAGAGACTTCCATATTTTTTGCATATTGAATCAACAACTCTCCTTTTACGACTGCCTTATTTTCGGCTAAATGGTTAATCAAAATCGTATTATTGCTGCTTGATTGGATCATAGCAATGACTTTCGTTGGTGTAATTTCACCGATAGATTTGATAGTCACTTCCTTTTGACCGATAAAAGAAAAAAGAACCAGAAATAGAACGAACAATACCAAAGGAAGAATAAGAACGGTCGCAAAGTTATGGTATCTTCGATGATAAAATTCTGCACTTTTAAACAGATTGGGATTCATAATTCACTCCTTATTTGCTAAATAAATGATGATAAAAACCTTTTCTTTCCATCAATTTAGTGTGGGAACCAGTTTCAATAATCTGTCCTTTATCAAGAACAATCACTTGATTTGTCCGCTTTGAAATGCTGAGACGATGAGCAACAAAAATAATCGTTTTGTCTTTTAAGCCCATCAGATTGTCAATGACCTTTTTCTCAGTTAAAACATCCAATCCGCTCGTTGCCTCATCAAGAATAAGAATTGGTGACTTTGTTAAGAGGGCGCGTGCTAGAGCAATTCTTTGCTTTTGTCCACCTGATAGACCAGCTCCATCGGACAATTCTGTTTGATATCCCATAGGCATTTGTTCAATATCCGAACGAATTTCTGCAATTTCACAAGCGCGAATAATCTCTTCTTGAGAAAATATTTGATTCGTCCCTAATGTAAGATTTGCTAAGATGGAACCACTAAAAATATAGGCTTGTTGTGGTAAATAATTGATATATTGACGAAGCGTCTTCTTATCAATCATTTTAAGATCATTTCCATTAAGACGGATTTGCCCTTTATAAGGCTCATAAAAATGAACCATCATTTTGGCAAGTGTTGTCTTTCCCGAACCACTGATGCCGACTAAGCTCACCTTATCTCCTGTTTTTATTGTTAAGTTAATATCCGATAACGTATCTCGTCCGAAGCCATATTTATAAGAAACATCATGAAAAGTAATGTCACCAGCCAAGAAATTTTTCTCTGTAATGACTTGTTTGGTTTTGAATTCGGATTCTACCAGATAAACTTCATTCAACCGCTTGTTAGCAACCTTAGCCGACTGCAGCTTAGTTTGCAGATTGATGATACTTTCAAGTGGACTTGTAAAATACGAAAGGAGTGCATTAAAAGTAATCAGCTGTCCAATCGAAATTTTTTGAGACATAGCCAGAGATGCTCCAACCCATAGAATAACAACATTCAAAATAAATTGTGCTCCTTGTTTGAGAGATGTCTGCATAATGGAATATTTACTAAGCGTAAAAGATTTATCTAAATAATTTACAAATTCGCTGTCTATCTTTTGGTAACGAGTTTCTTCGCTGGTTAAAGATTTAATCGTTTCAATGCCATTAATATCTTCGATAATAGCAGAATTTACCATGGAATTACTTTGCATAACGTCATGATTCATTTTTTCAAAAGGCTTTATAAAAGCAAAAATAATCACTGTATAGATAGGAATAGCAAGCAGAGTGAGGAAGAAAAGGTTGGTATTCTGTAATAATAGTACCCCTCCTACCATTATCAAAATAAAAAGGTCAAGAAAGAGTGAAAGTATTGTAGAAGCGAGAGCATCAATAATGGAATTAGCATCTGTAAAACGAGAAATAATTTCTCCAGTGCGTCTCGTAGCAAAAAAAGACATCGGTAATTCAAAAATGTGTCGAATATATGATAAAATTACATCGATGGTTAATCGCTGACTAAGTATAATCAATAAGTAATCTCTGGAAAAACTCATCATTTGCTGCAAGATGTAAGTAATGATAAGCCCAATTGAAACGATTCCAAGAGTTGATTTCATCTGATTTGGAATGTATTCATCCAAAATCCCTTGCAGATAATAAGAACTAACAATGTTAATGAGGGTCACAAGCAAACTAGCTAAGACAATATAAAAAATCAAAGAACGCTGTTTAAAGATGAGTGGTAAAAAGCTAGTAAGCCCATTCTTCTTATCCTTATGTGGTTTATAGCTAGGTTCTGGTGCTAAAAAAATAGCAACACCAGTCCATTCTGTTGCAAATGTCTCTTTTGATATCTTAGTTATTTTTACACTTGGGTCAGGATCTCCAACTAGCAGACCTTTTTTCGTATTTTTATAGATAACATAATAATGTGGGAGTTTAGCTTTTTTCTGAACATGAACGATAAAAGGATAGGGAATAGCTTCCATATCAAACAAAGACATATCCCCTTGAATCGGTCGTGTCTCAAAACCTATTTCTTGCGCTGCTTGAACAATTCCAAGAGCCGTTGTCCCTTCTTTACTTGTCTTAGCAAGTTCTCTCAGATGTGCAAGAGAGTAGTCTGAACCATAGTATTTTGCAATGGAAGCAAGCGCAGCGACACCGCAATCTCTTGCATCTATTTGAGGAACAAATGTTTTCTTAACATTCACAACAATGATTTCCTTTCTAAAATAAACTCGGATTATTTGTTACGTAGGTAATAGTAGACACGTAATTTGAGATAAACATCTATTAAAACATAACTTATCATCATACTAAAAGCAAAGCCGGTTAGTAGAATACTTAATATGGGAATAGAATGGATAAATAAATAGCTGAGTGATAAAAAAAGAATAAACAGTGCTGTGGCATTGCTATCTCCCCAATTTTGAATTTTTTCTAGTCTTAATAGCACTGTGGCTGATGGACTGAAAAATTTATCTAAAATAATCATCTGATAGAATAAGCCCTTTCATCGTTATAATATGATTATCCCAAAATATTTTTAAATAAATTACAAAAATCTTAAACGGTATGTATAATGGCCTGAATGGTTCAAAAATGCTGTTCAGGACATTATACATACCGTTCAGGATTTGCTCAGTTATCTTTCATTTGATATGGTAGGATATAAGCTAGGAGGAAACATAATGATTCAAATTCAACCTTATTCTTTTATTAGCTCTATTTCTCTCTATTTTACGGCTCTCTATCTTCGAACAATCCATCAATTCTTTAAAATAAAGCTGCGATTGACGCATCCTGCGCAGCGAACTTTTCGCCCGACTACTTATTTTGTGGTACAATCCAAATTTTTCTCATTTAAAGATGCCACCAAAAGAATTGAAACAATCCGAAAATATGATAAAAGAGGGAAAATTGTCCTTATTGGAGAACATATTGATTATGAACTGCTGTTTAGAAATCACTATCTTGTTTTCGGTGTCATTGATCGAACCAATGATCATTCTCTGAAATTCCTCAAACAACAAATCTGGTTTTATTTGGAAGGAATTTATAGGTAATTTTACTATAACAGAAAAAAACGAACCTAATCAGATTCGTTTTTTCTATCTCATTGCACACCTTATTTTGCTGCTGCGTACAATTCATTAACCTTATTCCAGTTGATGACTGAGAAGAATGCTTTGATGTAATCTGGACGAACATTGCGGTACTTCACATAATAAGCATGTTCCCAAACATCAATTCCTAAAATTGGTGTTTTCCCTTCAGAGATTGGTGTGTCTTGATTAGCAGTTGAAGTCACTTCTAATTTACCATCATTATTGACCACCAGCCAAGCCCAACCTGAACCGAAGCGACTTGTCGCAGCTGTTGTAAATGCTGCTTTGAAATCCTCAAATGAACCAAATATTGCTTCAAGGTCTGCTGCTAATGCTGCTGACGGCTCTGTCTTTTCTGGCGTCATCAATTCCCAGAAAAGCGCGTGGTTGAGATGACCACCACCGTTATTGATAACAGCTTGACGAATATCCGCTGGAATGGTTTCTACATCTGACAAAAGTTGCTCCAAATCCTCACCGATTTCAGGGTGTTTTGCCAGAGCCGCATTTACATTATTGACATAAGTATTGTGGTGTTTGTCATGATGCAAGTGCATCGTTTCTTCATCAATATACGGTTCCAAAGCATCGTAAGAATAAGGTAAATCAGGTAAAATAATTGCCATTGGTTTGTTCCCCTTTTTCATTTTATATGAAAATGATAACGTAGACCTACAAAATTTTCAACTTATTTGCTTATAAGTTGTGGGTAGCAATCTTTAACAAAGCCAAGTCAAATAAATAACTTTTCTCATAAACTCCAGACTTGATTTGGTAATCTGTTTCAATCAAGCAAGCAAGTACTTTTTTTAGAAAATCAAGCTGTAAAGATCGCACATCACGCAAAGCATATTTGATTTGAAAAGGATTCACCTTTCGTCCTAAATAACTGGACAAGTCTGCTACAATCTGACTTTCATTACGTCCATTTTCAAAGAGGATTTTCACTTGTGCAAATATACGAAACTGGCCCAACATAATCGCAATCAGCTTGATTTCATCTTCACCTTGCAATGTCAAGTCTCGCACCAGGCTTCTTGCCGCATCTACCTTTTGATGCAAAATCATCTGGGTAAGATCAAAAATATTATCCTGTAAAGTTTTTGGAATTGCTTCAGCAATGTCATCGCTTGTAATGATGCCATCTTTTTTATAATCCTTTAAAAAAGCTAAGTTTTTACTAATTTCACTAAAATCAAAGCCGGATTTGACAAACAATTCCTCGAAAACTGGTGAACTAAATTCTAATCCTTGTTCCTGAGCCAACTTACTAAAGTATGCCCGCAGCTCCTGCTCTTTTGGCTCACTTGCTTCAAAAATTTTACCATCTCGCTTGAGCAATTTTACAATTCGCCGTTTACTGTCTAACTTCCCTTCTGCAAAAATGACTAATTTTGTCGTATCTGCAGGATTTTCCAAATATTGCTCAAAAGATTTTAGCTCATCATCCGTCAAATAGCATTTTTTAGCTGTTGTCACATCCAAAAAATGATCCAAAATGACGATCTTCTCTTCAGAAAAGAAGGGCAAACTCACTAGATCAATCTCCACATCTGGATAAACGGCTTCTTTCATATCAAAGTAAGTCATATTTAAATCTGCAGCATCGTATTGAATTTGACGTAAAAATTGTGATTTCATCAATTCAAATTGCCCTGTATCATCACCAGTCAAAATTGTCAGATTAGGTAAATTTGTCAGATTTACTGTTTTAATCTCTTCAATTGCTAACACAACGGCCTCCTTTTATGAGGTTTATTTGATTCATATTTTTTATTTTACCAAAAATCTCGAAAGCAAAGCAAATTGGTATCTCAAATCAACTCCGTCCCAGTCGCGTTCTGTTTAATCTTACCAGCTTTCATGAGGCCACCCAGGGCTTTTTTAAACTGTCCCTTGGAAATGCCGAAAGTCGCCTTAATATCCTCTGGAGCTGACTTATCATTCAAGGTCATGAAGCCACCGTTAGTCTCCAGATAAGTCAGGATCATCTGAGCATCATTTTCCAGCATTTCAAAAGAGCGTGGTTTGAGCGAAAGGTTCAAAGTCCTATCCACCTCACGAAAACCAATGACACGCACATCCAATACCTGGCCCAGACGCGGCTCAGCATAGCGCTCGCTGGGATGGATAAAGCCCAGCATGTTATTTTCAGGCAGATAGACAAAGGTTCCAGATAACTTCAAACGATAAACAATAGCCGGCCAATTTTGATTTTGCATGTTATTATAGGCTGGACGAGCTAATTCCTGGAAATCTTCTTGGTAGGCCAAAAGCCCCCAAATGCGGTCTTTTTTGTCTACATCCAAACGAATATAGAGGCGGTCGCCTTTTTTAGGCCAAAGTTCTTTTATTTCTGGCAAAATGTCGAGAGACACTACAATTTGCTTATCTGGAAGTCCTGTATCAACAAAAACACCTAAGTCCTTACGAACATCCGTCACTGCTCCCCAGCCAAAAGTCGTCTGAGTTGCTGTGACTTCGAGAGTCGTCAGGCGAAGTCTCTGTTTCATATCACTATAAGCAAAACCTTTGACCGTTTCTCCTAGCTGATACTTACCTTCTTCTTTAGCTAAAGCATAAGTCTGACCATCCTTTTGAACAAAGTAAAAGCGATCGTTTTCATCGGTTACAAGACCTGTTATAAATGTTGCAAGATTTGTATTCATTTTTTATCTTTCTATCGTTCGAAGCGGATATGAAACTTTCTTCCTACTTCAAAAGAAGAAGCTGGAACAAAAGTGTTCAGCTTCCTTTGTTTATATAGTTATCATTCTAAGACGCAGTGATTTGGAGAAACTATGTTGACTTTAGTCAATTAGAGTTTCCCATGCACAATTATTTGGCACTTTAGTGCCTAATCAATCACTGCTGAGTGGGCTCTAACTCGTTAATCAATCAACTTTTACAGCCCTACTCAACTTTGCGGAAGTGGGACGAAATCAAGTTTCTAGGAAACGACTGATTTCGTCCCCCCTCCTTGCTTTCTATTTTTTACTACATACAGAGAAAAGCTTACACTTCAATCAATTCTTTTTCCTTGCTGGCAGTCATATCATCAATATGCTTAACAGCCTCATCTGTAACTTTTTGAATATCTTTTTCAAGTGTTTTCAATTCATCTTCAGTAATTTCTTTTGCTTTTTCTTGCTTTTTAGCTTCATCCATAGCGTCACGGCGGATATTACGAATAGCAATTTTAGCATTTTCGCCGACCTTCTTCACTTCCTTAGCAAGGTCACGGCGAGTTTCTTCTGTCAAAGCAGGAATGACCAAACGAATAACCGTACCATCGCTTGCAGGGGTGATGCCAAGATCAGAAGCGTTGAGTGCGCGCTCAATATCTTTGATAGAAGATTTGTCAAATGGCGTCACCAAAAGAACACGCGCTTCAGGAATCGTGATAGACGCGATTTGATTGAGCGGAGTTTCCACTCCGTAGTACTCAACTGAAATCCTATCCAAAAGGCTGGCGTTCGCACGACCAGCACGAATGCTGCCAAATTCACGCGCCAAACTTTGGTGTGACTGTGTCATTCTTTCTTTCGCTTTTTCTACAATTGCATTTGCCATAAATCATTCCTCTTCTTTTTCTACATTATTTGAAACGGTTGTTCCGATTTGCTCACCAAAGACAACGCGTTTGATATTACCAGGTTCGTTCATATTAAAGACAACAAGGTCAATGTCATTATCCATTGAAAGAGTTGAAGCCGTTGAATCCATGATACGAAGACCTTTGTTAATCACGTCACGGTGGGTTAATTCATCAAATTTCACCGCAGTCTTATCTTTCTTCGGATCAGCGTTATAAACGCCGTCTACACCATTTTTTGCCATCAGAATCGCATCAGCTTCAATCTCAGCCGCACGAAGAGCAGCTGTTGTATCTGTTGAGAAGTAGGGAGAACCAACTCCAGCACCGAAAATAACGATACGTCCTTTTTCCAAGTGTCGCAGAGCGCGTCCGCGAATATAAGGTTCTGCTACTTGCTGCATCGCAATCGCTGTTTGTACTCGCGTATCCACACCCACTTGTTGAAGTGAATCCGCCATGACCAAGGCATTCATGACTGTTCCTAACATTCCTGTGTAATCAGCCTGCACACGATCCATTCCTGCTTCTGCCGCAGGCTCTCCACGCCAGAGATTCCCACCGCCGATAACAAGGGCAATTTCAATACCCAAATCATGTACTTCCTTGATTTCCTCTGCCATTTTTTGAACGGTTGAAATGTTAATTCCAATCCCTTTCTCACCAGCAAGAGCTTCACCTGATAATTTGATTAAAATACGTTTATATTTCGGGGCTACCATTTTTATTCTCCTTATTTTATCTGTACTATTTTACCATATTTTGAGATTTTTATATAGTCAAATTCTTTAAAAAATAAAAATTTCGATAAAAGGGAGAAGATAGTTTGCTATGCTATTTGAGCAACCAGCTATGGTGTCGTTCATTCATTATGCAACGAATATTGAAATCAGAAACTTTTGTCTCAGCTTCTTTGCCGTTTGTTTCATGTGTGAAAATCAGAACCTAAGCTAAAAAATCTAATAAAACCTGAGTGAAATCACTCGTTGAAAGCGCAGGAACACCTTCTATCTGACTAGCAAAATCATCTGTCATCTTTTGAAGTGCTAACGCTTTTTCAATCGCTTTTATAATAACTTGCGCAGCTTCGGACCATCCAATGTAATCAAACATCATGCAGGCAGACAATAAAAGTGAACAAGGATTTGCTTTATTTTGATCTGCGATATCAGGAGCCGTTCCATGCGTTGCTTCAAAAATAGCATGACCTGTTTCATAATTGATATTAGCTCCAGGAGCAATACCAATGCCGCCGACTTGAGCAGCCAGCGCATCACTAACATAATCTCCATTCAAATTTGTCAAAGCTACTACTTGAAATTTTTCAGGATTTAACAGAATTTGTTGTAAAAAATTATCTGCAATCACATCTGTCACAATCAATTGCCCAGCTGCTAATTCCTTTGCAAACTCCTTCTCGGTAAGCTCATAGCCCCATTTTCTGAAACCACCTTCTGTAAATTTTTGGATATTCCCTTTATGAACCAGAGTTACGTTTTTTACATTGGCAGATAGAGCATAATGAATCGCTGCACGAATCAACCGTTCACTTCCTTGGCGTGAAATTGGTTTAATGCCAATAGCACTCGTCTTCGGAAAACGAATTTTATCAATTCCCATTTCCTTTTGTAAAAATTGTATCACTTTTTGAGCCTCATCAGACTCACCTTCCCATTCAATTCCTGCATAAATATCTTCGGTATTTTCACGGAAAATGGTCATATCCGTCTTTTCAGGATGTCGTAGTGGGCTAGGAACGCCCGCAAAATACCGTACGGGACGTACACAAGCGTAGAGATCTAGTTCTTGACGCAAGGCAACATTTAAAGAACGAATGCCACCACCAACAGGAGTTGTAAGAGGACCTTTAATCGCAACTAAATGATGCTGAATTGTCGTTAAAGTCTCTTCTGGAAACCATTCTCCTGTCAAACGAAAGGCTTTTTCTCCCGCCAATATCTCTTTCCAAAAAATCTTTCTACTGCTTCCATAAGCTATCTCCACCGCTTTATCCAAGACAAGCTGTGCATTTTTCCAAATGTCATGCCCAATTCCATCACCTTCGATATAAGGGATAATGGGATTATTAGGAACGAGCAACTTTTTATTCACAAGACGGATTCTTTCTGCCATTTCATCTCCTCCCAATAGGAATATAATGTAAATTTTGAGCGCCAACATAATGAGAGCGAGGTCTAATCAACTTATTATTTTTGCGTTGCTCTTGAATGTGAGCAATCCAGCCAGACACCCGACTCATTGCAAAAATCAATGTATAGATACTACTGTCAATACCTAAAACATGGTAAACCGTTGCTGAGTAAAAATCTACATTCGGTATCAAATGCTTGGTGTGCTTCATATAACGTTCGATGTCTTCTGAAATCTGGTACCAAATTTCTTTTTCTGTTCCTTTTGTCAATTCCTCTGCCATTTCTCGCAAATATTTTTCACGAGGATCCTGTGTTTTATAAACACGATGACCAAAGCCCATGATTTTTTCATGTGAAGCTAATTTTCGATCCAAATATGCATTCGTATCACCCTCTGCTTTAATTTCCTTTAACATGTCAAAGACGCATTCATTGGCTCCTCCATGAAGTGACCCTTTTAAAGCGCCGATTGCCGCCGTCACACAAGAATAAATATCGGTTAAAGTGGAAGCACAGACCCGCGCTGCAAAAGTGGAAGCATTTAGCTCGTGATCTGCATGAAGAACCAAAGCACGATTGAAAGCTCGAATTTCTAATTCTGATGGTTCCTGCCCATTTAACATATATAAAAAGTTCGCTGCAAATCCTAAATCTTTTCTCGGTTCAATCGGAGTTTGCCCCGATCTCAACCTTGTAAATGTTGCAATAATCGTTGGAATCTTAGCCATCAATTGAATACTTTGTTCATAAGTTGCTTCTAGAGACGTCTCTTCAGCATGGATATTATAGACTCCTAAAAGACTAACTGTAGAACGTAATACACTCATTGGATGCAGATGCTTGCGCGACTGGATGAGAATACATTGTTCCACCGCATCACTAATGACATAGTTGGCACGCAAATCGTTCACAAAATGTTTCAATTCAATCTGAGTTGGCAAATGCAAATTCCAAAGTAGGTAAATAACTTCTTCAAAACTTGCATTATTCTCCATCAATTCGGAAATATTATAGCCTGCATAAGAAAGAGTATCATCTATAATCTGACTGATACGAGTCTCACAGGCAATCGTATCTTTTAAACCATTGCTTTGTGTCATTGTTTTACCTCTTGCAATTTCTTTCTAACCACCATTGGTAAAATTCCCCCATTTTCATAATAACGAATATCCGCGTCTGCATCAAAACGAAGACGTGCTTTAAATCGTGCAATTCGATCGCCTTCTTTTGCAATAACCGTTATGACTTGTCCTACCTGTGGCTCTTTCGGCAATTGAATATCAAACGTTTCTTTTCCAGTTAATCCAAGATTTTGAGCATTTTCGCCGTCCAAATATTGAAGAGGCAGAATGCCCATCATGACTAAATTGGAGCGGTGAATTCTTTCAAAACTTTCAGCTAAAACCACTTTAACACCCAAAAGATTTGCTCCTTTAGCTGCCCAATCACGACTAGAACCCATACCATAATCTCGACCTGCCAAAATAATCGTATCCACTTTTTCTTTCTTATAACACATAGCAGCTTCATAAATCGGCATCAGTTCACCCTTATACTTTGTATAACCACCAAGTTTTCCAGCTGCTAGTTCATTTTTTATCCGAATATTGGCAAAGGTGCCTCTCATCATCACTTCATGATTCCCGCGACGACTACCATAAGAATTAAAGTCTTGATAGCTTACACCATGTTCCTCTAGATATGATGCTGCTGGACTATTTCTAGCAATATTTCCTGCTGGAGAAATATGGTCTGTCGTAATTGTATCTCCAAACTTTGCTAAAACAGCTAGATTTTTCAATGGTTGAATGCTTGTATCATCTTCCAAGCCATCAAAGTAAGGAGGATTTTGTATATAAGTAGAGGCTTGATTCCAGTGATAGATTTTCGACTTTGTTGTTGAAATTTGATTCCATTTTTCACTATCAGTAAAAACATGCTCATACTCTTTTTTAAACAAACTACTGGTAACGTATTTTTGTACATAGTCTGCTACCAAATCATGATTTGGCATAAGATCCATGAAGTAAACAGGTAGCCCATTCCTATCATATCCAAGCGGTTCACTTGTTAAATCAATATTTGTATTCCCAGCTAAAGCATAAGCGACCACCAGTGGCGGACTAGCTAAAAAATTTGCTTTAACCAAAGGATTGATTCGTCCTTCAAAATTCCGATTACCTGATAGGACAGCGCTAGCAAGTAAATCTGTATCCGTAATTGCTTTTGCCACTTCTGGTAACAAATTTCCAGAATTGCCAATGCAAGTGGTGCAGCCATATCCAACAACATTAAAACCTAATTTGTCCAGATAGACTTGGAGACCACTCTCCTTCAAATAGGCCGTAACAACCTTACTGCCTGGTGCAAGTGACGTTTTGACTGTTTTTGAAACACGCAATCCTTTTTCCACAGCACGTTTAGCTACTAAGCCTGCCGCCATTAAGACATATGGGTTGGAGGTATTAGTACAACTAGTAATTGCTGCAATAGCGACATGACCCGTTTTAATCTCTTCTTCATAATCATCAAACAATACCGTCGCTGTCTTCCTCAATTCCTCTCTTGGCAAACCAAAACCTCGAACACCAGCTTCTCGGATAAGACTCGCTTGAAATTCTTGCTTAGCATTTGTCAATTCAATTAAATCCTGTGGCCGTTTGGGACCAGAAATACTTGGAACAATGGTGGACAAATCAATCTCAACAATTTTTGAATAAATTGGATCCACTTTTTCATCATAAAATAAATGATTCTTTTGAGCATAGAGCTTCGTTAACGCAATATGTTCTTCTTTCCGATTTGTTAATCGCATATAACGAAGTGTCTCTTCATCAATAGGAAAGTAACCACAGGTTGCTCCATATTCTGGCGCCATATTTGCAACTGTTGCGCGGTCTGCCAAACTAAGTGTTGCTAGTCCTTCCCCAAAGTATTCTACAAATTTTCCAACTACATTTTCTTGTCGTAATCGTTGCGTTACTTTTAAAGCTAAGTCTGTTGCCGTTGCAATCTTAGGCAATTTCCCAACTAAGCGTACACCAATCACTTCTGGAACTGGAAAATAAGAAGCTTCTCCCAACATAGCAGCTTCTGCTTCAATTCCTCCAACTCCCCAGCCAAGAACCCCTATTCCATTGATCATTGTTGTATGACTGTCTGTTCCAAACATTGAATCTGGATAAAGCATGCCGTCTTTTTCAATAACAACATCACTAAGGAATTCAATATTAACTTGGTGAATAATCCCAGTTGCAGGTGGAACTGCACGATAATTATCAAAAGATTGCTCAGCCCATTTCAAAAATTCATACCGCTCATTATTACGTGAAAATTCTTTTGTTATATTTTCTTCCAAAGCAGTCTCACAGCCATAACAATCAACTTGCACACTATGGTCAATGACTAAATCCACAGGAATTTCAGGATTGATAAGTTCTGGATCTCCCCCATTTGTTACAACTGCATCGCGCATACTTGCCAAGTCAACAACAACTGGTACTCCCGTAAAATCCTGTAAAATAACACGACTTGGTTTAAAGGGCACTTCACCTCTCGGTTTAACAGCTTGATAGTGTATTAGATTCTCTATGTGATGTTTTCTTACAACATCGCCATCTTCTTTTCGCAAAAGACTTTCTAATAATATGCGAATAGAATAAGGAAGATTGTCTAAGTCTCCACCCATATCTAATGCAGCTTTTTCGAGATCAATATAGCTATATTCTCGCTTATCTTGATATAATATAGATTTATATGTTAGCATGAGAAACCTCCCACTAGGAATAATTATTTTATATTATACAATTTTACAAAAATTCATGCAATAGTTTTTATAAAAATATGTAAGAAAATATAACATTACCGGTTTTTGTTTACTATTTCACATATGTATTCGCCAAAAAATCCAAAGCATAAAAAAGCGATGAATTCATCAATCCAACGCTTTTGATTTTAGCAAAAGAAAAACTCCATCCGAAGATAGAGTTTTAGATTCTAAATTAAAGTGAGTTGACATCAACCTTAATACCTACACCTTGAGTAGTGGTGATAGTAAGATTTGTTATGTAAGTTCCTTTTACTGTAGCTGGTTTAGCTTTTGCAATCACATCGTGGAATGCTTTGAAGTTTTCAACCAACTTATCAGCGTCAAATGAAACTTTACCAATGATAGCTTGTACGTTACCTGCACGGTCTGCACGGTAAGTAATTTTACCACCTTTAGACTCTTCAACTGCTTTTGCAACATCCATTGTTACAGTACCAGTTTTAGGGTTTGGCATCAAGTTACGTGGTCCAAGGATACGTCCAAGACGTCCGACAAGTGCCATCATATCAGGTGTAGCAATTACGACATCAAAGTCAAGCCAGCCACCGTTGATTTTTGCAACGAGGTCATCTTCACCAACGAAGTCTGCACCAGCAGCTTTTGCTTCTTCTGCTTTTGCACCACGTGCAAAAACAAGCACACGTTGAGTTTTACCAGTTCCGTTTGGAAGAACCATTGCACCACGGATTTGTTGATCCGCTTTTTTCACATCAATGTTCAAGTTATAAGCAACTTCTACAGTTGCGTCAAATTTTGCAAAGTTTGTTTCTTTTGCAAGTGCTACAGCTTCTTCTACACTGTATGCTTTTGTGCTGTCGATTTTTTCAAGAGCAGCACGAAGTTGTTTGCTTTTTTTAGCCATTTTCTATTCTCCTTGTAAGTGGTTCAATCGATTTTCATCTCCCACGTCCTTCTCGAAATGATGAAGTCTTGCGGGTTTGGGTGTTATTGATTAGTCAACAACAGTGAATCCCATAGAACGAGCAGTACCTTCGATCATACGCATTGCAGACTCAAGGTTTGCAGCGTTCAAATCTGGCATCTTAGTTTCAGCAATTTCTTGTACTTGTGCACGAGTAACTGTTGCAACTTTTGTTTTGTTTGGTGTACCTGATCCTTTTTCAACACCTGCAGCTTTTTTCAAAAGAACAGCAGCTGGTGGTGTCTTTGTTACGAAAGTAAATGATTTGTCTTCATATACTGAGATAACAACTGGGATAATCATACCAGCTTGATCAGCTGTACGAGCGTTGAACTCTTTCGTGAATCCCATGATGTTGATACCGGCTTGACCAAGCGCAGGACCAACTGGTGGAGCTGGAGTAGCTTTACCAGCAGGGATTTGCAATTTTACAAGTTTTTCGACTTTTTTAGCCATTTTTAAATCCTCCTTTGTGGTTTTGGCGGTAATGTAAGATTTTTACCTCCCACAAGTATGCTTCTTGCATACCTTTCTATTATACACTAAAACGACTAAATTGCAAGAAAAAATACTAAAAAAATTCTCTATCTTTCTCGATTTTTGTGGTAAAATATGTGTATGACATTATTAAAAATCGCATCTATTTTATTTATCTTTTTAACTATTATTTTGACCATTATTATTACTAAATTATTTCGCTTGAAACGATTTGGCTTGAATTTTGCAGATTTGGCTTTTCCACTTTTTGTGTTGGAATTCTATGTCATCTCTGATAGAGCTTTCTACCACAGTCTCTTACCAGAATTAGCATTAGCCCTTTCTGCCTTAGCAATTGCCATTACTATCTACTTTCTTCGAGTTAAACGCAGTTTTTACTATCCTAAGTTCTTTAAATTTTTCTGGCGAGCTGGTTTTATTTTGACCTTCTTTCTCTACCTCGCCATGGTGATTGGCTTATTTTTAACAAAATAATAAAAAATATCGGACAGACTCATCTGCTTCCGATATTTTTATATTTAATATTTTGTTGAGAACTTATCAAATAGAGCAAATAACTTATTTGTTATGAATTGAAACAGTCTCATGAGTGATTCTAACATTAAGGAGAGAATGACTGTGAGGATAATGGTAATCGGTGAGATTTTGGATAACAAAAAGATAGAGTAAAATAACAAGCCCGAAATCACCAAGCCGATGATGTTAAAGAGTACGACAATGGTTTTCATTCGATTGAGCGGCTGAATAAGCTTGATGATGATAATGAAACCAACCACTGCTAATAAGATAACAGATGATGTCGCAACTTCTTGCGTGGATAATCGAAAAATCCGACCACAAGCCATGACAATCAAAACGGCCAATAAATCAACAAAAGCTGCTGGTATCGCATTCTGTAAAACCGTTCTGATGAAACGCCCTCGAATGCGCTGCTTGTTGGGCTCCAAAGCTAACATAAATCCGGGTATACCAATAGTGAATGCACTAATCAAGGAAACTTGTGATGCTTGCAAAGGATAGGTAAAAGCAAACAAACTGGACAAAATAGCTAGTGAAATGGAAAAGATATTTTTTACAAGAAATAAACTAGCGGAACGCTGAATGTTATTGACAACCCTACGTCCTTCTGTCACAATATGCGGCATATGCGAAAAGTCAGAATCCAGCAAAACAACTTGTGCAATCTGCTTGGTAGCATCGTTGCCTGACTCCATAGCAATGCTGCAATCTGCAGTCTTCATTGCTAAAATATCATTTACACCGTCACCTGTCATTGCAACTTTATGTTGATTAGCTTGAAGTGCTTGAACTAATTTTTGTTTCTGTTGAGGGGTCACTCGACCAAAGACCGTATATTTTTCAACTGCTTGAGTGATTTTTTCATCAGTATCCAAGTTTTGCGTGTCTACATAATTTTCAGCATGAGGAATCTCTGCTTTGGTAGCCACTGCAGCAACTGTGACAGGATTATCTCCTGAAATAACTTTGACTTCCACACCTTGAACATCAAAATATGAAAAGGTCTCGGCTGCATTTTCTCGAATTGGATTTTCTAATAAGATGAAGAGTAGGGGTTCTACTGTTTGAGTCAAATCACCTGTAAATGGCTGATCTTTTGATTCAGCAAAAACAAGAACCCGTGAGCCACTTTCTGCATATTGTTGAAAATAGCTGCGATATTCTTCCAGCTTTTCTTTTAATACAAACTCCGGAGCACCTAAAATAAAATTGCTTTTTTTGAAAGAAATAGCACCAAACTTGGACTTTGAACTAAACGGAAAGGTTTTCACCACGGTCCAATCCTTTTCTACTACTTCTGAAGCAAAAAAGTCTCGAATCGCTGCAATCGTTTCATTTTCATCTGGACTTGCTGCCAGATATTGTTTAAGAGCTTCCTGCGAGGCATTCTTGTCTTGCTGAACAGAGAGTACTTGTACAACTTTCATCGTATTTTCCGTAATGGTTCCTGTCTTATCTACACACAAAACATCTACACGAGAAAGAGACTCAATCCCCTTCATGCTATTTAACAAAACTTTCTGCCTTGCTAGACTAGCTGCTCCCAAAGCCAGCGCTAGAGTCATCAAAAGATAAAGCCCTTCTGGAATCATCCCAATAATAGCTCCTACCGTAGAGACAATACTAACTTGAAAACTTTCGTGATTGGTCACATAACTTTGGAAAAATAGAAGAAGCCCTAAAGGAATAATCAAAAATCCAATCACTTTAACCAGATTATTGACCGAACGTACCATTTCAGATTCTTCTTTTCCAGAGACTTCTTTTGCTTTCAACGTCAGTTGATTGATATAGGATTCATCACCTACTTTTTCCAAGCGAGCATAGGCTTTACCAGATACGACAAAACTGCCTGACATAACTGTATCACTTATTTGCTTTGCTATTTCATCCGCTTCTCCTGTCAACTGTGATTCATTGACTTTCAATTCACCTGATACAATCTTAGCATCTGCATAGATTTGGTCCCCTGCCGAGAAAAGAACGATATCATCTTGTACTAAATCTTTTGTCTCTAGTTGGATTTCTTTACCGTCTCGCACTGCAATCGCTGTATAGTGATGAAGTAACTGCATGTTGCTCAATATTTTGCGCGCTCTAAGCTCTTGAACAATTCCAATCAAAGAATTGATAATAACAATAGGTAAAAAAAGTAAATTATTCCATGATTGTACAATAACTAGCAACATAGCAAGGACAAAAAATATAAAATTAAAATAAGTAAACACATTCGACTGAATGATTTGCCAAGTTGTTTTTTCCGTGCTAACTGTTACTTTATTGACTAAGCCTTTTTGAATTCGTTCTTCAACCTCTTGTTGGCTAAGCCCTGTGTATATCTGTTCTGACATATAGCCTCCATTCACAAATCATATTAGTATTCTATCAAAAAAGTTATCCTTAGGTCATAGAAAAGTCATAAAACTGGAAAACATGAGATTTTTCATACCTTTTCTACAAAACTTTAAAATAGAACAGCTACAAAAAAATCCCAACAGAAATTTGTTGGGAAAGGATGTTACATTTTTTAAACCACACCTATTTAGTTTTAGTTATTCAATAAAACTTTTCTTGGCTTGGTGCCTTCTGCTGGACCGATGACACCCGCAGCTTCTAGCTCTTCCATGAGCCGAGTTGCACGATTAAACCCGACAGACAATCGACGTTGGAGCATTGAAGCACTCGCTTTTTGCGTCTCGATGACTAAAGCCTTGGCTTCCTCAAAGAGTGGATCTCCTTGTTCACTCTCACTACCTGAATCCATGTCATTCTCAGATACTTCGCCTGGGTCAAAATTATCATCATAATCTGCTTCGGCTTGATTCTTAACAAAAGTGACAATGCGCTCTACATCTTCATCGGAAATAAATGATCCTTGCAGACGGACAGGATGATTTTCATCAATCGGCTTAAAGAGCATATCCCCACGTCCCAAGAGTTTCTCGGCACCATTTTCATCTAGAATCGTTCGGCTATCAGTTCCGCTAGAGACAGCAAAAGCAATCCGCGAAGGAACATTGGCCTTGATGAGCCCAGAGATAACATCAACAGACGGTCGCTGAGTGGCCAAAATCATATGAATACCAGCTGCTCGAGCTTTTTGTCCCAAGCGAATAATGGCATCTTCCACTTCTTTGCTGGCTACCATCATAAGGTCTGCCAACTCATCCACAATGACCACAATCAAGGGAAGAGGAATTTGTTTATATTCTGGTTGACTGGCATTGTACTCGGCTACTTTGGCATTGTAACCTGCAATATTGCGAGCACCGACCTTAGAAAATAGCTCATAGCGATTTTCCATTTCATCTACCACTTTTTGCAAAGCTCGGCTCGCCTTGCGCGGATTAGTCACAACAGGGATCAGCAAGTGAGGAATATCATTATAGACAGACAATTCAACCATTTTTGGATCAACCATCATGAACTTGACTTCATCTGGTCGTGCTTTCATGAGAATACTAGCAATAATGCCGTTGACTGCAACGGATTTTCCAGAACCAGTCGAGCCTGCCACCAGCAAATGAGGCATCTTTGCCAAATCAAATGTCCGAACAGAGCCATTGACAGCTTTTCCTAAAGGAATTTCAAGTAATTTCTTGTCGTCTGTCTTAGACTGCTCCCAAAGCTCACGGAAAGTAACCGTCGCAATCTCGGAATTCGGAACTTCAATTCCGACTAAAGATTTGCCCGGAATAGGTGCCTCAATTCGCACATCTTTGGCAGCCAAAGCCAGAGCTAAATCGTCAGCCAGATTGGAAATGCGATTGACCCGCACTCCGACAGCTGGCTTGACCTCGTACTTAGTCACAGACGGTCCGATTTCAGCACGTTCAACGCTAGCACGAATGCCAAAACTAGCAAATGTTTCTTCCAAAATCTTGATATTTTCGCGGACAATTTTCTTTTCTTTGGATTGATTTTTAGGCTTGTCTGGCGCAAACAAATTGATTGTTGGAAGTTTGTAATCTAAACTTTCTTTGGGGGTGAAATTAACCTCAACATCTTCATCTGTATTATCTTGCTGCTCTTCTTTGTGTTGTTTCTCAGACAAACTCTCATCATAATCATAAATTTCTGGCTCTGCTTCTTCAAACTGAATCGGCGTATGAGCTAAGACCTCATCATCTAAAATTTCTCCCGTTTCAGAATCAATTTGTGGCTCGTCTTGCTCTACCTGAATAGCATTCATCGCTGCTTGCGCAGCTTTTTCTTCTTTTTCGATAAAACGTTGCTGACGCTTTGCTTCTCGCTTCTCACTCCAAGCATGATAGGTTTCACTTAATTTTTCAAAAATATCATAAATCGAATATGGACTGATGAGTAGCGCCCCTAGCAATATTAAAAGAAGCCCGATAAAGTAGGTGCCAATATTTGAAAATAAAAAGGCTATAGGAGTATAGAGTGTCCCTCCTAATAAACCGCCACCAGCAAAAGCACTGACTTTAACAGCTGTCAAATCCGTTAAAATCCGTGACAAGGTTGTACTTAGAACCTGTCCTTTTAAATTTAAAACATTTACAAAATAAGCTTGAAATATGAGTAGCAAGCCAATAAAAATACTGAAAAAGCCTGATTTATAGCCTTCATGCTTATTGACCCACTTAAAAAAGAAAAGATAAATGAGACTGGCTATAATAGCCATATAGGCTAAACTTCCTACTAACAATCGAATAAGGTTATATAGAGTGATTCCAACGGCACCCCATTTTAATGCTGCAAAAAGAAGCAAAAAAGCGATACCGAAAGTTGCGAGCATCCTCCGAATGGCTTTTTGCCGTTCCATTTCTGCTTTTGTAGGTCGTCTCGTTGTCCGACCTTTTTTACTATTTTTCTTACTTGCCATAAATTTTATTATACCACAAATTGAACACTAATCCAATGCAAGAAAAAAGCAGAAGCTCCATGCTTCCACTTTTGAAACAACATTGCTTACTTCCATATCACATCATCATTCCCATCATCTTCTGGCAAGACAAACCACAAAATCAAATAAGGGATTAGACCGATTCCATATACAAAAAATGCTACTCCCCAGATCAGTCGTACAATGGTAGGATCAATGTCAAAATAATTTGCTATACCTGCACAGACACCCGCAATTTTCTTATTTCGCACATCTCTTGTCAATCGTTTAGCCATTCTCTGTCCCTCCTTTATAAATCTATTATAACATAAATTTTTTACCATTAAATAAATATCATAAAGAATTTCCATGAACCAATTGTCAAACGTTCATCGTCAGCAAGATTAAAAAAGTTGCTGTTGCAGTTGACCCAAAATAAAGCGAGAAATTGGTCCAACAATCAGAAAATTCAAGGGAAAAGCTACAATAAAATTGGTCAACCAAGCTCCAAGGTAATTGGTTACTGAAAGCGGCACGCCGTTAAAAAGCATACCATAAAGAGACATCAGTGAAACCATAATCAGAACCATAACGCCTGAAACAACGAGGATCTTCTGCCAAGGTTTATGGCGTTCTGTTAAAAATTTAAAAGCAACTCCCTTCACAACTGGTCCTGCCACAAGAAGGTCTAAGAGAAAAGCGGTAATCAATCCAGGAACATATCCCATTGCTAGATGAGCCCATGAAAAATATCCTACAACGGACAGGTTCCAAATGCTCATTCCAAATACCATCATGCTACACATAAGGGCTGTAAAAAATAATAATTCCTTAAAATTCTTCGGCATAAAAACTCCATTTCTTTGTTGATAAACGCTATTTTAGCACAAAAAATTTTTTCTCGTAAGTGAATTTACAAAACTTTTCATAAGAAAATGTTTTCATACTCAAAACGATTGAGCTATCTTTACATCAAAAAGATAGCCCGATAGTGCCTTTCAGTTAGCAGAGACAACCTCTCAAAAGATTTGAAAAAGGCTTTTACTTATAGTAAAATGTGAATAGTTCAACATTCAGAAAGGAAATCTATGAAAAAATTACTTATTTTAGGACTGGCTGCTGGTTTATTTTTGACAGGTTGTACCAATTTACAAAGAGCTATCAGAGGAAATGACTATGTAGACTCAAGTCTTGCTTCCGAATCCAGCTCAAAAGCAGCTGAAAAACAAAAAGAAGAGCAAAAAGCTGCTTTGACCGATAAAAATGCTCATTTCCCACAGTTGTCTGACAAGGTCGCTGACGATGAAGCGGAAGTGAAAATAACCACAACTGAAGGTATTATCTCCTTGAAGCTCTTTCCAAAATATGCTCCACTTGCAGTTGAAAATTTCTTAACGCACGCTAAAGAAGGTTATTATAACGGCGTAACTTTCCACCGTGTCATTAAGGATTTCATGATTCAAACAGGAGATCCTAAAGGAGACGGAACTGGTGGTGAGTCCATTTGGAAAGGCAAAAACTCTAAGATCGACTCTGGAAGTGGCTTTAAAACAGAGATTTCGTCTTATCTCTACAATATCCGTGGTGCATTAGCCATGGCTCGTTCTTCCAATCCAAATTCCAACGGTAGTCAATTTTTCATCAACCAAAACACCAAGGACAGTTCTAATCAACTCTCTAACACAACTTATCCTGAAAAAATTATTGAAGCCTATAAAAAAGGCGGAAATCCAAGTTTAGACGGGAATTATACTGTCTTTGGGCAAGTCGTTTCTGGCATGGATGTCGTGGATAAAATCGCTACGATTGAGACAGGCGAAAACGACAAACCCAAAAAAGAAATCAAAATCGAGAAAATTGAAGTCATTAAGGACTATACATTTAAGAAATAATCACAAAACGGAGTCTGGAACAAAATATCCCAGACTCGTTTACTTTCTAGAATAAAACTCAATACGTAGTAGTTGAGAGGTCTCCTATGCGCTGATACTATCAGCTTTTGCAGCCCTACTCAACCTTGCGGGGGTGGGACGACAAAATCGATTTCTTACGAAATCCTGATTTTTTGTCCTACACCTCGTTTTCTTTATTCTTACGTTAATTGATTAAAATCCCAAATATGATCTACCCATCCTTCGTAGAAGTCGGGCTCATGGCAGACCATGAGAATACTGCCTTTGTACGCTTGGAGAGCGCGTTTGAGTTCATCTTTTGCATCCACATCAAGGTGATTCGTGGGCTCATCCAGCACTAAGACATTATTTCCTCGGTTCATAAGGAGACAGAGGCGGACCTTAGCCTGCTCCCCACCTGAAAGAACCTGGATCTGGCTTTCAATATGCTTTGAGGTCAGACCGCAGCGAGCCAGAGCAGCACGAACTTCCGCTTGATTGAGTGACGGGAAAGCATCCCAAACAGCTTCCAGAGGAGTCTGACGATTACCACCAGCTGTCTCTTGCTCGAAATAACCCAATTCCAGATAGTCTCCACGCTCAACTTCCCCAGCGATTGGTGGTATAATCCCCAAGAGACTCTTCAAAAGAGTTGTTTTCCCAATCCCATTTGCCCCGATGATGGCCACTTTCTGATTGCGCTCAAAGGTCAGATTAAGAGGCTGGGTCAGTGGACAGTCATACCCAATCTGCAAGTCCTTGGCTTGGAAAATAAAGCGCCCTGGTGTACGAGCCATTTTGAAGTCAAAGGAGGGCTTAGGCTTCTCGCCTTGCAGTTCAATCAGTTCCATTTTGTCTAATTTTTTCTGGCGGGACATGGCCATATTACGGGTCGCCACACGGGCTTTATTGCGAGCTACAAAGTCCTTGAGGTCTGCAATTTCCTTCTGCTGACGCTCATAAGCTGCTTCCAACTGAGATTTTTTCATCTCGTAGACTTCTAAGAATTGATAATAATCACCAGAATAGCGGGTCAAGTTTTGATTTTCTACATGGTAGACGATATTGATTACATCGTTTAAGAAAGGAATATCATGGGAAATGAGCACGAAAGCATTTTCATAATTTTGCAGATAGCGCTTGAGCCAATCAATATGCTCTGCGTCCAAATAGTTGGTAGGCTCATCTAAGAGCAAGATGTCTGGTTTTTGAAGGAGAAGTTTTGCTAAGAGCACCTTGGTTCGTTGACCTCCAGAAAGAGCGGTGACATCCGTTTCCATACCGTAATCCATAACCCCTAAAGCACGAGCTACCTCATCAATCTTAGCATCTAAAGTATAAAAGTCTCGACTTTCCAATCGCTCCTGCAATTCACCCACTTCTTCCATAAGGACATCAACATCCGCTCCATCTTCTGCCATAGCCAGATATATCTCATTGATCCGAGCTTCAGTCTTGAAAAGTTCATCAAAAGCAGTCCGCAACACATCACGTACAGATTGACCTTCTTTCAACACAGCATGCTGATCTAAATAGCCAGCTGTCACATACTTAGACCACTCAACCTTGCCTTCATCTGGCAACAATTGACCAGTTACAATGCTCATAAAGGTGGACTTCCCTTCACCGTTGGCTCCAACTAAGCCGATATGCTCGCCCTTCAGCAGACGAAAGGATACATCCTCAAAAATAGCCCGGTCTCCAAAACCGTGGCTGAGATTTTTTACTTCTAAGATACTCATCTTTTCTCCTCTATCATTGATTGCAGTTTCTTGATTATACCATCAAAAGGGATTTTTTGGCAAGGTAGAACAAATGAAAAGCGAGACTGCTTCATTCTCGCTTGCTTTCATCTAATTCAAATGATGGGTGTGTTTGGTAATCCACTGGGTTAGCTTGATATTAAGCCAAAAACCATAAATGCCAAAAGTAATGATTGTCAAGAGCCACCACTTCACCCAATTTCCAAAAAGCTGCATCGCAGTACCATCAAAATAGAGACGGTGTCCGTCAATGACTGTGTGCTTAATCTTCCAATTATACAGGATACACATGCCCCAAGGAGCACAGATACCCAACGTCAAGACAGTAATCAAAATGGCTAAGATGACATGACCAATGTAAGAAAAGAGGCCGCCGTCGAAATAAGATTCTTTATACACTATATTCTCCTTGTCTAAACTAATTCTTTCAGAAATTGAATCAGAGTGTCTGCTGAGCGCTTGCCAGCTTCATGAATAAATTCGTCAAAGCTGATATTGGCGTCATAAGAAGCTGTATCACTCATGGCCCGAATAACCATAAAAGGCAGACCGATAGAATGGGTCGCTTGAGCAATGGCGGCTCCTTCCATTTCTACCGCTAAAACATCTGGAAAATGCTGCTTAATGGCATGAATCTTATCCTGCCCCGCAATAAAACTGTCTCCTGTTGCAATCAAGCCAACGCGACTTGTCTGATGTGTCTTTTCTAAAATCTTTTTCATCTCAGAAACCAAATAACGGCTCGCTTCAAAATAAAGTGGCTGGCGTGCCATTTGTCCGTATTCATAGCCAAAAGCTGTTACATCTACATCATGGTATACTAGCCGATTAGCAACCACAACATCACCGATTTGCAAGCCTTCAGCTACCGCACCAGCAGAACCTGTATTGATGACAGCCGTCACTTTAAACTCATTGACCAAAACAGCCACGCTCATAGCAGACATGACCTTTCCAATCCCGCTTTCCACCAGCACAACTTCATGACGACCGATACTTCCCGTATGATAAACATGCCCCAAACGTAAGTGCTTTTCGGCATTTTCCAAGTTTTCCACTAAGATTTTTAGTTCCTCAGGCATGGCCGCAATAATTCCGATTTTCATTATTTCCTCTCATTCTATCACAAAAAAAGCGAAAGTCGAGCTTATCGCTTTTTATAGCCAAATAATAGCAGCAATCAAAGCAATCAAAAGCAGGACAATCCAAAATAGAATTTTGTTTAATTTTGCTTGGAATACTCCGCGTTTTGCATTTTCAATGCGTCGGCTTTTGGTTACTGTTGGTTCTACATCAATTTGTAGCGTATCTTGATTGAAGCCACTAGTTGGAGAAGAATAACCAAACTGACTTCTGGTTGTTTTTAAAATTTTGGTTTCTTCCTCATCATGCAAAGGTGGACCTGAAATATCTTCACCACGATTTGCCCGTTCAATCATTTCATCTGTTAATAAAGGTCTTCCCATGAGCGTTCCCCTATCTTCGATTCATTTTCATTTCCCAATATTGGAGTGCAATAATGGTTTTTGCATCACAAATATCACCACTAGCAAGGAAAGCTTTCGCTTCTTCCAAGGTCACTTCATAGAGTTCTAAGGTCTCGTCTTCATCTTGTGGACGAGGATTTTCAACTTTTGTCAAATGGCTAGCGCTATAAAGTTTGATTCGCTCATTGCAAAAGCCAATCGTCGAATAGAAATCATAAAGCAGTTCTAACTCACCTGTATAACCCGTTTCTTCTTCTAATTCGCGCAAAGCTGCGGCCTCAGGATCCGCATTTTCACCAACTTCTAACTTGCCAGCTGGAATTTCATAAGAGGTTGCTTCAATAGCTTTGCGGTACTGCTTAACCAAAATCATTTTGTCTTCTGGCGTTAGCGCAATAACTGCTACAGCACCATTATGGAAAATCAAATCACGATAAGCTGTACCTTTCCCAGCCGGTAGCTGAACTTTATCCTTGACAAGGTTAAAAATAGGACCTTGATAAATTTCTGTTCGTTTTAGCGTTTTTTCTTCAAAATCCATAGCCGTTCCTACTTATTATCTGGATGATGTGGCAAGCGTTTTGCGTATTCATCTTTGTTAATCTGACGTCCACGTCCGATGGCAATAGCGTCTGCTGGTACATCCTTAGTAATGGTTGAGCCTGCACCTACAAGAGAATTGTCCCCAAGTTCTACCGGCGCAATAATGGTCGAATTAGAACCTACAAAGACATTGTTCCCAATGACAGTCTTAAACTTGTGCTGTCCATCATAATTAACTGTAATTGTTCCAGCACCAAAATTGACATTCGCACCCACTTCAGAATTACCAATGTAAGTCAGATGCCCAGCTTTGGTATTTTCACCGATAGAAGAACCTTTCACTTCAACGAAATTACCAACATGTACATTTTTAGCAAGGCTTGAATCTGGGCGAACATGAGCGTAAGGTCCCACCGTTACACCGTCTGCAACTGTAGACTCTTCAATCATAGAATTGGTAATAACCGTTTGTTCACCGATAGCAGAGTCAACAATATACGTACCGTTTGTCAGAATGCTGCCTGCGCCAATTTTCGTTTGCCCTTTCAAGCTAACATTAGCTTCAATTTGTACTTCTGGTTCAATCTGTACATCTACATCGATATAAGTCGCTTCTGGATTTACAAAGCTAACCCCATTCACCATATGAGCTTGATTGATTCGGCGACGCATAATACTTTCTGCCGTTGCCAATGCCACGCGGTCATTGACACCAAGACTTTCATCAAAATCTTTCAAAGTATAAGCGCCGACTTTTTCGCCATTCTCACGGAAAATGCCGATTACATCTGTGATGTAGTATTCTCCTTGCGCATTGTTGGTATTGATATTTTTCAGGGCTTCAAAAAGACGGGCGTTATCAAAAACATACGTTCCTGTATTGATTTCTTTGATTTGCTTTTCAAAATCCGAAGCATCCTTTTGCTCCACAATTTTGATCACTTCTTCATGCTGATTACGGACAATCCGCCCATAACCAAATGGATTTTCC
This sequence comes from Streptococcus sp. HMSC034B03, assembly GCF_001838575.1. Lineage (NCBI taxonomy): Bacteria > Bacillati > Bacillota > Bacilli > Lactobacillales > Streptococcaceae > Streptococcus > Streptococcus sp. HMSC034B03. The sequence continues at coordinate 43,684 of NZ_KV837637.1, forward strand.
GCTTCTGCCGTCAAAATCGTTGCAACATTTTTGTGGTTGACATGAAAGTTAATCAAATTTTTCAGGCTTTCTCCTGTGATTAAAGGAGTGTCTCCTGCAATGACTAATGTTTGCCCTGCCAAACCTTCCAGCACAGGCTCTGCCATCATCACAGCATGACCAGTTCCTAATTGCTCCGTTTGACGAACAAACTCTGTCTGCCCCGCCAATACTTGCTCCACCAGCTCTGCCTTGTGTCCGACCACTGTCACAGTCTTTTCTGGTGCAATGGCAGCAACACTTCTAAATACGTGTTCTAACATCGAAATTCCAGCAACTTTGTGAAGCACTTTTGGTAAATCTGATTTCATGCGAGTGCCTTTTCCAGCTGCTAAAATAATTGCATAGTTTGTCATAAATCGTCTCTTTTCTCTAAGATGTCACTACTATTATATCATTAAACCAAAATTTTTTAAATGAGGAATTAAAAAAGAAATAGAGCGTTCGGCTGTCTATTCCGAATAAATCTGTCTGAAAGTTCCCCAAACCTTTCTAGAGAAGACCCTTTTCATGGAAAAATAACGTTTTTCTTCTCAAAAACATCATTTCCTGCAGAGAATTTGATTTTTTGCTCATAAAAAGTCCATACCACATAAAAAGGTTCGTGACTTATTAAAAAAACATAAATACTACATGTTAAAATTCGGATTTCACTACAAACGAGTGCTTCCTCCATGAGAAATTTGTCCCCTTTTATCTGGGAGAAGTCAGAATCCATGGTTATTATTGCCAGCTGTCATAGGAGGCTGGGAAAAATTCCTTGTTCGTGTCGGATTTTTTCTAAGTGAATATAAGGCACAGTCTTCTAATCTATCGGATAAACCTTGCAAAACTCCTCCAAGACCACGCCCGTCTCCTCTGAGAAAGCTAAGCCGGCTTCAGCCATCCATTCCGTGAAGAGTTCCTCATGCACCTGCCGCCAGTAAGCCAAAGATTTATCTCCCTCTCCTTCTTTAAAAGCATGCTCTGCAGACACTTGATTGAAAGGGACAACCGTTACCTTGGTCACTTTAATGATACAGACAGCTTGACCCTGACCGTCTAAAATCACATCAAAGGTTCCTGCTTGAGGAATCGGCTCACCATCTATCTGATACAAATCGTAGGCAGAAGCCGTCGCAGTCTTCTCTCCTTTCAAAACTAAATCCGCCAGCTGGTCTGGCTCTACACCAAATGCCCACGCATCAATGTCATCACCGATTGTGGGATTGATTGTTTTGTATTCATTCCATAATTGTTCTGGTGTCATGGTTTCTCCTATCTGTAATTTTAACTCATAAGCTGGGTAAGCTCCTAAGCATTGATAACCTAGCTTTTCAGCTATTTTCTTTGAGGCTTCATTGTGGGCATCCCAGAGCGGAAAAACGCCGCATTGCAGGGATGCCAAAATCATCTTCGCCCCAAGAACAGTAGCTAAACCTTGCTGTTGATAAGTCGGTTTTGTTGCAATCTCAATTTCAATGGCTTTTTGGTAGACAAGTGCTGTCGAGACCCCAGCGACGATTTCCTGACCCTTCCGGATCACAAAGCCAAAAGCTCCGCCTTCTTGAAAGTCTTTAAAAGTTGCAAAATTCCCCTGCAAATCCTGAGACCATTCTTCCTGAGCTAGTTCTTGATAGGTTTTTGAATTGATTGCCTCAATAACGAACTGCTCCGATAACTGCTCCACGATGTTTTTCAAAACCTTGTCATCAAAATCTGCCTCATCTTTAAAAGCATAACGGGTAAAAGGAGATAAGGCTGGGCAAGAGGATAAGCAGCCTTGCCAAGAAGCCTCTTCAGATATGAGAATGCGGTAGTCTGGCTTACAAAAATCCCTATAATCCGCCAGTAATGCCATATCTGCCTGCCCAGCCAAAAAGAGAAAATCTCCTTGTTCATACAAAACGGCAGTCTCGTCTTCATTTGTATAAAACTGCCCCAGCCCAGCTTTCAAACCATATCTCACCATGTTCTTTTGCCAATGTTGGAAAGATTTTTGCAGTCTTGGCTCAATGCTCACTGCTTTCATTCTGCTTGCTTCCTCACTTCAAACTCCAGCCACCGTCAATCTTGACAATCTCGCCCTGCATGGGTTGGGCTTTTCCTGAGGCGAGAAAGAGGGTTAGCTCGGCAACTTCTTCTGGTTCTATCCAACGCTTGATGGGAGTTTCGTCTACTACCCATTGGGCTAAGCCTCCCGGCTCAAAGTCTGCTGCTGTCATACTTGTTTTAACTGCACCCGGTGCAATCCCAAAAACCTGCACTCCCTGCTCCGCATAGTCTAGTGCCAACTGCTTGGTAAATCCTGCTAGAGCATGCTTGGAAGAAGTGTAAGCATGACCGCCACCGCCAGCTAAGCTAGATGCAATTGAGCACATATTGATGATGATGCCTGATTGTTTCTTCAGCATCTGCGTCAAATAATAACGAGTTAGCTCTACTGGTGTTACATAGTTAATCTCGAAAATTTCTTGGATCTCCTGAGCGGATTGCTCAAGAAGTGGCTTGTAATCATCCAGCACTCCAGCTGTATTGCAGAGGACATCTACCTGAGGACACCAGTCAAAAATGGGCTGAAACCCCAGTATCAAGTCTTGTTGAAAAAAATGAAAATCCCCTGTCAAACTTGGTTTTTCAGAGCGGTCTACACCATATACGCGCCAGCCATTTTCCAAAAAAAGCTGCGCCTGAGCCAAACCAATCCCTGAGCTAACACCTGTCACCAAAACCGTCCTAGTCATGGACTTCCACCCAGTCATCTGCTAATATGTCACAAGGCGTCGGACTCCACATGGAAAAGCCTTCTCCCTCGCCTGATACATTAATGAGAAAATAAGGCGTCACTTCAAGCGCCACTCCGTTCTGCTCAATGCTGTCAAAAAGCTGGACATAATTCTCAGCACCGCCCCAGCCTATGCGGACATATTTCTTTTTGGCTTTCAAACCCGGTAAAATTTCTTCGAATGTCATTTTCGTTTTCTCCTTTTAGCTATAAATATCGTGATTCGTTTTTTAGTTAGATTTTAAGTTGATGTTTATTTCAGCTCAATCAGTTTTTGATAGATTTTTTCAGTGAGTTCTTTCTGTTGAGTCCCAGTTAAATGGCGAGAAGTTCGAATTACAAGTGTACCGTATACATAGTGAGAACCAGGATTTAAAAATCCATTCCCATCAAAAGCCGATAGGTAGATATTTCTCTTTTCCGCATCCTCTTTCGTAGGATAAACTTCGATATCGCCACCTGCATCTGTCCCTTTTTCTGCAATATCTGTACCATCAACAGCTTCGGTGACTTGGCTATCGCTAAAATAAATCGAAGCAGTATAGCCACCCTGTTTATTCAATTGTCCATTAGGGTCGTGAGTTTCTGTTACCGATTGCACTCCAGTGATTGTCTCAATCTCTCTCAATCGCTCCTCAACAAAAGCATTGGTCGGATTTGTAATTTGTTTCAGCTGTGTGACACTCTGTTGATACTGATTCATTTTTTCAGAGAGATTTTTCTGACTGGCTGCATAATCTACTGGCTCAGTAAGTTCTTTAACTTGCTTTTCAATATCTTCTGTCTTACTTTCCATTTTAGAAGCTTTCCGAATCTCCTTATCAGTGTCAGATATGGCTGTTTTTAAATCCTCTAATGTAGCTGGTTCTAGTGGTTCAGCATTTGTTTTAACAAGTTTTTCAGCATCTGAGACTAGACTCTCAATGTCTTTATTACTATCTTTCAAGGCTGTGACAGCTTTTTCATAACTAGCTACCGCCCTTTGATGAGGGGCGTAAATGAAGAAATAATACCCTGTCACAAGTAATAGCAAAACTACTACAACACTCATAATCCCTACATTTTTCTTTTTCATATCTCTTTACCCTTTTTCTATCATCAAGTAATCCTAGTTGAACATATACAACTAGAGTTTCTGAACTTGCTTTTGAAAGATGATTTTACGCCTTTCTTCATTTTATACTAGTATAGCATAAAATGAAGTGGCAATCGCTGTTTTTTCTTGCTTTTTACTGCTACTTCTGTTAGACTAGCAAGAGTAAATGAATTTTGAGTGAGTATTTTTGTTTTTCATCTTTACTTTTTCTATTTTTTACGCAACATTTTAGAGAAAGGAAGTAAGATGTATGGCACAAGGTACAGTAAAATGGTTCAATGCTGAAAAAGGCTTCGGCTTTATTTCACAAGAAAACGGACCAGACGTATTTGCTCACTTTTCAGCGATTCAATCCGACGGATTCAAATCACTGAATGAAGGCGAAAAAGTAACTTTTGACATTGAAGAAGGTCAACGTGGTCTTCAAGCAGTCAATATTACAAAATTAGCATAAGACAAGAAAAGGCTGGGCAAAAAGTGTCCCAGCTTCTATCATATTTATTAATAAACGAATAACGTAGCTTCAACATTCAGTGAATTGTTGAAGGCGGGAAATCAGCCTGCACAGCAAGCCATCGTGATTGAACTCTTCATTCGCTTTTCAAGCTCGGAAGAGCACCTTTGACGAAAACTTCGTTTTCTTCATCTGCAACCTTAAACAGCTTGATAACTGTTTAAGCACCCTTGCGGGGGTGGGACTACGAACTAAAAATTTTCTATTTTTAGTTCTGTCCCACTCCCTTTTTTTCTCAAATAACGATAACTGCAACAGAAGTCAATCTCATACTTTCCCTATTTGATTGTCAAACTTTATTCCACTTTCTATCTGCGTCCATTTTATCTACTTTCGCTTTCAGCAAACGGATGAACTCTTTATTACTTCCCTTATTTATAATGGCATTCATCACTATCTTTCTTTGCAACAATTTAGTGAAAGTATCAGTTGGAAGTTGTTCTACTAATTCTTCCCAACTTCGTTTCGTTAAACGGTTCAAATTCTTTAAGGCACTTGCTTCCACTCTTTTTCTTTCTGCTTCATGTTCAGGATAGCCAATGCCAAACTCACCATCAAATAATTTATCCAATGTATATTGCAGGTTCAATTCTCCTTGCCACCCAAAATTCAACCCTAATGGCAGGGAAGCAACATTTCCTCCATTGATTCGTCCAAAGAGGAAAGCATCTTGTGGGGTCTCTATATAGCCACACAAAAGACCTGGTAAACTATTACAGGCAAGCGTCATCCCTTGACCTGAAGAACAACCTGTTACAACAAAATCTACTGCTCCACTTTCTATTAAGAAACTGATCAAGATCGCTATCTCAACATAAGAATACTGCTCGTTCTCCTCCTCAAAAATACCAAAATTCAGCACTTCGTCAGACGATTGGACTGCTTTTTTTACAGATTCAAATAGCAGCAAATTCATATTTCTTCGAGTGGTTCCTTGGATAACCGCAACTCTCATTTCAACTCCTTTTCCATTTTGACAAAAAGGTAACTATCGCCATTGCTTTCCTGAGGCTGCCGTCCAATCACGTTGAAACCACAATTGAGATAGAGCCTTTGAGCTCTTTGATTAAAATCTGCAACTGAGAGAGTCAGGATTTTTGCTGAAAGATTTTCCTCGATAAACCGTAAAATCGTTTGTAAAAAATCTTTGCCTTGACCTTTGCCACAATACTCTGGCTTCATACCTAAACCCAGTTCCTGCTTGTCTTTGTCAATTGGAAAAAGGCAAAAAAAGCCATATAATTCATCATTTTTGAGAACCTGATAATAGTGATCACCACGCGCTTCAGGAGATAAAATTTCTTCATAATCCTCAGAATCTGCTTGCATATCATAAAAAGCATAGATTCCTTCGTAATGCCAATGATTCGCAATTTCTTCTGCATTGCTTTGACTTAATGGTTCAATCTTCATAGATATCATTTCTCAAAATTCCCAATAAAAACGTTTCTGATCAGCTTTTTCCTCACAGCCCAGTTTTCGATAAAATTCATGGGCTGCAGTTCGAGAAATGCCAGAGTTTATGCGAATACCTGCATAGCCTGTAGCTGACCCCTCTTCACGCACGGCCTGCATCAGCGCTTTGCCATATCCCTGACCTTGAAAATCTGGAGCAACAGCCAAAGCCAACAGATTGAGCAAAGATGAAAAGTAAAGGCAGTCATAACGACAAGCGTGGGCATAACCGACAAGTTGACCTGCTGCATTTTCTGCCACCAAGATAAAATGATCTGACCTATCCAACAGCTCTGATAGTTTCTGACGAGTTTCTATCAAGCCAAAATCATAGCCGAGAGCAGTTGCATTGATTTCCTGAATAGCTGCTGCATCTGAAAGTTCTGCTGGTCGTATCATATTCGCACCTCTTTTTCTTTCTATTATAGCAAAAAACAGCCTAAGTGGCTGTCTGGATTAAAACTCATCAATTGATTTCCGAATGTTGGTAGCCATAGATAAAATAAATAATTGTTCCGACTAGTAAGGCAAGCCCGAATGCTAGCCAAGTATCAGAGCCATATTGGGTCATGAAAGACAGGCAAATAATAATGGATAAGATTGGCGTCAGAGGTACCAGAGGAGTTTTAAACTCCCCTGCTTGAGGAAATCCTTTATCCTTGCGCAACTTCAAAATAGCCACTGCTAACAAAATCAGATAAGCCAAGGTGCAGATATTTAGAAAGGATGCGATACTGGCTAACGGGAAAATACCAGCACATACTGCCGCAGCTATCCCTACCAAAATCGTAGCATTTTTCGGTACCCGACTAGTGGCAGTTAATTTTCTGAAAGACTTTGGCAACAAACCGTCACGCGCAATGCTGTAAATCATACGCGACAGAGCATAAGTCATGGAAATGCAAACGGTAATCAAAGTTAAAATCGCTACCACTGACACATAATTAGCCGCCCAGCCAAGCCCAGCACTGCGAAGCGCAAAAGCGACAGCATCTGCTACATCTAGCTTGCTATAGTGAACAATCCCTGTCAAAACTAGTGTCACCAATATATAAAGCACCGTTACAATAGACAAAGACAGCACAATCCCTCGTGGAACATTCTTTTGTGGCTCCTTAATCTCGTCCACTGCCATAGAAATAGACTCGAAACCTAGAAAAGCAAAGAACATCAGAGAAGCACCAGCCATAATTCCAACATTACCACCATATAATTTTCCAAAGCCAAATGGGGTAAAATGAGACCAATTTTCAGGTTTAATAAAGAAAATCCCTACAAAGATAAAAAGGGCAAGCGCCGAAAACTTCAAGACAACCAAAGCAGAATTAAATCGCAGAGCTGCTTTAGAATTTAATAAAACCACACCTGTTACAAATACCAAAACAAGAATCGGCAGTAAGTCTACATAGGTTCCCACTTGCGGATTAAAGGTTCCATTGAGCGCTCTTGGCATACTCAAACCAAATCCATTCAGCAGGCCTTTCAAATAGGAAGCCCAACCAGAGGCAACACTAGATACAGCCGTCATAAATTCCATAATGGTCAGCCAACCTGCTATCCAAGCTGGAAATTCTCCAAAAACAGCATAGAGATAGCTATAAGCACCTCCATTTGCAGGAATTCTTGACGCAAATTCTGCATAAAAGAAAGCAGAAATACTCACGCAAAGAGCAGAAATAATAATCGAAATCACCAAAGCTGGACCAGCTAGAGTTGCAGCCGCCGTTCCGGTAATCGTGAAAATACCCGTTCCCACCATAGCGCCAATTCCTAACAAAATCAAATCAAGCAATCGTAAATGACGACGCATGCCAGTCCGATCTCGACTGACATCTTTTTTACGAAAAATATTCATCCTAAACTCCAATTTATTAGATTGAATTATTCTACCATAAAAGCAATCAAAAAGGAATCAAACGTCCCTCTTTTTTGTTAAATAAATTGAAAAAGGAGCAAGAATAGCCCTACTCCTTTTCACTATTATCCGTACCTATCGCTAACTCACATCGACACAATTCTACGATAACTGCGTGATGTGATGAGAAAGACAAGTACATAGACGATAAAGAAAACAGCACAAACGCCAAGCGTAACTTCCAACATCAATGTAGCATTTAAGACACCCAGCACTTTCAACATAAGGCTCAGCATATGATAAGCAAATGCCAGATGCACAAAAGCGAAAGCAAGCGGTAAGAAGAACACAGTCAAAATTTGTTTGCGAATGGTGCGCTTGGTTTGCTTTTCATCTAATCCTACCTTTTGTAAAATTACAAAGCGGTCTCGGTCTTCATACCCTTCTGAAATCTGTTTGTAGTAGATTACCAAAACCGTTCCCAGCATAAAGACAATTGAAAGGAAAATACCAATAAAGAAAACTCCGCCGAGCATGCTCATGATTTCCTGCACACCTTGGATTCTTGTATAACCATACACACCGGCATTATCGGGGAGCGTTGTATTGAACTGTTTCAGCTTCCTCTGGTAAGCTGTATCCAAATCGCCCTTTTTCTTATTAGAAGCCCTGATATTCAAGCCGCCATATAACTCTGTATTAATTGTGTAGTGCTCCTTTTGTGCATCTACTATCTTTTGTGGATCATTGACAACCATAAAAAGTGACTGCGGCACAATGATATTATTCTGATCTACGACATTTCCAAGAACAAAGTCCTCTGTTAAAAGTTCTTTCACTGTCAATTCTTGCCCAATCAGTTTAAGAGGTCGATCTTGTTTAATAGACATTCCTTTTGCAAAGATTGCTGTCTCATTATCTTTTAAATTCAATGTTTTGCCCGTCATTTTCCGATAATCATCAGCTGAAAACAGCAGGATATAGGCTTGTGGAGAAACTTGTGTTTCTCTTTTTGGATAAATATCAAGCTGATTACCGTCTTGTTTTTTAATTCCCATCGAATAATATTGATAGGCGCTTTTCTTAGTAACTTTTAGATGATTTTCATTTGCAAACTCTGTCAGTGCTTGTTCCAATTGGGCAGCTGATACTTCACTTCCCTTTATAGTATAGTCTTGAGGGTACATCACTGTTTTCAGATAATCAGCACCTGCGTAGATGTTAATACCACCAGCTAAGGTGACTAAGACCATGGTTGACAAAATCGAAATCGTTGCTAAGCCAACCGCATTTTTCTTCATCCGAAAAATCAAATTGGACACAGAAATCATATTGTTTGGTTGATAGTAATATCGTTTATTTTTCTGGAGCAACTGCAAAAATACCGTAACTCCTGCATTGAACAGCAGATAAGTCCCTAAAATAACAAAGAGAACAGCTATAAAAAATATACCAATTGCTATCAATGGATTTTTGACACTCAGAGCTAGGTAATAAGCATAGCCTAAAGAAATCGATCCAATAATCGTTTGAATCAGAAGAAATCGTCCTTTTCTTTCACCGCTATTCTTTTCCTTGGCCAATTGCAAAGCATTAAAACGTAGAATCCTCAAACCGTTGACAAGCACCAAGCCCGCAAAAATAACGCCATAGATGACAACAACTGAAATAAGAACTAACCATTGAAACGTGGATACTAGAACCACTTTTAACCCCATCAATTTCAGTAAAAAGGCATAAATCAGTTTATCAAATACAATACCAAATCCAAGACCAATCGTGACAGTCGTCGCTCCTAAAATCAATAACTCAATGAACACCATGGTAAAGAGATGACGTTTATTAAGTCCTAGCATTCCATACAGCCCCAGTTCTTTCGAGCGATTTTTCATGACGAAGCTATTAGCATAAAAAACGATAATCGCTGCAGCAATCGTCACAATAATCACTCCAAGAGCCAAGACAAATGAAATAGAACTTGCCCCCTGCATTTTTTGTAAATGGGGATTAAACGTTAAAGAATTAAAAATATATGAAATAGCGACGACTAAACAAGTTGCCAACGCAAATGGATAGTATAATCTACGATTTTTCACTAGGTTAGAAACCGCTAATTTTCCCGCTAATCTAAACACCTTGACTCACCTCGCTTGCCATGACCGTTAAGGTATCTGAAATTTCTTGGAACATCTGGCGCTCGGTCTTATCTCCTCGGAAGATTTGATTGTACAAAATTCCGTCCTTGATGAACAGTACTCGCTTAGCTCGGCTTGCCGCCGAAGTCGAGTGCGTTACCATAAGAATCGTCTGTCCGCGGTCATTGATGTCATCAAATACATCTAAAAGCGCCGCAGAAGACTTAGAATCGAGCGCCCCTGTTGGCTCGTCTGCCAGCAGAATTTCTGGATTGGTGATAATAGCACGCGCCACCGCCACCCGTTGTTTTTGACCACCGGAAATTTCATAGGGGAATTTTTCCTGCAATTGGTTAATCCCCAGTTCATTACAAGTAGTAACCAACTTTTGCATCATTTCTGTAATCGAACGGCGTGATAAAACGAGCGGCAAGAGAATATTGTCCTTGACCGAAAGCGTGTCTAACAGGTTGAAATCTTGAAAAACGAAACCTAATTTTTCCCGACGGAAGCTCGAAGCTTGACTGTTTTTAATCGTCGCTGTATCCGTGCCATTGAGAAAGACGCGTCCTTCGGTTGGCTTGTCTAGCATGGCAAGAATGTTGAGCAGAGTGGACTTCCCAGAGCCAGATTCCCCCATAATAGCGACATAATCGCCCTCATCTACTGTAAAATGGATATCTTTCAGCGCTTCTACTTGGTTGCCTTGAAAGCGGGTTTT
>NZ_KV837637.1:54362-59827 GCF_001838575.1 Streptococcus sp. HMSC034B03
CCTTGAAAGCGGGTTTTGTAAATTTTCTTCACGTGTTGTACGTCTAATAGTGTCATCATTTTCTCCTAACAATTTTTATATATCTATCATACTGAAAAGAAAAGTAACTTTCCATACTTTAACCTTTCATTTTTGACTTTTATCTTACATTTTTGTAAGAAAAAAGGCTTGGACAAATGTGTCCCCAGCCCTCTGGATATAACTACAAGACCTAAGCTATTCTTTTGTACGGTTTCTTCTTAATTTTACAAGTGATTCATTGATTTTCTTTGTTTTTAGATAAATATCTAAGCGAACAAATAGCCAAATTAAAATATAAATAACAATGAAATCTAGCCAAAATTCAGCTCGCACAAGATTGAAATCCCAGCCATTATAAATCATCATCACACAAACTACAATTAAAGTTAGGAAAAAATGAATCGTTAACTGTAGCAAATAAGAAAAATTTTCAACCTCAAATAGTAAAGTAAATAAGCCAATCAAAGCACTCATTATCAAGATACTGATGATATTAGCAGTTGTCGCTTGGGATTCTTGAATCCGAAAAGCTAAGACAAGTAAATAAACCAAGGAACCAGTGCGCAGACCTTCTAGCATAGACACTACAATTTTTTTCATGTTTGTTCCTTTCTACAAACCGAGATAATCCATTAACAATCTGACGTATTTCCGACTGACACTTGACTTAATTTTGTTTGTCAATCTAGCCGTCATATTTCCTGAAAAGCTATCCGATAATGATAACAAATGGTCAATATTGATGACAGCGTGTTTTGAAATTTGAATAAAGTTTTTACGATTAACCCGACTTTGAAAATGTGTGAGTGTTTCGGTCGTCGCATAGATACCATCCACACAATACACCATCAATGTTGTCTGATTGATGTCTGCCAAAATAATCTGATCCGTCTTTACCATGACAATTTTATCATCTGTTTTAATGGGAATAGCATTCACATAAAACGACTTGTACTGATGTAAATATTCAAAAATTTCTTTGGCTTCAGCTTCTAACTCGTCCGCTTGAATCACAACAAGTGGATCATTTGAAGGAATGGTTGGATTCATTTTGAATTTAGTCTGCAAAAAATTTCTCTAACTTTCTATCAATTTAAGCAGTTTTAGTCCACCGATTGGTAGCAAACTGTTGGATTGTCCAAATGACAAGCAAGGCAACTAAAACTACTACAACTATATAGTATGTTTCTTTCATTGTCAATAGAGATTCCCACTTTAATTGAATGCCCATCATCTTTTCAAAATAATCTTGCGCTGCTGTATTATGATGAAAAGCAGTAGCTAAACTATCTTTCATCATTACTTGTCTAAAGAGAGAAGCAATATACGTGGAGGGAGTACATTTCATTATCGTTTGAGCAAATGACGGAAGAACCCCTATTGGAATATAGGTTCCAACTAAGAAACCAGAGGCAGCTCCGATAATCGTTGCTAGCTTTCCAAGCGTATCTACTGATTTGAAGTGATTCACAAGGATACCATTGAAAATCGAACATAAGAGTGCATTGAGCACCATAATAAGGAGGATTTGAGGAAGCAAAGTCCAATCAACGACAATCTGATCGTCCCAGATAAAGTAGCCTTCCATGATAGTAAACATGATGATCTGCATCAAAAATCCAATGATGGCAGTACTCAGAAGGTAACTGATAGACAAGCCCCAGAGTCCCAAATCTGTCAGAACTAGGTCTTGTGTTACGTTACTTTCTCTATCTTTCGCTAGTTGGGAAAAACTCGAAAAGGTTGTGGTTAACCCTGTAATGGCAAGCGTTCCACCAATCAACCACGAATCCAATAACTGATTGGTATGAGGGACTTGACTCCAAGAGGTCTTGATATTTGCTTTCAAAAAAACTAAGTATAATATAAAGGAAATCATGGCTCCAAGAAGGGATAAAACCACTCCACTACGATTACGAAAATATAGTAAAAAATTTCTTTTAATGATCATTATCATTTTAACGTACCTCTCTTCCTGTCAACGCCATAAAAGCATCGTCCATTGTTCCTGGTCGAAATTCAAATTGTCGAATAAAAGAGCGACCACACGTTAGAATCTCTAAAGCCTCTTCTGTCGTTTCTGGGTGAATCAACAGTTCATTCACTCTTACTTCCTCAAAAGGAATCTCTTCCTTCAAAATTTCTTTAAAATCAGCAGTATCGGTCACGAATACCTTGAGAAAATTCTGAGCATATTGCTCTTTAATCTGATTAGCAGAACCTTTGGCAGTCACTTGACCGTGATCCACAATATAAATCATATCTGCATCATCTGCTTCATCTAAATAATGAGTGGTTAAGATAACCGTCATCTTCTCTTTTATTTGCAACTGGTGAATCAGCTCCCAAATGGCTTTCCTAGTTTGAATATCTAAACCAGTAGTTGGTTCATCAAGAAAGAGAATATTTGGGCTATTCAGCAGAGCACGGGCAATATCCACTCGTCGTTTTTGTCCACCTGATAAAGTCCCATATAATTGCGTTGAGAAATTTTGCAATCCCAATTGATTCACTAAGCTATCAACTTTTCCTTTATCAATATCCTTATATTGACCTGCTCTAATTTCTAAATTTTCTTGCACCGTTAGCATATCATCTAAAACACTGTTTTGGAAAACAACACCTAATTTAATGGGGTTATCATACAGTATCTCTCCTGCCGTAGGCTGCAAAAGTCCTGTCAACATTTGAATCGTTGTAGACTTTCCAGCACCGTTTGGTCCTAAAATAGCGGTAAAACTTCCTGTTTCAATCTGAAGATTCAAATCATTCACAGCTTGCTTATTATCATAGACTTTGCTAAGATGGCGTGTTTCTAGTAGCATAACGTTCCTCCAATAATTTATTTTACGAACTTATCATACTCCTCACTTTTAAAAAAATCTCGCACTTTTGGATAAGAGGTTCTACTAGCTAGATAAGAAGTCAGATTTACAAGATAAAAACCACTCGCCAAAAAACGAATGGTTCAAAATACTTATTGTGCTACAATCTTTTGGTAGCTTCTGGAGGTCATTACAAACACTAAGATGTAAACTAAGAGGAAGACACCGCAAGTGGTTATCGTTGTTTGAATGAGTAATGGTATATTTGTTGCACCTAAGAGAGCTACAATCAGCTGCAACATATGAAAAGCAACAGCGATATGAAGAAAGGCAAAGATAAGTGGTAAGAAGAAAACTGTTACGATTTGCTTCCGAATCGTTGCCTTCGTTTGCTTTTCATCCAGTCCAACTTTTTGCAGAACGATAAAGCCTTCACGATCTTCATAACCTTCTGAAATTTGTTTGTAATAAATCACAAGAACTGTTCCAAGTAGGAAAATCGTCGAAAGGAAAATTCCGATAAATAGAAGAGTCCCAATCACACCCTGATATTCTTTTTCAATGCGATAACGTTCAGAAACACTGATAATTTTACTTTCTTTCCCTTGCTGATTATGAAGAGCATTAAAAATACTCTCTTGCAGATTAACCTTTTTATTAGCCGATTGAATACCAATAAAATACGTGTAACCGTCTTTCAAACCCACTTGACTTGGTTGATTGACAACCAGATACATCATTTTTTGCGATACCATACTGGATGCATTGGCAATCTTTCCATGTGCAAAATCTGTTGTCAAACGCTCTTTGATCTTCCACGATTTCCCATTGATGGTCAGATCTTGTTTTTGATTGATTTGAAGATTTTTGGTATAAAGAAGCGTTTCATTATCCGTTAAATTAACCTTACTCCCAGCCATTTTTTCATACTCTTGAGAGCTAATGACAAGGAAAGTAGCCATTGATTTTTGAGCTTCTTCTACATTTAATCTAGCTGTGTTTTCAGGAATCGTTAGCTGATTGCCATTGATTTTTGAAATAGAAGAAATTTGATAACTATAATCTTCATACTTAGCATCACGTATCCCTTTTTTGTGCACTACGTCTTTTACCGCCTGTAAAATTGCAGCATTTTTAGCCATCGTTCTACTTGTAATTGAAATATTATAATCCTTTGGATGCAAAGAAGTCATATAATCTTTCCCACCCACATAGATATTAATAGAGCCAACCAAGGTTACTAACAGCATAGTTGAAAGGATAGAAATTGTAGCCAGACCTGCAGCATTTTTACGCATACGAGAAATCAAATTCGAAACAGAAATAAAATTTTGTATTTTGTAATAGTATCTCTTTCGTTTCTTTAAGAATTGCAAAAGCGTAATCGTTCCTGCATTAAAGAGAAGATAGGTTGCTAAAACAACCATGAGAACTGCGATAAAAAAATTAAAAATCGCAGCAACTGGTTTCTCAACTGTGAGCGCAATATAATAAGCCACAGCAAGAAGTCCAAGTCCTAAAAGTGTCTGCAAACCAAGAAATCGTCCTTTCTTCTCTCCAGCCTTCTTTTCTTTCATCAAATGAAGCGAGCTGTACCGAAGCAGACGCGTGGAATTTAAAAATAGAATCAACACAAAGGCAAGACCTAGACTGGCTAAAACAATAAAGACATTTAACCATTGGAAGGTCGAGGCAATGACTACTTTCATTCCCATGAATTTGAGTAAAACGGCAAAAAGGATTTTGTCTAAAAGGAGACCCAAAGCAAGTCCAAGTCCAATAGTCACTAGAGAGAAATAAAACATTTCAAAGAAAGTCATCAGCAACAAATGACGTTTCTCCATTCCTAAAATGCTGTATAATCCTAACTCTTTGGAACGATTTTTCATGACAAAGCTATTGGCATAAGTAATCAAGATAAGAACTGCAATTTGAATGACTGAAATACCAAATTGTAGAGTCATACGAGCCGCAGTACCACCGTAAGTAGCTTCTAAGTTTGGACTGTGAGCAAGTGATACAAAGCTATATAAAATTGCTGTTGCTACAATCGTTGCCAACGCAAAAGGATAATATAAACTACGGTTTTTTACCAGATTTGAGATGGCTAATCTATTCGTTAGTTTGAACATAATCATTCACCTCGCTTGCCATGACCGTTAAGGTATCAGAAATCTCTTGGAACATCTGCCGCTCCGTCTTGTCGCCTCGGAAAATCTGATTGTACAAAATCCCATCCTTGATAAAGAGCACACGTTTGGCGCGACTTGCCGCCGCTGTCGAATGCGTCACCATAAGTATCGTTTGACCACGATCATTAATGTCATCAAATACATCTAAAAGCGCCGCAGAGGATTTTGAATCAAGCGCCCCAGTTGGCTCGTCCGCTAATAAAATCTCCGGCTCAGTAATAATCGCTCGTGCCACTGCCACCCGTTGCTTTTGACCACCTGAAATTTCATAGGGATATTTTTCTTGCAGTTGGTTAATTCCCAATTCGTTACAAATTGTAACTAGCTTTTGCATCATTTCCGTGATGGGACGGCGCGATAGGACGAGCGGCAAAAGAATATTGTCCTTGACCGAGAGCGTGTCTAACAGGTTGAAATCTTGAAAAAC
>NZ_KV837637.1:59927-109946 GCF_001838575.1 Streptococcus sp. HMSC034B03
AAACCTAATTTTTCCCGACGGAAGCTCGAAGCCTGACTGTTTTTGATTGTCGCGGTGTCGGTGCCATTAAGAAAGACACGTCCTTCGGTTGGCTTGTCTAGCATGGCAAGAATATTGAGCAGAGTGGATTTCCCAGACCCCGACTCACCCATGATAGCGACATAATCACCTTTGTCCACCGTAAAATGAATGTCTTTCAGTGCTTCTACTTGGTTGCCTTGAAAGCGGGTTTTGTAAATTTTCTTCACATGTTGTACATCTAATAGTGTCATCATTTTCTCCTTTTTTAAAATCTAAAATATAACTGTTGCGCTGATTGACTCACTTCATAGCCAAATTGTGCTTTTTCAATATCTTTTACGTTTGGCTGAAGCAATTGCCTGTCTTGTTTCAATAAAATTTTACCATATTTCATCTTGTTCTCCTTTTTTGATACTACTTTGCAGCGAATTGCTCGCTGCAAGACTATGATTTACTCATTTTTGAACGAGGTAAGCAATGCAAGTAATCAACCATAAGTGAGCTGGATAAAAGATATAAAAGAAATACTTGCTCCACTTGGTCACAGGACCGCGTTCGCCATTATAGAGTGAAATGAAAGGCAGTACTGTGATAAAAAGCCAATCGGAATTATAAAACATCATTAACAGCGTATCGCTCCATGTCGGGTAAATCTGAATACTCATACAAAATAGGACAACCGCTAAAATACCATACAGAAGATTGCGGAGATTTCTCTTTTCTCTACAAGTATAGGTGATCAACATAAATGGAATAATGACCATGCCACCTTCTGTCACAAAACCAGCAAGCAAGCAAACAACAATTCCTAAGATAAAGCGAATGGGCTGGCGTTTAATATCAACTGGATTGCTTGTTTGTTTTATGCCAAAAAAGATATTGAGGACAAGTACACCGCAAGCCAAAGTTAAGAAAATATTATTATATATCTGAACTCCTTTAGACTGAAACAGCAAATTGAGAATCGTATTTCCAGCAAACATGATAGCTGACCAGAAAAAGAGACGTACATTATAAAGCAAGCGGCTCCGTGTATATCGAAAACCTTCCACTGCTGCAAAAGCAAACCAAACTGCTACACAGCGTGTTAAAGCATGAAAAATGCTCGCCCATTCACCTGACAGTAAGCCTGGTATTTTTTCAAGGTGATCAAAGACCATTAAAACAGCCATTAAGAGCTTGAGCTGAAAAGCGTTCAATCCTTTTGTTTTCATAACTGCCTCCTCTATGAAACATCATTCATTTTCTAATCTTATGATACAAAAAAAGAAAGGCTGCTACCATAACATAACCTTTCATTTTTAGAGGCGAACCTTACAATTTTGTAAGATTACATTTATTCAAACAATAATTTCTTTTCTTTAAAAGTAATCATAACGGTTGTGCCTTCTCCGACCACCGACTGCAAATGCAATTCATGCCCCAGTTCATCCGCAATTTTCTTAGATAAATAGAGCCCCAATCCTGATGACTGATGCGTTAGGCGCCCGTTGTAGCCAGAAAAGCCTCGCTCAAACACGCGCAGAAGATCGGCATCTTGAATCCCCAAACCAGTATCCTTCATATACAAGGTATCTTCCTTAAAGAAAATCTCAATGCCTCCTTGCTTCGTATATTTAAGACTATTAGAAAGCACTTGCTCTAAAATAACAAGAAACCACTTTTTATCTGTGATAATGGTGTGATTCAAATTATGCAAATTTAGACTCAATCCTTGCTGAATAAAGAAAATTGCATACTTTTTGACAACATCTTTGACCAAGTCTTCTATATTTTCTTTTTTCACGACTAAATCATCATGAAAACTTTCCAACCGCAAATATTGCAAGACTAAGTTGGTATAAGAGTCGATCTTAAACAACTCCTGCTCCAATTGATTTTTGAGCGTCTGCTCTTGTAAATCCTGCACCAAGAGCTTGCTCGCAGCAATCGGTGTCTTAATCTGATGCACCCAAAGTGTGTAATAATCCAGTAAATCACTCTGCTTTTCTTGATGTTGTAATTGCAGCTCTTTTTTGTCCTTTTCTAAAGTTTCGATTTTGGAGAAGAGCAATGCTTCTAAAGGAGTTTGTGCCTGACCTTCCCCATAAAAGACAAGATGACGAAAATTTTGGTACTGCTTTACGATATCCAACAGGAAACCCGCCAGACTAATCAGCAATAAAATCAATAAGACATACTGTAAGACTGCTCGTTCATCTTCAAAAAGATAACAAAAGGAAAATAATAGTGTATAAAAAATAAGTAATAGTAAAAATAAAAACTGGCGCGAGCGAAAATAATAGCTAAGAAACAAACGCTTATTCTGATGATCCATTGGTCAATCCGTAGCCTATACCTTTCTTTGTTTCAATGAAATTTTTGAGCCCTGCTTCTTCTAATTTTTTCCGCAACCGTGCCACATTAACTGACAAGGTATTGTCATCAATAAAGAAATCACTATTCCAGAGCTCTTTCATCAAATCATCACGCGCAACAATGCTACCAGAATGCTCAAACAGCACGCGTAAAATCTGAAATTCATTTTTTGTCAGTGTAATCACTTCTCCCTCATACATCATATCCATAGATTTTAGGTTGAGAATCACACCATGATACTCTAGCAGACTTTGATCCGTACCAAACTCGTAAGACCGCCGCAACAGCCCTTGCACTTTAGCGAGGAGAACATTGTTATCAAACGGTTTTGTGACAAAGTCATCACCACCCATATTGATTGCCATAACGATATCCATTGCTTGGTCTCTTGATGACAAAAACATAATGGGCACTTTAGAAATCTTGCGAATTTCTTGACACCAGTGGTATCCATTAAAGAGAGGTAAACCGATGTCCATTAGCACTAGATGCGGCTCTTCCTTGACAAAAATCGTCAAAACCTGCATGAAATCCTCTACTGAAACCACTTCAAATCCCCATTGCTCCAGCATTTTTTTGACTTGTTGGCGAATGACAGCATCGTCTTCTACTAATAATATCTTGTGCATGCTATCCCTCTTTTCTATTTTCTTTTTCTATTATAACAAAGACTTGGGAAAATATGCTATACTAACAATAGATTTTCAGAAAAGAGAACCTTTATGGGAAATATTTTTAACTATTTAGAAGATGTACAATACGACAGTATCTACAATCAGCCTTTTACAGAGCTAGATATTCTGCTTTTGACTGAAATGACCTATCTGAACTTTGATGACATTGTTACAGATAGTTTGACCTTACAACAAGCCCATCGCTTAGTTGATATACCACAATACATGACCCAAGAAATTTCCATGATGAATACCAAACACCGCTTGGCACTTTTGGAACAAGCCGCTAAGGTGAAGCGCTATAAGAACATCAAACTCTTGGGTTATGTAAATGATATTGATCTTGATGTGCAAAAACAATTTGCTGCTATGACTTATAAAATCAGCTTAAACACCTATGTTATCACTTTTCGCGGAACAGATGATTCCATTATCGGTTGGAAAGAAGATTTTCACATGACTTATATGGAGCATGTCCCTGCACAACGAACAGCTGTCCATTATGTCCAAAAAGTCATGCAGGCATTTCCAAAAGCCACTTTTATATTGACAGGACATTCCAAAGGTGGCAATTTAGCGACTTACGCTGGCAGCCAAGTAGAGCCTGCTTTACAAGCAAGAATTTCTCAAATCTATAGCTTTGACGCTCCGGGCTTGAATCATACAGTAATTGAAACAGACGGCTATCAGGAAATGGCTCCAAAAATCAAACGCTACATTCCGCAAGGCTCTATTGTCGGGATGATGCTAGAAACACCTAAGCAAGCGCACATTGTAAAGAGTGTGGCTATCGGTGGTATTGCCCAGCACGATACCTTCTCTTGGCAAATCGAAAATGAGCACTTTGTCTTACTTGACACGCTCAACCCAGACAGCATTCAGACAGACAAAACTCTCAAAGAATGGGTGGAGACGGTTCCCGATGACGAACTTAAAGATTTTTTTGATGTCTTTTTCGGCCTCATTTTAGACGCTCAAATTACGTCCATTGATGAATTTTTCCAACCCAACAGTATCAAGAAATTGCTGACTATCGTCCAAAATGCCCAAGCCCTTACCGAGCAAGAAAAAGAAATGCTCAGCCGCCTAACACGCCTGCTCATCTCTATCCGTTACCAAGCCTGGATTGATGATTTTAAAACACCTAGTCCAATGGCCTTTATGACCGATGTACGAGAAAGCTGGACTAGTCTGGCGGAGAGGTTTTCGTTTTTAAATAAAGATGAATAGTGCATCATCATGTTTTATACTACAAAAGGGAGTCCTGTCTCACTCCTTTTTTTAACTACTACTCAAATAGGTCGTCCGAGCCTCAGACAGAGTGAACCATTTTTCCATCTTGCCCGACCCTCGAACGAAGTGAACTACTTTTTAGGAACATTATCCGACCCTCAGACGTGGGGAAACAATTCTTAGATAAGCCGTTGATGTAGGTATAGACTACCAATTTCTTTTATTCCATTGACCGGAACGATAAACAAAGCGAGGCTGAGACATTATTGTCTCAGCCTCATTTTTAATTCTAATCTTCCTGTGGACTCACCCAATCAAACTACCATTTGGTACATTTTGATCTACCGTGAGCAGAGTTAGTTGATCACCATATTCTGCTGAGAGGATCATGCCTTGGCTGATACGTCCCATCATCTTGCGTGGTTTGAGGTTCGCTACGATTTGGACTTTCTTGCCAACCAATTCTTGCTCATTTGGATAGAATTTGGCGATCCCAGAGAGGATTTGACGATTTTCTGCATCTCCAGCATCCAAGCGGAATTGGAGTAATTTATCACTCCCTTCCACTTTAGAAACTTCTTTAACCTCTGCGACACGGATTTCTACTTTGTCAAAATCGTCAAACTTGATTTCCTTGCGGTTGAGTTTGAGTTCTACTTCTTCTGGCTCCCATTCCTTTTCAATGGCTGGCTTATTGGCTTCCATTTGCTCCTTGATATAAGCAATTTCTTCTTCCATATCTAGACGTGGGAAGATAGGTGTACCTTTAGCAACAACAGTCAAGCCTGTTGGCAGTTCTGCCAAATCTAGATTTTCAAGGTCAAAATCTGTACCTAAACCAAGTTGCTCCATGATAGCATTTGATGTCGTCATCATGAACGGTTGAATAAGATGAGCTACCACACGTAGACTAGCTACCAAATGTGCCATAACTGCCGCTAATTCATCACGTTTGGCTTCATCTTTAGCCAACACCCAAGGTGCTGTTTCGTCAATATACTTGTTAGTACGAGAAATGATATTCCACACTGCTTCCAAGGCTCGTGGATAGTCCACGGCATCCATCTGTTTGTGGTAGATTGCGATATTTTCTGCTACCACTGCTGCCAAGTCCGCATCAAATTCTGTCACATTCTCTTTATAAATCGGCACTTGACCGTCAAAATACTTGTTAATCATAGCAACCGTACGGTTGAGGAGATTTCCAAGGTCATTTGCCAGCTCATAATTGATACGACCCACGTAGTCTTCTGGCGTGAAAGTGCCGTCAGAACCAACTGGAAGGCTACGCATGAGGTAATAACGAAGCGGATCCAGCCCAAAGCGTTCCACCAGCATTTCTGGGTAGACGACATTGCCCTTAGATTTAGACATCTTACCGTCCTTCATGACAAACCAACCGTGGGCAATCAAGCGATCTGGCAATTTCATATCCAGCATCATGAGCATGATTGGCCAATAAATAGAGTGGAAGCGCAGAATGTCTTTCCCAACCATGTGGAAGACTGTACCATTCCAGAACTTATCAAAGTTGGCATGGTCATCTTGAGCATAACCAAGAGCTGTTGCATAGTTGAGAAGGGCATCAATCCATACGTAAACCACATGCTTAGGATTTGAAGGTACTTTAACGCCCCACGTAAATGAGGTACGCGAAACTGCTAAATCTTCCAAACCGGGCTCAATAAAGTTCTTGATAATTTCATTCATACGACCATCAGGCTGAATAAAGTCTGGATGTGCATGGAAAAATTCTACCAAACGGTCAGCGTACTTACCCAAACGCAAGAAGTAAGATTCTTCTGACACCCATTCAACTTCGTGACCTGATGGGGCAATTCCTCCGATAACCTTGCCAGATTCATCACGAAAAACTTCTGCTAACTGACTTTCAGTGAAAAATTCTTCGTCAGAAACAGAGTACCAGCCTGAATACTCACCCAAGTAAATATCATCTTGCGCCAGAAGACGTTCAAAAACATCTGCTACTACTTTTTCATGATAATCATCTGTTGTGCGGATGAATTTATCATAAGAAATGTCCAGCAGTTGCCAGAGTTCCTTAACTCCTTTCGCCATCCCGTCCACATATTTCTGAGGAGTTATACCCGCTTCTTCTGCTTTCTGTTGAACCTTTTGCCCATGCTCGTCCAGACCAGTTAAGTAAAAGACATCATAACCCATAAGACGCTTGTAACGAGCAAGGACGTCACAAGCAATAGTCGTATAGGCTGATCCGATATGCAACTTGCCGCTTGGATAGTAGATTGGTGTTGTAATATAAAAATTCTTTTCAGTCATAGTTTTTCCTTTCAAGGCGAATGAAACCTTTTTTGATAACACTTTATTATAACATATTACACAGCTTTTTAAATGAAAAATAGAGTTGAGTCACGTTGTACTCATAATCATTAGTATATTATTCTTGCTTAAATCTTATGCTTAGTATAAAATAATAATATTGAATGAGGCTTGTTTTATATGAACTTAGTATGTTATAAATGAGTTTTCGTTCTCTACACTACGTTTTATGAGGAGTTATGGAAATGAACGAAAAACGAATGAAAATGATAGGTTGGGTGGCGACATTCATGTCTGTTATGATGTATGTATCTTATATCCCACAAATTATGGACAATTTAGCTGGACATAAGGGAAACTTTATCCAACCTCTGGTAGCTGCAATTAACTGTAGCCTTTGGGTTTATTATGGTTTATTTAAAAAAGAGCGTGATTTGCCACTCGCTGCCGCAAACGCTCCAGGTATTGTCTTTGGGCTTATTACTGTGCTAACAGCAATATTCTAACCCTGATTTAATTGTCTTACTGTCCTATCTGACAGTAAGGATTTTTGTTGACAGTTCTTACAAGAATAGAATTACAAACAAAAATTCTGATTTACTCAAAAGCAAAAGCTCTATCTGGATGGACTAGTCAGATAGAGCTTTATTTTTTATATTTGTACCATTTTAGAAAAAGATTTTTTAATATTCCTTTGCTATCTTTAATGCTATCTGTCTTTTAACTATAATTTCAACAGCAGCTTCATTTTTCACCTTTTTATTTCAAATAAGCTTCACAGCTCCTTTATCTTGATTTCTCTGCAAGATTCCTAGCAAGATCTCCTTTTCTATTTTTTGCTTTTATCTATTCAAAAAGGAAAATACTCTTAATACGTCACAACGCTCAAGTTACCACTTTCATATTCTGCGATGAAGATATTAGAAATATCAGTATAGCCTTCCTTAGCGAGCCTCTCGATTAACCATTCTTCTGTTTTGTCAATAGAATCTAAAATATCAATCTGGACAACACCGTCTGTGATAATGGGGTATTTCGGATTTTCCTCACCTGCCTGTACGACAATAAGCTGACCGTTTTGTTCCATGACTGCTCGTTTAACTTGCTTTAGTTGAAAAATTCCTTGGCTACGCAACTTCAGAGCCACATCAGCCGCTGAAAGGCCAACGGAGCGGCAGGCTTCAGGGCTCAACTTCCCGTGCTGAATCAGGGTAGTCGGTTTACCATCCATCAAATGCTTGACTGTCCGAATATTGTTATTGAGCCATTTTAGAGTCAAGACCAAAATCGTCCACATAATGAGGATGATCGCATACTGGATAATGTTAATAGAACTATTGTAAATCACCCCACCAATAATACCACCTAGAACATAATTTTGAATCTGGTCGATCGCGGAATTAGGTGCCAGATTTCCTTTTCCTGTCACATTGATAACAAACACGAGTGAAAACAGTCCCAACGCTAGTTTAATCAGGATTTCAAGAAAATTCAATGTCATTTTTTAACCTCCACTAATTTGATATCTGTTGTCTTATGCAATTTAATTTTTTCCAGTAAATACTTATCTGGCTCACTGCCACTCATAGCTCGATAAAAATCTTTTCCAACTTTTAAAATCGCTCCATCCGTCGCAGCTGAAGTGTTGACATAAACCTCTGACTTATCTACTCCCAAATCTTTTGAAATAACTTCAATAAAATGAAGAGAGGTTTGGAACTGGTTATTAGAGGCTTGATTGGTCTGAAAAGTACTAATCCCAATCAGAACGATAGCAATCAAAGACAAAATGGAGATAATCGCCAATTCACGAAATTTAGAATCGCGCTTATTTCGATAGGCCTTAAAAGCAAAAAAACCTGTCACAAGTAACAACAAAATAGAAAGTCCAATCGTCACCCAGTTTTGCTGGCTGATTTGACTCAAAACATAATCATAAGAATAAAATTTCATTTTTTCTCCCTCTATTTTCTCGGCCTATTATAGAAAATTTTTCAATATTTTTCAATATTTCTAGAAATCGTATTTTAACAAGATAATAGGAGCGAGACAAAAATCAGTCACTCAAAGAGTTCAATTTTGTCGTCCCGCTCCCACAACGATAATTAGACTAAAAAAGTTTCAAGCTAAACAGCAACTGTGTCGTACAAGTCGCATCATAAACATCTGAAATAAGGGGTTTTCTTTTCAAATCCAATCTAGCAATGAATCAGTGTATCCTTTTAGATAACCAGTAAGAATAAATCATTGGCACTACAATCATAATGATTAGAGCAAAAACAAGTACGAACGTAACTGCAATCTGAACGAAACCATTAAAGAAAATGATAATACCACCAATCACCCAAATTTTACCAGCCAGACGATGTGTCTTTATCCAATTATCATCATTATCCAAAGTCCATGGGAAACGTATACCAACCGTATAATTGCAACGAGTTTTTGGCATGTAATTCCCAATAGCAATAAATAGAACTCCTAAAAACTTACCATTCATCAGAGCATGATTAACTGCATAACCCAAGGCTTGCGAGTAAATAACTGTCATGACTAAACAAGATGTCAAAGGAATAATTCAATAAACCAGATGCCACATTTTCAAGCTAATATTCTTAGATTTAGGATCCTTGCTAGTCACAAATAAACAAAACCAATGTATAAGCAGCAGAAAACTAGGAATACCAAAAACTGTTACCCATCGACTACTGAATCCATTTACTTGATTCGAAAAATCAAAATGCGTTGCCATCGTTTCTGGTAGCCGATCCCAAAAGAAACAACCCACAAGCACAGGCAACAGAATCATAACAGTTGTTAGTCCTAATATTTTTTTATTCATTTTCATCTCTTTTACTTTCCTTCAAGTCTGCCAACCACACCATCATATCCTCCAACACAGACGTATTGAGTTCATAGTAAATAAAGTTTTTCTCCCGTGTTTCCACAACCAAATCCGCCTGCTTCAAGACATTGAGGTGATGCGAAATGGTAGCTCCTGTCAATTCAAACTGGTCTGCTATTTCCCCAGCAGACATCTTGCCCATTTTTAACAAATCTAAAATCTCTCGTCTCACAGGATGAGATAGGGCCTTGAAGGTATTAGTAAAACTCATGTTTACTCTTCCTTTCCTTTTGTAAAATAGCTAGCGCAAGAAACAATAAAGGCGAAGATACTACTCTTTTTTGACATCTTCATCACTTCCATCTTCTATTTAGATATTCTCCTAAATAGAATTATACGCTTTATTTTTAAAAAATACAATAGATATTTACTTAACTTTCTAAATAAAAAAGAAGGTTCTACACCTTCAAATGATTTCTACAAAAAGAAAGAGACTATCAAGGCAGAAAGAACAATCAGGACCGAAAGTGTCACAGCCAGACTTACCCAAAAACCAGCTGTATTCCTTGGATTGACCCCAACTCCAACACCAATTTTCTTCGGTACCCAAAATGGCTCAGAAGATGTTTGTTTTCCCCTCAAACGAAGTAACTTAATAAGGTACCAAAGAAAGAATATGAATAAGACGACTTTCAATAATAATAATAGTAATAATAATTCACCCATTTTATCCCCTTTGACTAATATTATACACCTTACTATCCTTTTTACAACCTCAAACTCGCTTAGCCAGTCATTTTTTGATACAATAGAAAAAATAAATCTAGAAAAGGTATCTATATGAAACTCATTTCTTGGAATATTGACTCTCTCAACGCGGCTTTGACCAGCGATTCTGCACGCGCGCAATTGTCACAAGCTGTTTTACAGACTTTAGTAGGATTAGACGCTGATATTATCGCCATTCAGGAAACTAAATTATCTGCTAACGGACCAACTAAAAAACATCTAAAAGTTTTGGATGAATTATTCCCACATTATGAAACTACATGGCGCTCTTCTATAGAACCTGCACGTAAAGGTTATGCCGGAACTATGTTTTTATACAAAGAGAATCTATCTCCAAAAATAACCTTCCCAGAAATTGGTGCACCTTCTACTATGGATGCCGAGGGGCGCATCATTACGTTGGAATTTGACAATTTTTTCGTTACACAAGTTTATACGCCAAATGCCGGTGATGGACTTAAACGCCTAGTAGAACGCCAAGTGTGGGATCAAAAATATGCTGACTATCTAACAACTTTAGACAAAGAAAAACCTGTCCTTGCAACAGGAGACTACAATGTAGCCCACAATGAGATTGACCTCGCTCATCCTTCTAGCAACCGTCGCTCACCTGGATTTACAGATGAAGAACGATCCGGATTTACCAATCTGTTAAATCGTGGTTTTACTGATACTTTCCGTTACATTCACGGCGATATTCCAAATGTTTATAGCTGGTGGGCACAACGCAGCAAGACCAGCAAAATCAATAACAGTGGCTGGAGAATTGATTACTGGCTGACCAGCAATCGAATTGCAGATAAAGTAACCAAGTCAGAAATGATTGACTCAGGTACAAGGCAAGACCACACACCAATTGTATTGGAAATTGAGTTATAAAAAAAGAGGTTTCTCCTCTTTTTTTTCAATCAAAATAGTACAACTGCGGATATTGATCGCATTTAGGATTTCTAGGATGGCAAATTTCGCGTCCAAAGCAAATCATAGCCTGATGCGCAGGCAACCATTCACTTTTTGGTAAAACTTCCATCACTCGTTGTTCAACTTCAAGCGGGGTAGCTGACTTTTTGACAATATCATGGTGTTTGCAGATTCGCTCCACATGGGTATCCACTGCAAAAGCAGGAATACCAAATCCAACACTCATGACCACATTCGCTGTTTTACGCCCCACACCCGCAAGACTTTCCAATTCCTGTCGTGTATGAGGTACCTGACCGTCAAAGCTATCCAGCAATTGCTGAGCACATTTTTTCAAAAACTTAGCCTTATTGCGATAAAGCCCCAGACGAGCAATATACTTGGCAATCTCGCTTTCTGAAGCCGCCGCCATTTCCTGTGGAGTTGGATAGGCTTTAAAAAGGGCTGGTGTGACTGTGTTGACTGCTGCATCGGTTGTTTGAGCCGACAGCATGACTGCGACTAACAATTCAAAATGATTGGTAAAATTCAAGCTAGGTTTTGCATCTGGAAATAGGGCAATGATTTCCTCAATTACCTTTCGCGCACATTTTTTTGATAAAACCATTTTTTCTCTTTTCGTTTTTTACTAATATTCAATGAAAATCAAACAGTCTCACAGACTGTTTAGCAACCTTGCAAGGTGAGACTATACAAAATATCTGACGGAATATGTTGTATCGGATGATTAAATCAAAAGAGCGATGATTAACATTTTCAAATTTTAGTTCTATCTCACTCCCAAGCTAACAAGGTTTGAAGAGATTTTCTCAGGATATAAAAACATTATAACACGGATACCAATTATACCAAAATAGAGAGCTTAAAAAGAAGTGAGACGACAAAATGGATTTCTTTAAAATCGCAATTGTTGCCTCACTTCTTTTTTATTTACAAATCTAATATCGCATACTCTGTGCGATAGCCTATTTGTAGGATTTTTCCATCTTTTTCTAAGATTGGACGCTTGATAAGCATGCCGTCTGTTGCTAGAAGCTCTGCGGCTTCCTCCTCTGATAATCCTGATAGTTTATCTTTCAAACCTAGCTCACGATATTTGAGTCCGCTAGTGTTGAAGAAAGATTTGATGTTTAAATTAGAATTTTTCATCCAAGTTAGAATTTCCTCTTTACTCGGTGTTTCCTTGACAATATCTACTGCTTCAAAGTCCAAACCCAACTGGCTTAATTCAGCCTTGGCTTTGCGACAGGTCGAACATTTTGGATATTCAATAAATCGTAACATATCATTTTCTCCATTTGTATCATTTATCTAAAGCTTTCTCGCTAAGCTCTACGCCTTCATGCTTCAGCAACCACATTTTCTTGTCTAATCCCCCAGCATAACCGGTTAATTGCCCTTGACTTCCCAGCACTCGATGACAGGGAACGATGATAGAAAAGGGATTTCTACCCACAGCGCCACCAACAGCCTGCGCCGAGTGAATATCTAACTCCTTTGCTATCTGACCATACGTGACCGTTCTCCCATAAGGAATAGTTTGCAGATAAGTCCAGACCCGTTGTTGAAAATCCGTCCCAACAGGAGCCAAAACAAGACTCGAAAAGTCTGGATACTTTCCGCTAAAATAATCATCTAGCAAAAGACGAGTTCTTTTCAGAATATCATTTTCTACTGGCATCGTGGCTTTCTCTAAACCACGCTCAAAATATTTCTGCTTGAAAAACCAAGCTCCAACAAGCCCTGTCTCATCAGCAACCAAAGACATTTCTCCTAAAGGGGAAATATAAATTTGTTTATAAAAAGTCATTTTTACTCACTGACTTGCTCATGATAACGAGCATATAATTCATTCTTATTCCAGCCGTATTTTTTCGCTACTTCTTTGATAGCTTGATTTTTCTTTGCTCCTGCTGCTACTAGAAGATCAACCTCTGCCAACAAATCCGCTTCTGACTGTTCAACAACTTCTTCGCTCGCTCCTTCTACAATCAGCAAACATTCGCCCTTGAGCGGATTTTCCGAAATAGACTCTATCACTTCTGAAATCAAGCCGCGCTGGTATTCTTCATAAATCTTAGTTAATTCCCGTACTAGTACTACAGAACGATCCCCATAGATACTGAGCATATTTTCTAAAGTGGCTTTGACCCGATGAGGAGATTCGTAAAAAATCTGTGTCTCTGGATAGGCTTTTTTATTAGAAAAAAACTCTTTTTGCTGACCAGCCTTGCGTGGCAAAAATCCATAAAAAATATGAGGTTGTGGAGCTAAGCCACTAGCTATCAAAGCTGAAATGCCTGCGCTGGGACCAGGCACAGTCACTACTGCGATTTCCTCATCAATAGCAGCCTTGACTAAATCATGCCCTGGGTCCGAAATGCTAGGCAAGCCGGCATCCGAAACCTGCGCAATATCCTGACCATTTTTCAGCAAACGAATCAAATCAGGAATTTTTTCTTTGGCATTATGCTCGTGAAAGCTAATCTGCTTCGTAGTAATACCAAAATGCTTGAGCAACAAACCAGTATTTCTGGTATCTTCTGCTGCAATGAAATCGACTTCTTTCAGAGTATTCACCATACGGATGCTCATATCGTCCATATTCCCAATCGGAGTAGCCACCAGATAGAGCTTCCCATAAGGAGACTGACCTTTAAAACTTTTTTGAATCTGCATGCTTACTCCCTAAACAGCAACTCGTCACAAAACATGCATTCTGCATCATTTTCACGGCGTTGACCATAAAAATCCGTACAGACATGAAAACCGTCTTCGTATAATTTACGCAGATTATCGCGATTTCTTTTTGTTTTTGGTGTTGTTGTATGCTCCACTTGGCCCAATCGCTCTCGTAATTTATCGTTTTCCAAACGAAGCGCTACGTTTTCTTCTACTACGCCTTTCAGATTTTTCTTAATTGCCTCTACTTCTGCCAAAGTCACAAGCAGATTTTGAGAAAATTCATCAAGAGCATCAAATAATTCTTTTTTATTCATCCTCACTACCATTTTCCTGTGCCAACGTAGCACATCATTCTCTTTCTTGTAACACCATATATTCTAGTGCATTTTGAAAACTAACATTGGCTCGCCACATTTTTCTTGCTGTAAATATACCTTCTAAATAGAAGCGTCCACATGTTGTTTGCATTTCTTTTGCAAAGAGAAGCTCCAAGAGTTTCAAAGCCTGTTCTTGCTTTTCCTTATCATCTGCCAGACTAGCCAACTTCGCAACCTGCAAATAAGCAGTCTCTTTTCGGTTTAAGCAAAGCGATGCAAAACAATCACATTCTGCTGCCAAGTCAAAAAAAGCTGGACTAGCTGCCAAACGCATGGCTTCTTCTTCTGTTTGACTATAAGCAGTTAACAATTCTGCTTGTGTCTTTATCAGCCCAGTCTGCT
The DNA here is from genome assembly GCF_001838575.1 of Streptococcus sp. HMSC034B03. NCBI lineage: Bacteria > Bacillati > Bacillota > Bacilli > Lactobacillales > Streptococcaceae > Streptococcus > Streptococcus sp. HMSC034B03. The sequence continues at coordinate 74,471 of NZ_KV837637.1, forward strand.
CCAATTTTTCAAGCAAATAGGCTTGATTTTTTGGAAAATGAAATAGCTGCGCTCGGCTTTTAATCGTGGGCAAAATAAGATTTTCATCCGCTGTCAACAAGAAAATATACACTTCACTTTGCGGCTCTTCAATGACCTTTAACAGCGAATTAGCTGCATTGACATGCATCTTGTCCGCATCACAAATGATAAACACTTGCTTGTTGCTCTCAAATCCAGACTGCGAAAAATTGCGTACCAATTCTCTGACTCGCTCTGTCTTTATGATATTATTGATTGGTCGAACAACCGTCACATCTGAAAAATCCTCTTCCTCAATCAAACGACAATTTCGGCATTCTCCACAAGGCAAGACACCATTTTTATTAGTGCAAAACAAACTCTGAGCTAAACATTGAGCCATCTCAAAACTACCGAAAGCTCCTGTAAACAGATAAGCATGATTCAGACGATTCTGCTGTAAAATTTGTTCAAAACGCTCAAACAAGACTGGCTGTAACCGAGCTAATTCTTCTATTTTCATCTTAAACTCTCAACTCGTTCTGCCAATACTGCTAAAGTATCTGCGACGACCTTTTCTAATGGCTGACTGGCATCAATCTTTCTCACACGATTTGGCTCTTTTTCAAGAATAGACAAATATCCCTCACGCACGCGCTGATGCCATTCCACACTTTCACGATCCAAACGGTCCGCACCACGCTCTTTGCTCTTAGCAATACGAGCCAAGCCTTCCTCTGCTTCAATATCAAAATAAAGGGTCAAATCTGGCTTCAAACCGTCGGTCGCAAAATCATTCAGCCAATCAATATCAGCCACCTTCAGACCTCGACCAAAACCTTGATACGCCACCGAACTATCAATAAAGCGATCCACCAGCACCATTTCACCACGATCTAAAGCAGGCAAAATACGTTCCACCAAATGTTGCCTGCGACTGGCAATATAAAGGAGCAATTCCGTTTTTTCATCGATTTCCGTATGCTTCGGATCTAAAACAACATCACGAATCTTCTCCGCAACTGCCACTCCACCAGGCTCACGCGTTGTGACAAACGCCTGCCCTTTTGCTTCTAAAATGGGAATCAAGGCTTCTAAAACACTTGTTTTTCCTGCACCGTCTGGTCCCTCTAAAGAGATGAATATTCCTTTTGACATACTAACTCATTTCTTCCTTTTTCTCCTTTCTATTTTAACAAAAAACTCCAGAAAAATCATTGCCAGAAAAAGTTTAAAAAAATTTTTTCAAAATGATACATAAGTTTTCAAGATTTGATACAATAGAATGTACAGAAATTATTAGGAGGTTATCATGTCTAAGTTTAAAAACTATCTAACGATTATTCTAGGAGCTGGAATTTTTGCTTTTGCAATCAATTATCTGATTATTCCGAATCATTTGTATGAGGGAGGCGCAACTGGTGTGACACTCATTACATACTATCTTTTTAAGATTCCTGTTTCACTGATGAATCTCATCATCAACATTCCTCTTTTCATTATTGCTTGGAGAATTTTTGGAACGCGGCTTTTGTACTCTAGTATTTTAGGGACTTTTGCCGTTTCTGCTTGGCTGGCGATATTTGAAAAAATTCCTTTCGTGATTAACCTTGAAGGCGACCTCGTGATTGTGACGCTTCTGACAGGGATTATTGCTGGCGTTGGACTAGGAATTGTTTTCAATGCCGGTGGTACGACTGGTGGTACCGATATTATTGCTCGAATCGCTAACAAGTATACGAATATCTCCATGGGAAAATTGATGTTTACTGTAGACTTCTGCGTCCTTATTTTCGTTATACTTGTTTTTAAAGATGTTCGCCTAGTGATTTATACCTTGATTTTTGTCTTTATCGCTTCACGAGTGATTGACTTGATTGGTGAAGGCGGTTATGCCGGCAAGGGCTTCATGGTTATTACTAGCCGTCCAGAAGAATTGGCAAAGAAAATTGATGAAGATCTCGGTCGTGGAATTACTTTCATCAATGGGCAAGGCTACTACAGCGAGAATGATTTGAAACTCATTTACTGCGTCGTTGGACGAAACGAAATGCAATCCATGAAAAAAGTTATTCATAGCGTCGATCCACATGCCTTTATTACCATTACAGATGCCCATGAAATCCTTGGTGAAGGCTTTACCTTAGATGTCAATAAGCAACCGATTCAGAAATAATCTTGCTCCCATTATAAAAAAACGCATGAACACAGTTAAATGAACTGCTCTCATGCGTTTTTTGTTGTCTTATAATGCTTTTGCTGAAGTACGGGTAATGTCTTCTACCTGAATGCCTTTGTCTTCAAATTTCGCTTTTAAAGCCGGCAAATCCACATTACCATCAATTTGAACTTCAATGATAACTTTGCCATCTTTGCGTGGAATATTAACAGCGTTAGAGATATTGAGATTTTCTTCGACAATCAAATGCACAATCTTCTCCAACACGCCGACTTCATCTTCTGTAATGAAACGCACGCGAATGCCTTCTTCACCATAGCCAGCAATTTCAAGAAAGGCTCTGAAAACATCACGATCTGTAATGACGCCGTATACTTGCTGATTGTCCACCACTGGCAAAATGCCAATTTTATTTTTCAACATCAAGTAAGTAGCATCTTCCAAACTAGCAAATTGTGACACCGTCACCACATCACGAATCATGACGTCTTTAATCTTTGTCTTGTTTAGCAAATAATTCATCTCGTAAATGGATAAGCTCGTTGCTTTTGAAGGGCTTGCTTCGGCAATCGTTCCTTCAGTCACCAGACCAACCAATTGGTCATTTTCAATAACAGGAAGCCGGTGCAATCCCTGCTCACGCATAATATCCGCCGCATGCGCTACTGTCGTGTCTGGGCTAATATACACCACTTTTCGCGTCATAAAATCTTTAACTGCCATGGAAATCTCCTTTATCTCTGATTTTTCAGTTCTATTATACTGTATTTTCTAGTTTATTTCAAACGCTTTCAAGGTACTTGCTTATGTTTTCAAGAATACTATTAGTGAATAAAAAAGAAGTAGAAAACCACTTCTTTCTCCTTTTTCACCCACCAAGATAAGCCTTGCGGACTTCATCGGAAGCGAGCAATTCTTTTCCTGTGCCAGACAACACGATGTTTCCTGTTTCTAAAACGTAGCCACGGTCGGCAATTGAGAGGGCTTTATTGGCATTTTGCTCAATCAATAGAACAGTTGTGCCTTGTTTTTGAATATCTTGAATAATATCAAAAATTTCTTGAATGAAGAGAGGAGCCAGTCCCATTGAAGGCTCATCTAAAAGCAGAAGTTTTGGAGTAGACATAAGAGCTCGTCCCATAGCAAGCATCTGCTGCTCACCTCCAGAAAGAGTTGCAGCATCTTGATTTTTACGTTCTTCTAAACGCGGAAAGCGTGAGAAGACTTTTTTTAGATTTGCTTGATTTTCATCGCGATTTGTTTTTAAGAAAGCACCCATTTCTAGGTTTTCCAAAACAGTCAGGCCTGGGAAAACATGGCGTCCTTCGGGTACCTGAGAAAGCCCTGCTGCTACAATTTTCTGAGCAGGAACTTTTTGAATTTCATTTCCTAGAAACTCAATTTTTCCTGCACTTGGACGAACCAGTCCTGAAATGGTCCGAAGAATCGTGGTTTTTCCGGCACCATTGGCACCGATGAGAGAAACAACTTCGCCCTCGTTGACTTCAAAGCTGACATCTCGGACAGCCTGAATCATGCCATAATGGACGGAAAGATTTTCAACTTTTAGCATAGACATTAGGCTTCACCTCCTAGATAGGCTTCGATAACACGCTTATCATTTTTGATCTCGTCAGGAGTTCCGTGTGCGATCAAACGACCATACTCCAATACATAAATTCGTTCCGTCACTTCCATGACTAAACTCATGTCATGCTCAATCAGCATGATTGTGATTTGGAATTCATTTTTTATGCGACGAATTAACTCTGTCAATTCTGCTGTTTCCTGTGGATTCATTCCCGCAGCAGGCTCATCAAGAAAGAGAATTTTGGGTTCTGTTGCTAGAGCACGCACAATTTCCAAACGACGTTGTTGTCCATAAGCTAAATTCTTAGCAAGCGTTTCTGCTTCACCGTCTAGGTCAAAGATTTTTAGTAATTCCAATGCTTTCTCACGCAATGCTGCTTCACTTTTATAAAAAGCTGGCAAACGAAAGAAGCTAGCAAAAACATGTGCTTTGTGGTGATTTCCAAAAGAAATCAAGACATTCTCTAGGACTGTCAAATCTTTAAACAAGCGAATATTTTGGAATGTCCGACTGAGTCCTAAGGAAGCAATCTTATAAGGAGCCTTGCCATTGAGCAAATGCCCATCCAAGGTTACGCTTCCTTCACTTGGCTCATAAACACCCGTCAGTAAGTTAAACAAAGTTGTTTTTCCAGCACCGTTTGGACCAATGAGACCGACTAATTCGCCCTCATTCAGCTCCAAGGTCACATCGCCAACAGCAGTCAGCCCGCCGAAATTTTTTGTTAGATTTTTTACATCAAGAAGCGCCATTAGTTGACCTCCTTATCTTTTTTAAAGAAGCGTGAGAGGCTTAATTCCCATGTACCAAGAAGTCCTCCTGGACGAAAAATCATCACCAAAATTAAAGCAAGAGAATAGATAATCATCCGAATACTTGCTACGTTTTGAAGTACCATGTTTAAAATTCCCAAGACAATCGCTGCAACAACGGTTCCCGTCATAGAACCAAGACCACCAAAGACCACGATAATCAAGACATTGATACTATTGATGAAGGTATAATCTTTCGGCACAACAGAGCCGATAAATCCCGCCTGAAGTGAGCCTGCAATACTAGCTGTTATAGCTCCGAAGACAAACGCAACCACTTTAATTTTAGTAGTGTTGACTCCTACAGACCCTGCTGCAATTTCATCTTCACGAACTGATAAGGTTGCTCGTCCAATTGGGCTCCGCAAAAAATTGATGGTCAAAATAGTTGTAATAACTACAAAGAAATATACCATTTGCCAATTGGTAAAGGCAGGAATACCCAAGATACCCGCAGCTCCATTGGTCAAATCACCACCGTTAATGATTAAAATGCGAATGATTTCAGAGACCCCAAGCGTTGCAATCGCTAAATAATCGCCTTTCAAGCGAAGAGTAGGAATCCCAACAATCAAAGCCACTGCCCCTGCAATCAACGCCCCTAACACCATAGCCGTAAAAAAGGCAGGATAGGTGGCAGATCTCGAACCAATAATTGCAGCCGCATAAGCACCAATTGCCATGAAACCTGCATGTCCCAGAGAAAATTGACCTGAGAAACCGACAATCAAATTCAAACCTACTGCTAAAATAATGTTAATGCCAATTTGTTGTAAGATTTGTAGATAAAAATCATTCAAAACTCCAGCGCTGACAAGTAAGGCAATCAAACCATACCCTGCAAGAAGGAGCACAAACCATAAAATATTTACTTTTACATTCTTTTTCATAGCCTATACCTTCTCTTTCACATTCTTACCAAGAATACCTGCAGGACGAACAAGCAAGATTAAGATTAAAATACCATACACAATCGCATCACGGAAATCTGACATACCAAAAGCTGTTGCAAAGGTTTCTAACAAACCAATGACAAAACCTCCCAATGCTGCTCCAGGGATAATGCCAATCCCACCAAGAACTGCAGCAACAAACGATTTCAGCCCTGGAGTCATTCCCATCAATGGTTCAAGGGAATTATAATAAAGCGCAATGAGCACACCTGCCGCTCCTGCCAAAGCCGAACCCAAAGCAAAAGTGAAACTAATCGTACGATTGACATTAATTCCCATTAGTTGCGCCGCATCGCTATCGACCGAAACTGCCCGCATCGCTTTTCCCATTTTGGTCTTTTGAACAATGACTTGCAATAACACCATCAAGATTAAGGAAATGACCAAAATCATCAATTGGATATTTGTGAGACTAATCGGACCAAAATTATAACGAACCGTTTCAATCACTTGTGGGAACGAACGAGTATTGGCCCCCACAAAATAGACCATCACATATTCCAAGAAAAATGAAACACCAATCGCAGTAATCAAAGCTGCAATCCGAGTTGAATTTCTCAATGGACGATAAGCCAAAAACTCGACCAGCACGCCTAAAGCTGCTGTCCCAACCATCGCCAAAATCAAGGCAAGGAAAAAATTAAGATGAAGAGAGTTAATCAGGAAATAGCCCATAAAAGCGCCCATCATATAAATGTCTCCATGAGCGAAGTTGATGAGTTTGATAATTCCATAAACCATGGTATAGCCGAGAGCGAGCAAAGCATAGACACTCCCTAAAATTAGACCATTAACAAGTTGTTGGAGCATGGCCACCACACTTTCTAATTATAGTATAGAAGAAAGAACTATGTGATTGTTCACATTTTCTTATCTATCGTGAAAAAAGAGCGAGTCAAGTCATCATTTCAAAAAAATGATTTTTCTCACTCATCTATTCTAAGTTTGAGCAAAAGAGACCGTCAAGCCTTGTAGCTCTTACTTCACAGTTGATTACTTTTCAACAGCTTAAAACATATCTAACAATCAATCACTATGTCTTACAAACCTTAATGAAACATATTTTTAAGACTAAGACTTTTGTCCCGCCTCTTTTCTTTTAACCCGTATAAAGAGAAGTAACTATCTACGATGCTTACCATAAATAGTTACTCTTTTATACACTATAAAATATATTTTAAGCAATCCTGCAAATGATTATGGCTTAACCGTTTCAGCTGCTGTGACCTTCCCATTGTTCATGGCCATCATAAAGGCTGTTTTAACAGTGTTATGATTCTTATCAAAGCTGGTATCACCTGTTACACCTTCAAAATTCTTTGTCTTAGCAAGATTGTCTTTGATGTCAACAGATGTTTTCGCACCCTTGGCAGCATTAGCAACAAGATAAACTGAATCGTATGCTAGTGCTGCAAATGTTGAAGGTTCTTCATTGTTGTATTTAGCTTTGTAAGCTTCAAGGAATTTCTTTGCTTTATCTGAGACATCAACTGTTGAAGAGAAGCCTGAGATATAGTAGATATTTGAAGCTTTAGCTGGTGTTGCTTGTTGGACAAATTCTTCGCCATTAAAGCCGTCACCACCAACGATTGGCTTATCAATGCCCATACCACGCGCTTGGTTTACAATTTTACCAGCTTCTGTATAATATCCAGGTACGATAATGGCATCAAAATCTTTGCCTTTCATTTTGGTAAGAGCTGCTTGGAAATCAGTATCACCAGCGACAAACTTTTCATCTGCAACAATCTCACCTTTGTAGGCATTACGGAAAGCTTTTGCAACACCTTTAGCATAGTCACTTGAGTTATCTGTATAAAGTACAACTTTTTTCGCTTTTAACTTTTCTGTAACATATTTAGAAATGATTTTCCCTTGGAAACTGTCTTGGAAAGTTCCGATGAATAAGTATTCTTGATTTTTCGTCAAACCGTCTTGTGTCGCACTAGGAGAAATCAAAGGGACACCTGCTTTTGTCGCATTGGGAACTGCCGCTGCTGTTGCACCAGAAGTTGCAGGTCCTACGACTGCATTTACTTTTGATTGGGTTACCAAGTTAGTCGTGACAGAAGCTGCTTCTGCTGTTTCAGATTTATTATCCTTGTCAACAACTTCAAGTTTCTTGCCGTCAATACCACCGGCTTTGTTGATTTCATCAACAGCCAGTTGGGCACCTTTTTGTTCAGCTGTCCCGTATGCTGCTGTTGCACCAGTTTCTTCAAAGTTGAATCCAATTTTAATGGTCTTGTCAGCAACTTTTGTACCAGTTGCATTGGAACCACCTGACTTTACTTCCCCACAAGCGGCAAGAAGGGCAACGCTTGCAAGAGCAACAAATGATAGAGCAAATTTTTTCTTCATATTCTTATCTCCTCGTTCCGAAATGATATGTTAAGAATATACCGAATTATCTGACAATTGTCAAGTGGTAAATGAGATTTTTTTATATGTTTACGTTTTCTTTATCTCTAAACAGACTTCCAACAAAGTCTGTGTCTAATTCTTGAATATGGCAGACTCGTACTTGTTTGACATATTTTTCTTTAGATAGTTTCTCAACAATACGATCTACTTGCACAGTATCTACATACAGCTGGAGGTAACGATGCTTTTTAGAATGATAGACAATGTCCCCAATAGCTTCTATTTTTTTCACATCTCGATTATAATATAAATACACAATTATCCCTGTGCGTTCTTCTTTTTTAAACATGAATTTTCTTTCTAATTTATTTTTATCATTTATAAGTATATCAAAAAAATGCCCATCAGAGGACATTTTTCATACAGTAATAAACAAATGACTAGTTTAAATTATTATTTGCCATAATTTCATCAATGAAACCATAATCCAAGGTTTCTTGAGCGCTCATCCAATAATCGCGTTCTGCGTCTTTATGTACTTGCTTAATGGTTTTCCCTGAATTATCCGCAAGGATTTTCTCCAAGTTATTCCGAGTTTTCAGCAAATGCTCAGCTGCAATCGCCATATCGGTTTGTTGCGTACCGCTACCAGTTCCACCCATTGGTTGGTGAATCAAGTATTCTGCATTCGGCAACATGAAGCGTTTGCCTTTAGCACCGCTTGAAGCAATAATAGTTCCCATGGAAGCAGCCATCCCCATGACAATTGTTTGAACATCTGATTTGATGAAGTTCATGGTATCGACAATCGCTAGACCCGCCGATACAGAACCTCCTGGCGTATTGATGTAAAGATAAATATCTTTAGTATTATCTTGTGCATCAAGGAAAAGCAATTGCGCAATAATAGAATTAGCCATATTGTCCTCAACAGGACCTGTCAGCATAATAATGCGATCTTTTAATAAGCGTGAGTAAATATCGTAGGAACGTTCCCCACGACTTGTTTGTTCAATAACTACAGGAATCATTGTATTCTCCTTTTCATCTGATATTTAATCTGACTAACAATTTTTAGTGAGATTTTTCAAATATGAGACTATTATAGTCTTTTGGTCAAAAAAGGTCAAACATAAAACTCATTATTTTGTACCGAAAAGACGATCTCCTGCATCTCCCAATCCTGGAACGATATAGCCGTTTTCATTCAAGTGATCATCAAGGGCCGCTGTAAAGATTTCTACGTCTGGGTGAGCTTCTTGTAAAGCTTTCACACCTTCTGGCGCTGAAACAAGGCAGACAAATTTAATATTGTGCGCTCCGCGCTTTTTCAATGAATCAATGGCTAAAATGGCAGATCCACCTGTCGCCAGCATTGGATCCACCACAAAGATTTGACGTTGGCTAATGTCTTCTGGTAACTTCACGAGGTACTCAACTGGTTTTAGGGTTTCTTCGTCGCGATACATACCAATATGTCCAACTTTAGCAGCTGGCACAAGGCTCAAAAGACCATCCACCATACCGATACCTGCACGTAAGATTGGAACAATGGCTAATTTTTTACCAGCCAATTGTTTTTGAACCGTCTTTGTAATCGGCGTTTCAATTTCCACATCTTCTAATGGTAAGTCACGTAAAACTTCATAGCCCATCAGCATAGCAATTTCATTTACTAACTCACGAAAAGCCTTAGTAGAGGTATCCGTACGACGTAAGATAGACAATTTATGCTGAATGAGCGGATGTGCGATCACTTGAAATTTTTCCATGATTGGTTTTCCTTCTTTCAATTTATTCTTCTTATTATATCAAAAAAACATAAAAAAGGCTCGTGACAAACAAGCCTTTTCAAAGATTGTCAATTGCTTACAACCATTCATGGTATTTCTTAATATAAAGATGCTTCACAAACGTAACACTTGCCATATATAAAATCATGACAAGGATTAAGAATAAGAAATAAGTACCGTTTAATGGAGCCACTTTTAAAAGTGCTGAAAAAGGACCGTAGGGCAATAAGGTTACAAAGAACACGGCTGCTAGCGTTGTCATAACTACAGACAAAGCCGGTCTGCTTTGAATAAATGGCAGTTTAGGTGAGCGCAGCATATAGATAACCATGGTTTGCGTCCACATGGACTCAATAAACCAACCTGTTTGGAAAATGGTGATGAATTCGCTAGACATCCCATGATGATAAACAGAACCTGTCATCATCGGTGCAACGATAAAGAACAAAATCAAGAAGGTCATACAGTCAAAAATAGAACTGATTGGACCAATCCAAGCCATGAAACGAGTAATGGATTTTGCACTCCAAATGCGCGGTTTTTGTAAAAATTCACAGTCGACATTGTCAAACGGCAAAGCGATACAAGAAATATCATAGACCAAATTCAACACAATCAAATGAATCGGTGCCATAGGCAAAAATGGTAGGAAAATACTTGAAATCAACAAGGAAAAGATATTCCCGAAGTTGGAACTGACTGTCATCTTGATATATTTGGTCATATTAGCATAGACTTTGCGACCTTCCACCAAGCCTTTTTCAAGCACCAACAAGTCCTTATCTAACAGGATAACATCAGCTGTTTCTTTAGCAATATCGACAGCTGTATCAACTGAAATCCCTACATCAGCTACTTTCATAGAAGGTGCATCATTGATGCCGTCTCCCATATAGCCAACCTTATGCCCATTTGCTTTCAGCTGCAAAATGATACGCGCTTTTTGGTCAGGAGATAATTTTGCAAAAACAGTTGTGGTTTCAACCACCTTACTCAATTCGTCATCTGACATCGTTTCAATCACAGAGCCAAGTAGGATATGTTCTGCATCTAAACCAACTTTCTCACAGACCGCTTCTGTGACTTTTTCATTGTCCCCTGTCAAAATTTTGGTGGCAACACCATATTCTGTTAAAGCCTTGATAGCAGGCGCTGCAGAAGGTTTTGGCGGGTCAAGGAAAGCAAGATAACCCGTCAAAATCATATCAGACTCATCTTCTACTGTGTATTCATAGTCAGCATCTAAGTCTGAGCGATAGCTGACGCCCAGCACACGCAGTCCTTGTTCATTTAACTGTGCAACTTCTGCTAAAATTTCTTGACGAATTTCTTCCGTCAAAGGAAGGATTTCCCCTTTGTCTTCGACATAATTTGAAATGGCTAACATTTCTTCCAAAGCACCTTTTGTTACCATGCTAACGACATTTTCATCATCTCGAACCAGCACACTCATGCGGCGGCGTTCAAAATCAAAAGGCAATTCATCAATTTTCTTAAAAGTTTGGTCCAAGTTCCGAACGATTTCATGCTTTTCAGCTTCTTTTTCTGTCCGATTGATAATAGCACGATCCATTAGGTTTTTTAGCCCTGTTTGGTAATACGAATTAAGATAAGCCCTGCGAAGAACGGCTAAATCAAGCTCTCCATGAATATCCAGCGGATATTCCAAGACAATCTCATCTTGCGTCAATGTACCTGTTTTATCCGTGCAAAGGATATCAATCGCTCCCAAATCTTGAATGGCATTGAGTTTCTTGATGACAACTTTTTCTTTTGCCATAAGAATAGAACCCTTAGCCAAGCTTGCAGTGATGACCATAGGCAGCATTTCTGGTGTCAAACCAACACCGACACTAAGTGCAAATACACCAGCCTCCAACCAATCTCCGTCTGTCAGACCATTGATGAAAAAGACAACGGGCACAAGTACCAGCATGAGACGAATGAGCAGCCACGAAATACTGTTCATTTCCCGCTCAAATGAAGTTGGTTCGTCATACGTATTGAGCGTTTGCTCAATAGCACCCATCTTGGTATCGTCTCCAACGACCAGAACAAGAGCAATGGCACGACCAGAGATTACATTGGTTCCCATAAAGGCAAGTGCTTCAGACTCAAGCAAGCTATCTGTTTCTTTTGTCTCACATTTATCCAGCGCCATTTTTTCAACAGCATCACTTTCACCTGTCAAACCTGACTGTTGCACAAAGAAGTCGCGCGAATCTAAGATTAGCACATCTGCTGGTAGCATATCTCCTGCACTCAAGCGGATAATGTCTCCTACTACTAATTCTGTAATCGGAATTTCTTGCTCTTTTCCCTCACGGACGACTGTCACTGTATTGACAATCATACGTGAAAGATTGCTGGCTGCTTTGTCGCTCCGCAATTCTTGCACAAAGCGAATACTACCAGACAACAAGACAAGGACAACGATGATGATAAATGTCGTCGGGTCTTCTTGCCCTGGCTTTGCCAGCCAAACATTGGTCACCAAAGACACCAATGCAATGAGTAAGAGAATAACGGTAAAGGGATTGATAATGGACTCATAAATCTTTTTAAAAATTGAATCTTCTTGCCCTTTTGTCAATTCATTTTCGCCATATAAGTCGCGATTTTCTTCAACTTGCTCTTCTGTCAGTCCTGCTCTGGAAGTGTTGAAAAAGGTCATCGTGTCCCCTACAGACATACGAAGAGCATCTGTTAATCTTTCTTTTGCTGTTTTCACTGATTTTCTCCTCTATCTAAGACTATCTGAGCTGTAATATTTCTATTGATCTCAGATTCCTTCATTTGCTAGAGTCGATTCCAAAGGGAGCATGAGGAATGCTCAGATATGGCAATCGACTGGTTTTCTGTTGACTCGGGTGATCATCATTTGGCATATTCCTCACTCCTTTCCCTTGCGGTTTTCCTTTTAAAAAATCAGTTCAAAACACTAAAATCCTACCATGAAAAAACATGGCAGGACTGTATGTCTTGTGTTACCGTTCAAGCTTTAACTCCGTAGGGCGATGAAATGACATTAGTCGAAACCTTAGCGATCTCAACTGCTAACCAACGCGTAGTGTCTCCACTACTTTGCGGTAGTCATCCGTATCCCTATGGTAGCCTCACCTACCGATTTTTCATACTAACTATACTCCACTTAAGAATGATTGTCAACCCCAAATGGCTGTTTCTGGAAATTTCTTTTCATTCTTATTGTGGCAAACAATGCACGATTCTCTTGCAAATCTCTTCTACTAAGGGTTTTGGTGTTGCAATATTTAATCTTGCATGCAACTCCCCCTCTTTTCCATAATCACTTCCTCGATTGAGAATGACTTTGGCTTGGTCATGCAACAAAGCAAAAAGTTCATCATCTGTCAAACCATAGGCACTGAAATCAAGCCATATCAGATAGGTCCCTTGTGGTTTCATTACTTTTAAACGCGGAGCTTCTTTGGCAAAATAATCCACCGCAAATTGAATATTTTCTTCTAAAACAGCTTTTAGTGCCACTAACCAAGGCTTGCCATAACGATAGGCCGTTTCTGTCGCAATGTACCCTAAACTTGACACTTCATGGTGGTTATTGGCAAGCTGCTGACGTTTAAACCGTGCACGCAATGCAGGATTTTCAATAACAGCATAGGAATTTTTAGTGCCTGCAATATTAAAGGTCTTGGTAGCACTAGACAGTATGATGGCAAATTCTTTAAAATCAGGTGAAATGGTATTAAAGGAAACATGCTCATGACCAAACAAGGTCAAATCTTGATGAATCTCATCTGATGCCAAGATAACCTGGTGTTCTTGACAAAGATGACCGATTCTTTCCAAAACCTCTCTTTCCCAAACACGTCCTCCGGGATTGTGCGGACTGCAAAGAAGATACAATTTCACATTATTTTCGACAATCTCTTTTTCCAATTGCTCAAAGTCAATTTGAAACAAACCGTTTTCTTCTTTGAGAGAATTAGATACTAATTTTCGATTGTTTAAGCGAACGCTACGAGCAAAAGGTGGATAAACAGGAGAATTGATTAAAACAGCGTCTCCCTCTTTGGTAAAGGCTTGAATCGCAAGAGAAATAGCTGGCACAACACCTTCTACAAAAACGATATCTTCCTTATCAAACGAATACCGATGTTCGCTCTTTTCCCAATCCAACACCGCTTGGAGTAGCTCATCACTCGCATAAGTATAGCCATAAACCAACTGCTCTGCATAGTCATGAATCGCATTTTTTACTTCCGGCATGACCTCAAAGTCCATATCTGCAATCCACGCCGGCAGTAATTGAGGGTCTGTCTCTGTCTCTTTCCACTTATAAGTGTGGTGAGATAAGCGATTCGGTGCTGTTTGAAAATTGTATTTGCTCATATTATACCTCCAAAGCAAATTTTAAATCTGTGATTAAGTCTTGGCTGTCTTCGATTCCAATGGATAAACGCAATAAGTCATCTGTTAAACCGTAGGATTTCCGCACGTCAGCTGGAATATCTGCATGTGTTTGTGTCGCAGGATAAGTAATCAAGCTTTCTACTCCCCCCAAGCTTTCTGCAAAGGTAAAGACTTTTAGCGTATTTAGCAAATGTGGAATAACTGCTTCATCCTTTACTTTAAAGGAAATCATGCCACCCTTTCCCGGATAGAGAACCTCTTTTACTGCTGGCGAATCTTTCAAAAAAGCTGCTACAGCTTGTGCATTTTTTGTTGAACGCTCCATACGTAGAGACAAAGTTTTCAAACCTCGAAGCAAGAGATAACTATCAAATGGAGATAAGACAGCTCCTGTCGTATTGAGATTGTAGAATAGATTCTTATAAAGCTCTTTGTCACTCGTCATAAGAGCACCAGCCAGAACATCATTATGTCCTCCTAAGTACTTAGTTGCTGAATGTAGCACAAGATCCGCTCCATTTTCCAAAGGACGTTGATAGATTGGAGTATAAAATGTGTTATCTACAATAACCTTTGCACCTTTTGCATGAGCTTTTTCTGCAATAGCCGCAATATCAAACTCAAGCATTAACGGATTCGTCGGGGTTTCTAGATACACCACATCTATATCCTCTGTTAAAGCCGCAAGTAATTCTTCTTCCGTATTTGCATATGTAAAGTGAAAGCGCCCTTCTTGCTCCACTTGATGAAACCAGCGAAAAGAACCGCCATAAAGGTCACGAACTGCTAGAACCTTGCTTCCAACTGGAAAAACACTAAAAGCCAAAACAATGGCGCTCATTCCTGAGCTCGTAGCTAATGCATAATCCGCATGCTCAATGGCTGCTAACGTCTTTTCCAAGCTGCTTCGCGTTGGGTTTTTCGTGCGCGTATAGTCATATCCAGTGGATTTTCCAAATTCTGGATGCTGATAGGTCGTTGAAAAATGCAAAGGTGTTGTCAAGGCACCTGTTGCTTCATCTGTTTTAATACCAGCATGAGCTAAAATCGTGTCTAATTGTAACTTTTTATCCATAATAAATAACCTCCATAAGATCGAAATAGAATCAATCAACCTTTATTATTCTAAGTGATTCTATTGTAACATCTTACGAAAATACTGTGTTTTGTTCTTTTCAAGAGCTAGATATAATTTTAAACTATACTGACTATTCAAAAAATTATAGAACTTGATTGCAAGAATAGCTATTTTCATTATAGCTTAATTTTTATAATTTTTCTACAATATTAAAAAGCCTTTCGGCCTTTTAATGAATATGAAATTTTTGACGTAAGGTTTGAGCTTTCTCACCAATAAAGCGGTCTAACAAACGGACTCGCAAAGCCATTGCTCCATAAATAGCCATGCCCAAGCCACCAATGATAACCAAATAAAGCATACTCGAAATGCGTCCACTTGGATGAAAGACAAAGCCAAGTACGACTTCCACAATGGCAATCAAAAGAGCCATAACTGCCGTTAAAATTCCAATCAACAAACTCCGTTTGAAGAGAATGGTTTGATTGAGCCCAGTTACTTGACGAATGTGTTGGTACATCAGAATGATTGGAACGATGAGTCCAATTGTCGTTGCCAGAAGCGGTCCATAGGCCCTAAACAGATAAATAAATGGAATTTGCAAAATGAGCTTAACAAGAACTCCGTAACCAAAATAGATAATTGCTTTACGATTTTGAAAAAGCGCCTGAATCATTGGCGACAAGACAGTATAGACACCAAGAATAAGCGTCTGTAACATAGCAAAAATGAAGAGCCCCAAAGCTAAACTATCTGGTTGTCCGTAGAAAATCGTATACAAAGGACGGGCTACTAAGACGGAACCAATCGTTGCTGGTAAAAGAAACAGCAGTAACATACTCAAATTATCTTGAATCAAGCGCGCAGCCGCCTTTAAATCACCTTTGACATAGTTTTCTGTCAGCAAAGGAATCCCCACACCGCCGATCGAAGTTGCTACTGCAATCAAAATCATGGTAATCTTATTTGGATTAGCAGAGAAATAACTGAACATAACCACCAGCTGAGAATTGCTATAATTGGTGAACCATTTCATCGTATTGATAAATGTCATCTGGTCAATGATTTGGAAAAGCTGAATAGCAGAACCCGTGATGATAAAAGGAATGGCTTCACGAATCGTATCCACCAGCAAAGCACGGCTGTTGATTTCAGCACTATTAGCCGGTTTGTGTAAGATAGATGTCAAGAGATTGGTTTTCCAAAGAAAATAAACCAAAACCGCCATACTGGCAAACATACCGACAAAGGCTGCAAAAGTAGATTGGGTCACTGCAGCAACATAATCTTTAGAGCCCAATTTCATAATGAAAAATGTTGCAAGCAGCATCCAAATCACACGAATGACCTGCTCGGCAATCTGGCTCATGGCATACGGTTTCAAATTGTTAAAACCTTGGAAAAATCCACGAATAACACTCATGGCTGGAAATACTAGCACAGCCCACGACAGACTCTGCATAACTGGAATCAGCTCTTTCCCAACTCCTGACACACGCGCAAAGAACGGTGATAAGAGATACATGATCACTGCAAAAATGACTCCCAACAAGAGCATGAATTTCAAAAATTCACGAATGAGAGTAAAACTATGATCTTTTTGCTCAATTGTATTGTATTTAGCAACTTGCTTGGCGACTGCGACAGGTACACCTGCCGTGGAAATCAGAAGAAACCAAGCATAAATATTGTATCCCATGGTAAACAAACCATTGGCCTCTGCACCATGCTTTCCCATCCAGATATACCAAGGAATGATATAAATTGCCCCTAAAAAACGGCTGATAAAGTTACTAGCTGTCAGCCAAGCTGTCCCTAGAAGCATTTGCTTTTGTTGATTTGTTGTTTGTTGGTCCATACATAACCTCTAAAAATAGTCTCATCTTATTATAAACTTTTCCTTTCCGCTTGTAAAACTTCGCCATTAAGTTTACAATAGAAATATGATAACAATTGAAAACGCATTAAACATTTTAAAAAACGATTACAATTTCCGCGAGATTATCGACAAGGGACATTTCCTTTATAGAGCTACTGATTTCACATTTGATAATATCAGCTACGACAGCCGTGAAGTGGATGCTTCCACTCTTTTCTTTGTCAAAGGTGACAATTTTAAAAAAGAATTTTTGGAAAAAGCTGTTGAATCAGGCTTACAGTTCTATGTCAGTGAGACGGATTTTGAAGTAACTATTCCGGTGATTCTAGTCAACGACGTAAAGCAAGCCATGAGCCTTCTTGCCATGGAATTTTATGGAAATCCACAAGATAAACTCAAACTGCTCGCATTTACAGGAACTAAGGGAAAGACAACGTCTGCTTATTTTGCCTATCATATCCTCCAACAAAGTCATAAGCCAGCTCTCTTGTCTACCATGAACACGACGCTTGATGGAGAACATTTCTTCAAATCTGCTTTGACAACACCGGAAAGCTTGGATTTGTTCAAAATGATGGCGACAGCTGTTGAAAATGGACGGACTCATCTCATCATGGAAGTTTCCAGTCAGGCTTATCTGAAAAAGCGGGTTTATGGTTTGACCTTTGACGTTGGTGTTTTCCTTAATATCAGCCCTGATCATATCGGACCAATTGAACATCCGACATTTGAAGATTATTTTTATCATAAGCGACTCCTCATGGAAAATAGCCGAGCTGTTGTCGTTAATAGCGAAATGGACCATTTTGAAGTTTTGGCTGAGCAAGTTGCTTCCATGGAGCATGATTTCTACGGACAGCATTCAGACAATCAAATTCATCATTCGCAAGCCTTTTCTTTTGAAACAAGCGGAATCCTCACAGAAAAATTTGACATTCAGCTAATCGGACGTTTTAACCAAGAAAATGCACTTGCTGCTAGCCTTGCCTGTCTACGCTTAGGTGCCACTATTTCTGATATAAAAAAAGGCATTGCTGCTACGCGTGTCCCTGGACGTATGGAAGTGCTGACCCAACAAAATGGTGCCAAAGTGTTTGTGGATTACGCACACAATGGTGTCAGTCTCGCCAATCTCCTATCGGTTGTGCAAGAGCATCAAAAAGGTAGGATTGTTTTGGTGCTCGGTGCAACTGGAAATAAGGGCGAAAGTCGCCGCAAAGATTTTGGTCTACTAATCAATCAACATCCAGAATTAATGGTGATTTTAACCGCAGATGATCCAAATTACGAGGATCCAATTGCCATTGCCAAAGAAATTGCTTCTTACATATCCTTTGATGTTGATATGATTACTGACCGCGAAGAAGCTATTAAAAAAGCCCTTGGCTTAACTAGTAAAAAAGGCGATGCTGTCATTCTAGCAGGCAAAGGCGCTGATTGCTACCAAATTATAAATGGTAAAAAAGCTAACTATCCAGGTGATTATGCGATTGCAGAAAAATATTTATAGAAACTAATAAAGGTCGAGACAAACGTTTTCGACCTTTAATTATTGAAGAAAAATTACAAATTTATACTAACAAATAGAAATGCACAATTCTTTAGAAATCAAAATCTTGCTTTATGATTTTATTTTCTCCAACTAATCAAAACATACATTAGACTTGATCCATACATATCCGCAAGAGCATGTACGAGGAAGAAAGGCAAGAGATTTTTAACCTTGTATTTGTAAAGGAAATAATAGAGAAGTCCAAAACCAACACCAATCGTCAGCGCCCAGAGCATCCCCTGATAGGTATGGAAAGAGACACGAATAATTGTCGAATAAAGAAGAACCCACCACTTATATTTGTCTTTTACTGAGGTCAATAGCCCCAAGAAGAAAAATTCTTCGTAAAAGCCGTTGAGCAAAGCATAGAGAATCAGCATCGGTGTCAAATCAGTAAATTTACGGAAAATTTCTAACAGATCAATGTATTTCCATAATTGCGGATTAAAATAATTATATTCTCCGCTAAGGGTTGTCACCGTGTCTGCCAAAATCCCCATCACCGCAAAGATAAAGGGAACCCAAAAGAGTACCGACCACGATAGACGAATCGGCAACTGCTTAAAATCAAAACGGCGAAGTATTAAGTAAGCTATCGTCAAAGCTAACATAAGGAGCTGCCATTCTAGGTTGCTAACATAAGCTGCTCCGTCACTTGCTGTTTTACTAGCTGTACCTGTTACTGCTGCCGTAGTGGACGGTGACAAGCTCGCAAGATAAAGTTCCGTTGAGCGATAGATAAATTGTCCAAATAGCAGAGCTGTCACAATGACAATATCAAACCATTTCAAATACTTCAACGGCTGAGACGGACGAATTTTTTCTAAAAGATTCACGATACCTTCCTTTCATGCAACGAAACGATTTAGTGATTACCAAATCTTGCTAAATTTAACTCTTATACCTATAAATTTATCAAAAAAATCTTAAAATTTTATTATTCTATAATTTATCTAATGCTTCCTTTACACGAAAGGTCAATGTTTCCTTATCAAAATCCAATTTTAATTCATATTTCCCTGCTTCGTTAGGCGCAATATAACCTAAAATCACTAGAGCATCTACAAAAATATCACGCCGTTTCTGCATCAGCTCAGTTTTGCGACCATATTTTAAGAGGAAGGTCGTCATATATTTTAGAGCATACTCAGGATTTACATCTCCTACCAAATCATAGAGTTTTTGTTGCTGATTGATCAATGGATATTGTTGTTTCAACCTATAAAAATAATTGGAAAGCGTCAACTGCTCTCTGAGAAAATCCGTTTTTTCTACTAAAATAGCTTGGTTTGTTTGATTGGTTAAATGCGTCTCAAAACGCATATTCAGCAATTCTTGATAAAGAGGACTGTCATCTCGCACAAAGACTTCCTGATCCAAAGACAAAGCCGTCACATTTTCCAACAGAGGAACGCTTTGATGATAGCGTTTATTTTCCCGAAGCACATAGCCTGCCTTGATATAATCCTCTATAGAGCGATCAATATTGGGAAAATTTGCAAACTCACGCTTTATCTCTCGCAAAGTAACATCGTCATGTTGATCTAAGTAATTTATCAATTCATGAAAAAAGGGCTGATGTGTCAAACGACTGGGATTGATTACTTTAATCATCTAATCTTCCTTTGTAAACTAATTTTTCGGATTGAGCCAATTGGCTAGGATTGGTTCCCGGCTGATGAAGAGGAACAGCTAGCCCCAATTCCTTGTAATACTGCTGCCAAAAAGGAGCAACTTCCTCATCTTCATCACCGAACTGCATAGCAATGGTTTCAAAAATGGGGAGGACTTCCGCAATATATTCAGAACAGTAAAAACCTGTCGTATTTGGATAAAAGCTATTGTTATAAGGCTTGTAAAGGTGTTGTTCTGCTCTTTTCCAGACAGCTTTCACATCTATATCAGGGAAAACATAGACATCATAGCATTCATCGTCCTGTAAAAATACCTCTATCGGCTGCTTCATGACACCCTGTTCACTTGTCGCATGGTACATCCAGCCGTCAAAAAAGATTGCCACATGGTTATACCGCCCAGTTGATCGCTGAATAGCTTCTGCTATATCAGATTGGCTGGACACAAAAAGCAAATCCCCATTTTGTAAATCTTGAATTTTCATAGAACTATTGTATCAAAAAAGGAGCCGAAACTCCCTTTTTATTCTATTCTTAAGCATTAAAACTTTCTGTTAATTGCGGAACGACTTGTTTCTTACGAGAAACAGCGCCAGCAAGGAAAGAGTGGTTATTTTCAAGAACAAAATTGAAAGCTGCTTCTACCTTGTCCATATTGCGACCGATTGCCAGGATTTCCGAGTTTGAATTGACAATGTCAGTAATCATTAAAACAAAGTCAGAATAACCATTGGCTGCGTTTGTTTTTTCAATAGCTGCTTCCAGTTCAGCTTGGCGTTCCAAGACTTCTGCAATATCAACTGTGTTGACCTGTGCCACACGAACTTGATTTCCGTTTAATTCAAATGTTTTAGCATCAATATCAATCAATTCTTCGGCAGATTTACTTGCTAAGTTCGTTCCAGCTTTAAGCATAGCCAAACCGTATTCTTCCAAATTCACACCAGCCAATTCAGCTAATTCTGGAGCAATGACTTTATCACTTGGATGTGTAGTAGGTGATTTCAAAAGAAGAGTATCCGAAATCAAACCTGAGAGCATTAGTCCTGCGAGTTCTTTTGGTACAGCTACGCCAGATTCTTTAAACATGCGATAAACGATAGAAGAAGCTGAACCGACAGGCTCCAAACGCATATAAAGTGGACTAGCTGTTTCAAAATTTGCCACACGATGGTGATCCACAACGCCATACACTTCTACCTCTGCAATGTCAGAAATAGATTGTTGAAATTCATTGTGGTCTGTTAAAATAACTTGCTCAACTCCCTCTGCCTTTGCAGATGTCACCACACGCGGTGCTTTTACACCAAAAGTATCCAAGACAAACGCTGTTTCTTCATTTGGTTCTCCCAAAGCAACCGCTTCTGTATCCAATCCATAAGCCTCACGTGCAAGGTAAGCAAAGGCTACAGCTGAACCAATCGCATCTGAATCTGGATTTTGATGACCGAAAACTAAAATTTTAGACATGATAGTACCTCATAAACTTTTTATACATCCTATTTTAGCACAATTTTAAGATTTTCACAAAGAGAGTGATAGAAAAGCACCCAATTGTCAGCTTTTCTAGCTAACTCCTTGAGTGCTCATCAACCTCTCACTTTTTTGTATCAACTATTGTGCACGCGATTCATATACTCTGTATAGGATTCGGTTTTCATGAGTTCTTTGGCATTTTTTATTCGGTCAGCAGTTGGTGGTTTAATACCTTCTAATGGATAAGGAATTCCTAATTCACGCCATTTAAATTCTCCCATTGTATGATAAGGTAGCACTTCAAATTTATCAACTGTTTTTAACGTTTTGACAAACTCACCTAATTCTTTTAAGTCGTCATCACGGTCTGTCAACGTTGGAACCAAAACATGGCGAATCCACATTGGAACACCTTTATCAGACAGATATTTTGCACATTCCAAAATATTCTTATTGGTGTGCCCTGTCACAAATTTATGCTGGGCATCATTGATTTCTTTAATATCCAGCAACACTAAATCTGTCACTTCAAGCAGGCGATCAAAAACTTTGAGATACTCTGGTGTATTGCGGAACGGCATCGCACAAGTATCTAAAGTGCAATGAATTCCCAATTCTTTAGCTTTGGTAAAAAGTGCAGTCACAAAATTAATCTGCAAAAGAGCTTCACCACCACTTACTGTAATCCCACCTTTTTTACCCCAAAAGCCACGATAACGAAGCGCTTCTTGCAAAACGTCTTCAACCGTTCGCTCTCTTGAATTATTGGTTTCCATTGCCCATGTATCTGGATTGTGGCAATATTGGCAACGCATTTTACAACCCTGTAAAAAGACAATGAAACGGATACCAGGCCCATCAACAGCTCCAAAACTTTCAGTTGAATGGACCATACCTGTTACTTTTCCATAATCAATGACTTCTTTTTCCATCGTCTTATCCTCTTGAAAACGTTTTATAATACTATTATAACACTTCTTTTCTAGATAGAGGGACAATTTGTCTATTTTTTAGAAAATAATCTGTTTTTCAGTTTCATTTTCAATATTTTTCAAAAAAACGAGAGAATCTTAAAACTCTCTCGTTCATCTATTCCTTTTAATCCGTCACTTTCTTTCGCCAAAGGAGGGTTGCACTTAGGATGACAAGCCCTACAACAGCTACTTCAGCACCTGTTGTTCCTGTAGATGGTAAAATTCTCTTTTTAGTTGGTTTATCATCTCTATTTGGTGAAGTTGTGCTGTCACCAGAAGGTTTTGGCTCAGTTGGTTGAGTCGGCGTCGTGTCATCTTTTTTCTGACTAAAGTCAAGCTGTGCAATGACGGGATCATGGTCTGATGCCCGACCGTGTTCTTCCATGAAAGAAGCATTAATGTGAACTGGTGAGAACACTGTTTTATCAGCAATATTTTTTGAAACAAAGATATTGTCTAAACTTTGATTGCTGCCACGGTAAAAATAAGAATAGCGGTCTGCTGCGTCGTGATTCAGCATCATATTGACTAATTCATTACCAGCCACTGCTTTGGCAGTTTCTGAAAATTCAAAGTCATTAAAGTCACCAGTTAAGACAAACTTCAAATTTGGATTTTGCTTCAAACCTTCTTTTACAAAAGCATTCAACAACTTCCCTTGCTCAATCCGTTGTGCCAATGTATTTTGTACTGCTGGTTGTTTAGAACCATATACTGCATCATCACCGAGTTTGGATTTCAAATGATTGGCAATCACGACAATCCGTTCACCTTTAAATTCAAACTCTGCTGCTAAAGATTTTCTAACTTTCGTAAAGGCTGGATTGGTCGGATCGATCCTTGCAGGATTTTTCACCAAATGCCCATCTTTGAAGGCAGCTGCTTCTGTGCTACTTCCTGCTTCACGCTCAACTAACTTCACTCGTTGAGGATTATACAAGTAAGCCACACGAATATTGGAGCCCGGCTTTCCACCATCTGCTCCATCAACAGGGGCGACTTCGGTATATTTATATTCTTTGCCACCTAATTGTTTAATTTTAGCAGCCAGTTTTTCACCGCTTTGCACACCGCTGACAGTACCATCATTAACGCTTCCATTATTGTCTTGAACTTCTATGAGTGTGATAATATCTGGACTATGGATTTCATTGATAAAGGATTTGGCAATTTTCTCCACTTTTGCGTCAGGTGTTTCACCCGCTGCATTGTTTGCTGAGAAGTTTTCAATATTATAAGAAGCAATCGTCAATTTATCTTCACTTGGGTAAAGTTTAGAAACTTCTCTTTGCAGACCGCCATCTTGCAGATCTGGCAACTTCGTTGGCTCCAACTTATAAACCTTGCTGCGATAAGTTACAACACCAGAAACATCTTCATTAAAGTAATCTTTGGCTTTGGCAATAAACTTATTTCCTACATAAACCGGAATGGTTGCCGTATTTTGCGCATTCGGACGTAAATTGACACCACCGATATTATTTAGCGGCAATTCTTGATATCCAGCAGGTAACAGGTAGATATCCCCGCGATATTGCGGACCAAGCACACGAGGTTTTTTCACTGTTGTCAACATACCCTCCAGACTTTCCCAATAATCCAATGCATCATGTTCTGGATCATAAGTAGTCGGAGTATTATCCACGATATCTTTTGGCATACGATCTGAAATATTAACTGGTTCTGGTAGTGCGGCTGTACCGTTTTTCGTTACCTTAGAAGCAAACAATTGCGTGACAGTTAAGCTATCAGCTGGTTTTTTAAATTGTTGCCCCGGACGGACGCTGAGCGACTCCATGTAACCTTCTTTAACTTCACCTTCAATCGTCAATCGGTCTCCAACGGCTACTTTTTCCTTTGAAACTACATAGATAGCATCTGAAGTCTTTGTGTTCCCGTCAGCTTTGATGTCTTGTGCATAAAAGCCATATCGATCCGTTTTAGTGACGACTACACTTGACACGCGCACCTTTTTCCCATTATAAGGCGATTCATGTGCTTCGCCTTGAATTTGACCAATATTGGCTACCTCGGTAAATTCAGAAGTAGTAGCTCTTGCTTCACTGCTTGAAGCTTCTGTCTTAGGTGTTTCTTCGCTTGTGCTACTTGGCTCATTCGTACTACTCGTACTGCTTGCCGAACTTTCAGAAGTTGTTTCTGATGATTGCGACTGAGTTGTTGAAGCAACAGAACTAGACTCTGAAGTCGTTGTTACAGAAGTTTCTGAACTTGAAGAGCTCGCCTCATTTGCCTGAACAACAGGACTTAGAACGCTACTAGCTAACAAAATAGTTGTCGCAAACAATACAGGCAATTGTTTTGAAGTTTTTTTCATATATTCTCCTTTACATCATAATTTGGAAATCAAATTTCCTTGAGATGTATTTCTACCGTAATTATTATAAATAAAACAAAAGGACAATGCAAGCGCTTTCTCTTGGATTTAAAAAAATCGGCTGAACAATTCAGTCGATTTTAGGATTTATTACTGCATTTAGTGTTTATTTACAATAATTGCCAAACTTTCATAAGGTCTTAATGTTACAACTTCTGCTGTTTGAGCTTCTTCATAATTAGAAAGGAGCACTTCGCCATTTTGATACTCTGGTAAAATATCTATCGTAATCGGATCTAGATAAAAGTTATTGAGTACCAAAAGTTTTTCGTCACCTAATTGACGCTCAAAAGCATAAACTTGCTGACTGTCTTCATAAGCTGGTTGATAGCTGCCTTCGGCAATGATAGGAAGCTCCTTGCGAAGAGTAATCAGTTTTTGATAGAAAGTGAAAATCGGGCCCTGCATCTCATTTTCAACATTGATTTCAGGATAAGATTTCCCTGCTTTGAGCCAAGGGGTGCCTGTCGTAAAGCCAGCATTCGCTGAATCATCCCACTGCATAGGAGTGCGAGAATTATCGCGAGATTTAGCCTGAATAATTGCAAAAGCTTCTTCTGGTGTTTTTCCTTGCTCCAGCAGCATCTGATAGGCATTGATAGACTCCACATCCACATAATCTGCCATAGAGTCATAGTCTGGATTCACCATGCCGATTTCTTCTCCCATATAAATATATGGCATCCCGCGAGACAGATGAATGCTGGCCGCAAGCATAGTTGCTCCTTCATTGCGGAAATGCTGAACATCAACAAAACGATTTAAGGCACGTGGCTGATCATGATTGTTCCAAAATAGAGCACTCCAGCCATCATGGTCACTCATTTCCTTGCCCCACGTATGAAAAAGACGGTTGAGCTCCTCGAAATCAAATTTTTTCAAGCTCCATTTTTGACCATTTTCATAATCCACCTTCAAATGATGGAAATTAAAGGCCATAGACAATTCGTGACGTGCCGGATCTGTATAGAGAATGCAGTTTTCAATAGTAGTCGCACTCATTTCTCCAACCGTCATAAATGAATCATCCTGACCGAATGTAGCCTCGTTCATCATGTGTAGGTATTCATGTACAATGGGCTTATCCGTATAGGCAGGCTTACCATCATTTTCCGAACAGTTTTCCAACACCTCATCTTTTCCAATCAGATTGATGACGTCAAAGCGAAAACCCCTGACACCCTTGTTCCGCCAAAAATTGACAACTTTGAAAAGTTCTTCGCGAACATGAGGATTGCGCCAGTTGAGATCAGCCTGCGTCCACATCAAAGAGATG
Source organism: Streptococcus sp. HMSC034B03 (assembly GCF_001838575.1). NCBI lineage: Bacteria > Bacillati > Bacillota > Bacilli > Lactobacillales > Streptococcaceae > Streptococcus > Streptococcus sp. HMSC034B03. The sequence goes on from NZ_KV837637.1 coordinate 100,819, forward strand.
CAGGTAGTACTTGCCAGTGTCGCCAAAAGGTGCCCAGGCGCTGCCGCCAAACTTAGACAACCAATCTGTCGGCTCATCACGCAGAAAAAAAAATCTTGGTAGTACGGATCGCCAGCTAAAGCTTTTTGAAACCATTCATGCTCGGTCGAGCAATGATTTAAGACCATATCCAGCATAAAGTCAATGCCGTATTCTTTCCCAACTTGGACCATCTCTTCAAAGTCAGACATCGTCCCAAAAAGAGGGTTGACAGCCGTGTAGTCTGAAATATCATAACCATTATCACGCTGCGGGCTGGGATAGAAAGGATTGAGCCAGACCATATCCACTCCTAATTCTTTGAGGTAAGGAATTTTCTCAATAACGCCTTGAAAATCTCCTATCCCATTGCCGGTCGTGTCTTTAAATGATTTTGGATAAATTTGATAGACGACTTTTGTCTTATCTAATGCCATTTGTCTTCCTTTTCTATTTTCTAAAAGAAAGAGGCGGGGCTTAAGCTCCTCCCCTTTATCGTTACTTTTATTCTTTGTACGAGCTTTTTTGCCTCTCGTTAAGAGATTGCTGCTTGGATTTCCAGCAGTGAGGCAAATGGATTACTGAGATAAATTTGTCCATTCGTTAGATAAAATCCTGCTCATCATAGCTCGTATCAAACATTTTACCCGATTCGAGTAGCTGTCATCAGCTTATCTCCACGTTCGACAGTCCGCGGTAATGTTCTCTGTTCATCAGCCTGAAATTGCTCTTGATTTGTGATAATCACAGGTGTTTCAGTCACTAAGCCAGCTTCCTGAATAGCTGCTATATCAAAACTAACCAGTTTCTGACCTACGCTCACTCTGTCTCCTTGAGCCACATGAGCTTCAAAACCTTTGCCGTCGAGATTAACTGTGTCCATACCGATATGCATGAGTAATTCGACACCTTCATCTGACACGATTCCAACAGCATGATTGGTTGGGAAAAGCACTGATACCGTCCCGTTCACAGGGGCCACCAGTTCTCCCTCACTTGGAAGGATGACAACTCCTTGTCCCATCACGCCTTGAGCAAAGACAGGGTCGGTTGCTTAGCTTAATTCTTTGACTTCCCCAGCCAGTGGGCTAGCAATTTCTGCAAAATCTACTTTTGGAGCGGCTTCTTTTGCTTCGTCAATGGCTTCAATTTGCGGTGATTTGACACTTTCATCTTCTGTCTTTGTAAACATGCCTGTCTTGCGGAAGAAGAAAGTCAAAATCATCGGTACTGCAATAGCTACTAACATAATAAGGAAGAATGGAAGCATGTATTTAGCTTGGATAGATAAGATACCTGGAATTCCACCGATTCCGATAGCATTGGCTGTTACGTTAAAGGTTACGGATAAGAGACCTGCGATAGAAGAACCAATCATCCCTGCCACAAATGGGTAGACGTACTTCACGTTGACCCCAAAAAGGGCTGGTTCTGTAACACCTAGATAAGCAGAAATCGTTGCTGGCAGAGAAATCTGTGCTTCACGTTCATTATGACGGTTCATCAGATAGTAAGCAAATACAGCTGAACCTTGAGCGATATTGGACAAGGCAATCATTGGCCATAGCGCCGTACCGCCTGTATCTGCAACCAGCTGTGTATCAATGGCATTGGTCATGTGGTGCAGACCAGTGATAACAAACGGAGCATAGAGGGCACCAAATATCGCACCAAAGAGCCATTTAACAGGACCAGTCAGACCAGCAAGCACCGCTGTTGACAGCCATTGTCCAAGTGTCCAACCAATTGGACCAAGGACTGTATGCGCTAGAATCAAAGCTGGAATCAAGGATAAGAATGGCACAAAAATCATGGACACAACTTCTGGAATGCGTTTGCGCCAGAAGATTTCAAGATAAGATAGCGACAATCCTGCAAGCAGAGCTGGAATAACTTGTGCTTGGTATCCAATTTTTCTAACTGTGAAGAAACCAAAATCCCATACCCAGTTTTTAGCAATTTCTGAAGCTGGCGTACCAGCTACTGCATAAGCGTTAAGTAACTGAGGAGACACCAGACAGATTCCCAAAACGATACCGAGGATTTGGCTGGTTCCCATTTTACGAGAAACAGACCAGACAATACCAACTGGCAAGAAGTGGAAAATCGCTTCACCCGGCAGCCACAAGAATGAGTTTACCCCGCTCCAGAACTGTGATACATCCACAATTGTATTGTAAATCGGAGTACCGTCTTTAGCAAACTGAGCAACACCGTCAACCATTTTTTGACCGAGCGCCTGAATCTGCACACCTTCCAGAATATTGCGGAAACCGAGAATCAGCCCCCCCAACGATAATGGCTGGAATAATTGGAGTGAAAATTTCCGCCAGCATTGTCATGACACGCTGTACTGGATTCTGATTGCTTTTGGCAGCGGCTTTGGCTGCTTCTTTTGATACTCCTTCAATCCCTGAAACAGCTGTAAAATCATTGTAGAAAATCGGCACATCATTTCCGATAATGACCTGAAACTGCCCTGCATTTGTAAAAGTTCCCTTTACAGCTGGAATGGCTTCAATTGCTTTTACGTCTGCCTTCTTTTCATCTGCCAATACAAAGCGCATCCGAGTTGCACAATGGCTGACAGCTGAGACATTCGCCTTGCCGCCGATAGCATCTAATAGCGTCTTGGCGTCTTTCTCAAATTTTCCCATTTTCTGTTTGGCTAGGCTTAACCTAACACTCTCCTTCTTTTTTCATCATTGTACAATTGATTGATACATTTATTGTAAACGATACCAAAGATGTCTGCAAGATGTTTGTAGTAAAAAAGGCTCTTTTTTGGTAAAATTTATTTAGTTGTATGCTAAAAAGAAAACAAGTGAGGATATCATGAAAAAATATAAACAAATTTTTAAACTCTTAGAACAAGATATTCTAAACGAGAAATATCAGATAAATGATTATCTTCCTAGCGAACACGAACTTGTCCAGACCTACAAGGTCAGCCGTGACACGATTCGTAAATCGCTTGATTTGCTTCAAAAAGCTGGTCTCATTCAAAAAAGGAGAGGTAAAGGCTCTAAAGTCATCCAACAAGAACAGATTGACTTTCCCGTTTCCAACCTAACTAGTTACCAAGAACTTGTCCGGCAACATGGAATGAATTCTAAAACCAATGTCATACAGTTAGAAAAAATTACAGTTGATAAAAAATTATCCAGTCTTACTGGTTTTCCTGAATACCGTCTGGTGTGGCGGATTATTCGCCAAAGGGTCGTTGACGGGATTGCCTCCGTCTTGGATATTGATTACCTTGATAAGAGTTTTGTCCCTTCTATTAACCGTGAAATTGCAGAGCATTCAATTTATGCTTATTTAGAAGATGAACTGGGACTACACATTTCTTACGCCCAAAAAGAAATCACAATTGATCCAGCCACTAATCGCGATAAAATATTGATGAACATTGGAAATGACCACCATGTCGTCTCTGTCAAATCAAAAGTCTATCTTGCAGACGGACAGCAATTTCAGTTTACAGATAGTCGTCATAAACTCGAAAAATTCCGTTTCGTTGACTTCTCCAAACGGCAAAAATGATCATGACCCTTCACAAAATTCACTCTTCAATATTAAAAATAAAGGAAGAATGTCGTTGTCATCAATCTGCTTCCTTTATTTTTAATGTCATTCACATATTTATAAAAAGTAAAGTAAACTTATCAATTTTTGAAAAACGAAAGAAGCTGAGACTATTTCTCAACTTCTTCCTCTTCTTCTACTATTTCAGAAACTTCTACTTTGAGCTTTGTCACACGTCCATTTTTTACCTTATCATTGGTTAAAATGAGCTTTTTGCCCTGACTTTCCACTTCATAACTCAAACGCTCTTTCACGTCGGGTATCGAACCTACGCCCGTCAAATAATAACCCGCAATGGTATCAACGTCATCACTTTCCAGTTCAACTTCAAAATACTCGTTAAAGTCATTCAAACTCATGGTTCCAAGGACGAAATAAATATGGTCAGAAACCTGATACACCTCTACTTCAGCCTTATCTGTTTCATCATCTATCTCACCGACAATTTCTTCCAGTAGGTCTTCCAACGTTACCAGACCAGACATACCACCATATTCATCTAACAATATCGCCATTTGATTTTGCGTATTCCGCAACTCTGTCAGCAAATCATCCACGAAAATCGTTTCTGGCACAAAGAGCGGTTCCTGCAAAATTTTTCGTAGTACAATATTATCAAAACCATTAGTAAACGCCTCATTTAACAGACGTTTGGTGTGAATAAGTCCAATAACATTGTCTTTATCATCATCATAAACCGGAATCCGTGAAAAGTTCTGCTTCAAAATGCTTTCAATAATTTCCTTGGTATCATCATTGATGTCCACCATAAAAGCATCTGTACGAGGAACCATCACTTCACGCGCCATCATCTCATCTAGTGAAAAAATCCCCTGCAGCATTTCAATTTCATCTGCATCCAATGTTTCTTCACTATTGGTCAGCATATACTCAATCTCATCACGTGTCATTTTCTCATCTGCATCATCAAAAGTCATGGGAGTGATTCGACTGAGCAGATTGGTAGAGGCTGATAAAAGCCAAACAAAGGGACTGACAATTTTTCCCAAAAAGATGATAACTGGCGCTGTACGAACCGCTAGGGAATCTTTGAGGTTCAGAGCGATTCTCTTTGGATATAATTCCCCAAAAACAATAGAAACATAAGTCAAAATAGCAACAGATAAGAAGCTTGCAATCGCTCTTGCTGTCTCAGAATTTCCCATCCAAGAAGCAATTTCCCGACCGAGTGTATTAGCCAAACTAGCTCCTGATAAAATTGTAATCAAAGTAATTCCAACTTGAATGGTGGATAAAAAGTGATTAGGTTTTTCCAAGACTTTCAATAAGCGAATATATTTTGCATCGCCTTCGTCAGCCTTTTGTTCCACACGAGCACGGTTTAAGGATACCATCGCCATCTCAGCTGCTGAAAAAAAGGCGTTTAATAGTGTTAAAACCAATAATAGTAAAGCTTGCAGTAACAAGGTCTGACTGCTAGGGTCTTCCATGAATGTTCTCTCCTCATATATAAGTAATCTTAATTATAGCATACTTTTTGACTTCTTGCACAGGGAGTGTTAAAAAGAAAGTTTAAAGGAGGATTGCAAAGAAGAAAATCGATTGTTTAGGCTTCTAAATTTTGCAGAACTGTTTCCAAGCGTGAAATTGCATCAACAGGAAGTGCCGTTTTAGGGTATTTTTGATTAAAGGCAAGCAAGAAGTTCAGCCGTACTTGCATTCTTTCTCTAAGTAATTGTTTGTAGCGAGCATCAAAATTCGGAATCGGATACCCTTCACATTCCATGTATTCAAAACCCTCCAATGACCCAAATGGTTTAAATTCTACTTCTTCATCAACAATTTTTTCAATAATATTCAAGCTAACTTCTTTTGAAATTCCCTTGCCCATATAAAATCCAGTATTGATGATATAGCAGTCGACACCAGATTCAAAGAGACTACGGAATTTCCGATAATCTTCCACCAAGGGATACACTCTAAATGGATTGGCATAAGGTTCAATCACCAAATCATCATGCTTGCCAATCACATTTTCAGCATTGGAACGCTTGGTCATCAAGGTACAGCCCATAGTAGAAGCCATCAGCGGATCGTTGATTTTGATCAAAGGTGGAAGAGAATCATCTTTCATAATCCAGAAAATGGCTTGGATAGGTTCATCAATTCGATCGACCCGATTTGGCGTTGCAAAACGAGACTTAACTGTCCGACCATTTCCATTTCGAATATCCTCTGTTACCAATTTTTTTAGACCATTGTCATCCAGTGTCACACCACAATTCTGAACTGTTACAAAAAAGTCCTGCTCCCTATGTCCAATGGAATAGTCATTCGTTTTATCAAAATAGGACGGTTCCAGAGCAATGGAAGAGCCATCTTTGACAGAAATAATAAAGGCATCATCATGCAAAACCTTAATATCATATTTTCCATTATGTTTGGCATGCGTCAGCGTGGATTTTCCTGAACCAGATAAACCAAAGAAGGAGGCTACATAGTCTTGCTTTTCAGCCTCTTTTTGTTTAAAGATTTTCAAGCCGCCGTGACAAGCTACATATCCATTTCTAGCAGCGGTTGCCCAAGCTAAGGTTAAAGTCGCTTTTTTTAACTCACCAAAGTAATTTAAACCCAAAATAATGACACAATTGTGCTGAGTATCAAAATATACCAATCCTTCAGGATAATCTGGATGCTTCCATTTGGGATCGAAAAAAACAAATATGTCATTTTCATCGTACTTTTTAGAAACTCTCAAACGATTTTTAAACTCTTCATCCAAAATTTGAAAGTTTAAAAGCCAAGAATAAAGATTGTTGATTTCATCTTCAGGAACCATGAGATGAGCACAAGCCATAAAGGCTTCATCTAGCCCTACAACTGCATCTGCCTTATAAAATTTTCGATGATGAGCCTGATAGATTGCACTGCGTACTATCGAAAGCAGCTTCTCATCTTCCTCACTGTCTCTACCAAAAATCCGTCGAGCTTTAGCCGTTCGACCAACAACTGCGCCAGAATTCGTTAATAAAACACGAGCATAAGAAGGTAAGCCCAGTTCCTTCGTATGAATCACGGGCATATCTAAAACAATTGTCCCAGCAGCTGCGGAAGCCAATTGATAAGCTTCTTCTACGGTTTTTATTGCAACAACCTGATTTTCATAAAAAGCTGTTTCAATGATTGCCTTCAAAGGAGAGAAATAAGAAGAATTTTTTCTTATTTCCTGCGGAGAATATTTACGACGTGTTACCATAAGTGTACCTCCTCTATCTTATTAGTTCTATTTTAGCATAATAATTTTATTATATCGACTTAATAGCGGAATAGTTGTTAATCGCTTATATAATAAGGATTTCGAGAGATAATATACACTAAATAATACAGTCATAAACGAAAATAAACGTAGTCAAAACGTAGCCAGTCTTGCCCGCATAGTTGAGAAAGTGATAAGTCTAAAAAGGCTTTATTTTTTTGCAGCAAAAAAAGCCCCTAGGATTTCTCCTAAGAGCTTAATTTATCTTATTTCACTCTATAAGTTACGCCTGCATAGATGAGGTCGCTTGACAATCCATTGAGTGCTTGGATACTTTCTACTGTTGTACCATATTGAGCAGCCATGCCAGAAAGGGTGTCTCCCCATTGCGCCGTATGATAAGACACATTTTGAGGAGCTGATTGTCCTTGTCCTATCAGTTTTAGAACTTGTCCTACATAGATATAGTTTGGATTGCTAATGCCGTTCAGAGCTGCTAACTGTTGATAAGTCGTGCCGTATTGAGCGGCAATTCCAGAAAGGGTATCACCCGGCTGTACCGTGTATGAGCCGGACTGTTGAACGGTTGGAGATGGTGCAGGTTGACTATTAGTAGTAGAGATAATCTCTGCATTTCGTTTGTAAATCCAAGAGTTAATACCTGCTAACAGCACCTTGTCACCGCTCACCTCTGCTACTTGATAAGACCGACCTTTAACCCAATCAGGGATTACTTCTCCTGTCGCCCAGTTGGTAGCCGAGAAATTAACCTTGACTGTGTCGCCGACTTTAATATCACTTTTCGGTGTGTTATCAGCTTTTTCGCCTTCTTTAATCGCTGGTGTTTGTGTTATAGGCGCATTCTTGCGACTATAACCGTTATCTGTGATACCAGTCAAGTCCACATTACCATCAAGTCCACCTGCTATGTAAGTTGAGGTGAATTGGAAGATTGCAATTCCCGGAAGAGATGGGAAAAAGTTATAATTTGGTGATGGCGTCACATTGTAATCTGGATAAGCTCCAATCCACAAAGAATTTGGAAATTCGGCTAAAATCCGATTATAATCAACGTGATCAAGCGTGTAAGGCTTGTAGGAGTAGTACATAGGCGTGTAACCCGCCGCCTTAATCATACGCATCCCATGCAAAATTGCGTTTGTGTTGGCTTCTTTGTCAGCGCTCGCTCCGCTCTCATAGTCCAGAGCTACAATTGACCCTTTCGGTGTTTGTACCTGCGGCAAGAAGGTTTTAAGCACTTGCTCACCCAAAGCAGCATTGCCGCCCACCTCGTACCAAACATAAGTGTGAGCACGTTTACCCTGTGCGATAGCACTTGCTACTTGCGTTTCATACGTTGATTGGCCGTACATACCATAGGCATTGATACCGCCAATTTGGATAATAGCAAACTTGTCATGCCCGTATCCAAAGATACCACTTGTCCCTTGATAGACAGACCAGTCCACGCCTTGATCTCCTACCGCTGCTTGTGCAGCAGTAGGAAGCATGAAACCAAGTACGATTGTAACAAGAGCTAAAAGCTGCTTCATTTTATTTTTCTGTGTCATCCGCTGTGTCTCCTTTTTTATTTTTAAAAGCCAATTCGTAATAACCGATGGCAGACAAGCCAGCAATTAGCCCACCCCAACCATACGCAGCATAATCACCATGTGTAATTGTTGCGGCGTACGCAAGACCTACAATAATCCCTAAAACCAGAGCTAACGTAGATACTTGCTTTCCGTTTAGATTGAATTGCGTCTTAACGACATTTACAATCGCTGAAATAATCGGGGCAATAATGCCTGCTGTGATTAAAATTTGTTGCATCTTATTTCTCCTTTTCGATTTTGCTTTCGAGCTTGTCAATTTGCTCATCAAGATAGTTTGTTCTTTCTTCTAAGCGATAAGTTCGCTCTACTACACTATTGTGCTTCTCCACTTTCTTTTCCAACTCCTGAATCCGAAAAGTGGTTATCTTAGCACTAGTAATAATCCCGCCGAATGTGCCAATCAACGAAGCGCTAATCGTCACGACCGCATTTATGACGTCTGGTGCCATATACTACTCCTTCTTAGTAGGAGCATCCCAGATTGGTTCACCCGCTTCGTCAAATTTCATAATGTAAAATGCTTTATCAAACATATTTGTAAAGCGAAAAGTCGTAATTGAATTGTTATATCGGTCAAACGCCCACACAAGCGGAACTTCTACCAACTTACGCTTGCCACCTACAATCGCAGGACGCTTTTGCGTTTCCTTATAGATATAGTAGTCATCCGTATCATTTTTAAAACGAAT
>NZ_KV837637.1:110046-136002 GCF_001838575.1 Streptococcus sp. HMSC034B03
TTTTCTCCTTTTATTTTTTAATAAGTCCAAATAATTTGTCCTCGGTAATTCATACCCTTTTCAGCACCCAGAATATGCAAACTTCCATCAGCATTTAACTGAGCAGTCCTATCTTTATCTTTGTTCAAACTCCACGCTTTCACAACAAACATTCGATCACCTGCAACATATTCTTGAGGGACGCCACAAATGGCTTGATTTCCGTCCTTGTTAAAAGTAACGTCATAGTCAACCAGCACAAGATTACCTTGCACTTTCCAACGGACACCCGAATTGAAGGAAGATTGTTTCCAATCTGTGTAATTGTTGGCTTTTAAATAAAGCTCTGAAAATTCACAATCAATAACTAAAGCATCTCTCTCGTCTTCTAACTTTCCAAAATAAATTGTTCCGGAATTACTTCGTATAGAAGGATGAACGCCATTTGCAAGTATCAGTCTTATGTCATGTTCAGAATCGACATTTGCAAAAAGAAGTTGCCCAGAATTTAACCAAACCAGCGGCATTATTGTCGGTTTGACATCGCTCTTCTTATTTCTGCCTGGCCGACCATTTGTTATAACCCCACTATCGGTCAAGAGCGTGCTAGTATCATATGTCGCATCTTTGATGATACCCCAAACATCACGAGTGTTTGTTCGTACCCAATGCTTGCGCAAATCAATAAAGCCAGCACTCACTTCGCCTAAATTAGAACTCAAAGCACTCAACTCTTTAACATTTAGTTTATCCGCTGTAATCGCACCATTGACAATCATGTCAGCCTTAATCTTAAGCAACTTAGCGATAATCTCTACCCATTCGGGATTCTGAGAAATCATGCTAGCCAACGTTTGACCGTTGACCGTTTTCTCAGAGCTAGAGACCAAGCCATTCTCGTTGATTTTGATTTGATTTTTCTTGATGGTATTATTGTTCAATTCCGTTACTGACTGCGTGATTTGGTTTGCCCGCTGGTCAAATGTAGTTTGTGATACCTTACTGCCAACCTCTTGCTTAACTGCCGCAAGTTGACCGTCCACGCCTTGCATGTATTCAGCTAGCTTAGTGTTGGTATAATTCTTGCCATCCTCGACCGCTGGCGCCCAGCTTGACGGAATTACGTTTGATAATGTGAGCAATGGCTCTGCTATCTTGTAGTGTCCGTTTTGCGTTGCATACAAATAAAAGAAATTCACGCCTTCAAAATTGGTGTCATTGTCAAACGTGTGCAGAAATTCAACGATGTGCCATTTGTTTCGGGGGAAGTCTCCCAAGTCTTTAAAAACATAACCTATATTTTTAAAGTGTTTTTTTAATACAAGCGTTAAGCCTGCATTTATAGAAACGTCAGAAAAAATGTAAATCGGCATTCTGATAGCGATTGTGTCACCTTTTTTGAATGCGCTAACGCTTGCATTTAAGGTGATTCCCTTCCACACGTTTTTATTTTGACCGGTCACAGTGACCTCGATTGAGTTGTGACCGTTGTAATCATTTTGATTGAGCTTTAATGTAGCGCCATTTATATTATTAACGTCTGCAAGCGCCTTAAACTCCGTATTTAAGAGTAAGTTACTAGTCCCTGTTCGCAGTTCCTCAAACCGCCGATTCACGCCTTTGACATCTTCTGTATACTGGATTTTAGCCACATAGTTTTGAGCTACCGCGCTTCGTTCAGCTGCAATCTGCTTAGCAGTTTCTTCTCTGCTGTATTTTTCCAGCTGTTCTCTACGTTTGCCATCATCAGCCACATAGGACTTGACTGCGACCATGTCCGTTCTAAGACCTTCCGCAGTCTTTTCTAACGTGGTCTTAGCAACGGTGATTTGTTTCTCAACATCTTCAGGTGCCGGACTCCAATCGGTCTTAATCGTCCCTCGTTCGACCTTAACTTCCCATACTTTTTTCCGAGCGTCCTTATGATAGGTGTTGACTCGCAAGTGATAAGTTCCAGTCGGTTTGTTCCATATAAAAATCGTACCTGTCGTGCCAGTATTGCTATCGGACACAATCTGATAATTCGTAACCGTCTTATCCATCAACCAGAGCACTACATTATCGCTTTCTCGATTCCCGTTGTGATCGCCGCTAAAAACTCCATCAGTTTTAGCAGATATTAGATATTGCTCTCCTTTGACCAAATCAATGGAGGTTGATTGCACATACAAGGTTTGATTATCAAAGTCCGTTGGCTTACTGTCGGGTTTAAACTCTCCTTTCGAACCTCTCAACAAATTACACCCGCCAACGCTAATTTGGCTTATCTCCTCCCGAATTCCATCTGCAGTCTGTTTGACTTCGGATTTGCTGGCTTTATCAGCCATTTGCTGGGTTATCCGAGCGAGGTTTTGTTCATTGGATTTCTCGTAAGCGGTTTGTTGGGAGCTGATAGCACCGACTTCTTTTTTTACCTGCTCAATATTAGCGGAGCTTTCCGCCTTTTCTTTGAGCAGATCTGCCTTAACATCGTTTAACCCTTGCTTGGTCTGTTTCATCTCTTGTTCTAGAGCATTGAGAGGAGCTGGGTCTGCCGGGTCACCTTTATCGCCTTTCGGTACAACAATGCTCTTGTTGTCCGAGAACGTCACCTTGACCCCGTCCGCTTGCTTTTCAGCTTTAGCGACCGTGATAGATTTTCCGTCAGAACCTTTCGCACCGTCATTGACGTTGGTAAAAGCTAATTCTTTATGGGCTACTTCCTTACCATTTACAATAGCTATAACTGTTACAGTGAGTGGCTTAGTCAGTCCAGCAGCTTCAACAGTAAATGTTGGAGCAAGTGGAAAATCACGTTCATCTACTTTCCATTTCCAACTAACTTCGGAATCTGGGATGGTTTTCTCTCCTTTGAGCAAGGTAGGATAAATTGTTGATTTTCCTTTATTGTTTTTAAAAACAGTCCCATTATCTGATGCAACCTTAATATCATAAGGTTTTGCTTCTTCCAACATTTCTTCTAGCCGTTGTTGAATGCCAGATGATAATTGATTTTCAAGCGCTTTGAAATTTGCAAAAACGCTTTTATTCGTACCTGTACCAGTAAAGCTGATAGACCTTTCGGACACCCGCATTTCAAGTAACAAAGTAAGAGCAAATCCGTCATCTTCAATCTCTACAGTATCACCCACACCGTATGGCAAGTAACCATCGACTTCATAAGTGACTGCTGGATAACAGCTTTTCCGTAGCATGTCAAGTGCCTTATCGGACAATTCCTCTTGTGTCTCGGCATCAATAGTTGCATCTCGTCTGATCCATTGGTCACTCATCGTATCAGAGGTAAACGCTGCAGGAAACATCTGCATAGAAAGAGGAGCATACAACATTTTTCCTGCTTTATAAAACTCTACTTGTCCGTTTTCATTCTCTAACTTCCAATCTGGCAAATCCGACAAATCAAACGTACTGTCATTGCTATAAGCACTCGTTTTAGAAGTCTTTGAGTGTTTAACTTTAAAAGGCGGTTGCTCCTCTGCCTTTTTCCTCCTGCCGGTTCGTTTTTTGTAGACCGTTGTCATCTCTCGTTCCATAGTCGTAGAGGAAGTTCCATCAGGATTTTTTACAGTCTTAGTGACAACCTGCCCAAGTACGAAACCATCATTTCGTACCCTTTTAGAAGTCGTCGTAACGCTCCCATCAGGATTTCGCACCTTTTTAGTTGTAGTTACACTTCCATCTACATTATGAATGACACTCGTTTTGGTCGAAGTGACCTCTGAACGATTCCCAGTTGGGAGGATAGCATTATAAATCCCTGTTGTATCTACAGTTCGAGTAAGTGAATTAAAATCTCGCCCATATCGTAATACCTTAGACTGTCTTTTACCAACACCTTGATGAAAACCGTCATTTGCATGATAGACATTCACCACAAAGGATTTGATAGAACTATTACTATTCAAGAATGTTTTAAACTCAATCTCTGCACCAAACTTATTGGCAAGCGATAAAAGCCGAGCCAATTTCGTTTCTTGCCCCTCCCATTCGAGGGTTAACTTCTTATCAGAAATTTCATTCACACCTATCTTAAGCATCGTAAAGTTCAGCAAATCAAGAGCCTTACAATACTCTTCAAACGACATATCTTTCAGTGCCTTATAAGGATTGGCATATTCATTGATAAGCTCTAGATTCAAATTGACACAATTTAACTTGATGAGTTTTTCATTTTCAACAACTTTACGAACGATAAAAAGCTGTGTCTCACCTTCGTATTCAAAAGAGATAAAATTTTTCTCATTCAAGAACTGATAAGCACGCTTTGAATATGTATCGGTCGCAAGCTCCTTTTTACTAACTGTAAAGTCAAAAGTAGCCGCACCAGTCTCAAGGTAGCTTGTCCACGTATCATTGAAATAATTCAGTGTCCCCTGCTTATCATTATCAATAGACGCCACCTGTCGTAAATGTGCGTCATGAATTGTTAATAACATTATTTATAAAAACCTTTCTTCAAAATTTACAGTTACAGTAGGCTTTGCTTTTATCCAACTAGAGCAAAACACTTCTAATTGCGATTTCCCCGGAGGAACTTTCAACCACGCAGAACCATGAACCCGATCACTAAATTTATCTAGATTATCAACCAGTATTCTATCTTGCTCACTATCTGCTACTACCGTTGAACCTTTCTGATAACGATTCGGTATATCCTCAATCGTATCAATAAAGTCCTTGCGATAAACAATGCTATCAAGATAGGCATGCGTGACCTGCGGCTTGTTTCCAAACGCTCCGATAGCAACATGTATTTTTGCGGACTTGCGCCCTTTAATTTCAGGAATGCGAAACTGTGGATATGTTCCCCACCAGTACACTTGCACCATATCATCACGACGCAATAAATCTGACCAACCTCTTGGCTCATTAAATGGATTATGATCTTCTCGATGCGTGCCATAGAAAAGCCACTGATTGATAAGTTTGTATCCACCTTTTCCGTTAGAAGCTAAGAAATTGTACTCACACCCCAAACCATTCGACCTTTTGATTGTTTCAACACCATATAAAAACTGCCCCTCTGTATCAGAGACAGAAATTTTTATAAATCCGAGCTGGTTTGCTGCGCCAAGCCAGAAGATTTGCCGCCACCAAATGTATTCATGAAGTGCGCCACGCTGACCGGTACTGTCAAGAGGAATTTCCCAACTGACCGAACCTGCATTATTTGGTCGCGAGCCACTTCCACGAGTCGTAAGAGTTATATGAGGACGTCCCCAAGTATTGTCAATAGCAAGCGTACCATTTAGGTTTTGAGACAAATCATTCAAAATAGCAGTATTCTTTTGCCCTTGTTGAAACCCCTTGACAATGCCATTGTTAGAGACATAATCAAATAGGATTTCAGATTTTTGAACAGTCTGCGTATCCGCTTCTTCTCTATTTCCTAGCTCTAAAGCTCCGCTGGTATTTACAAAGCCAAGATAACCATTCTCTGCATTATGTTTTACCGTAATGATAGGATAAGCATCTACATTGCCATTGTTTTCCAAATCAAAGACGATTTTATCCCCTACTTCTTTAGGCTTATCAAAACGCCGATAAGTAGTAGAATGAGCTACCCCATCAGGTACGAGAAAAGTAATCGTCCCATCTGAAAATAGCCCCTTACTTTCTTTCATTTTGATTTCCCCAGTCACGATAGCTAGATAATACTTATCCGGTTCATCGCTAAATTCTAGGCGCTTCACTTCACTAAAATGAAAGATACTAGCTAAATCATGCTTAATTTTGTTTCGATCAAATCCCCAAATAGAAAAATCAACAACAATAGTCTTTGAGCTTATCTTAAAATCTTGAACATTCTGCCCCAAAAAAGGAGCATCATTTAACGTAATACTCCTTTCGTTTCCTATATCTCGCTGTATATCACGAACAATGATGTCAAGCTCTTGCCCGTTGTATTTCATAATCAATTTTCTACTCAAATAAATTTTCCTTTCAGCATCTGTTGCAATTTCTCTTGGTCGCTTTGAATGTCAGTCAACTTCTGTCCCATTCTTTCACCATCTAGATAGACATTATTATCTTTTTTTAATATCTTTTCTAGTAGTTCTGTTAAGCTATCACGCAAAATAGCAATCTCGGATACCACTTGACTGGTATCGGACTGCTTAGCACTTGCCGAGCTCTGATTAGATTGAATAATAACAGATTGTACAGCGTCCATTTGTTTAAAGAGTGGAGAATCCTTAGAATATCCCACACCATCTTTGTATTGCGGAAATAGCCTTTTTGTCATACTAGCCCGCAAAACCTTAGACCCTTTAGGCAACGGGAACAAGACGTTCCGCCCTTTTGGAATAAAGGATAGTCCATTTGGTAGAGTAACCAGCTCACGATAGTTAGGGCCTCCCTCGTCATTGACAACAGCAAATCCCCCTGGGTGATGATCCGTACCACGAGCGTATCTACCAGCTGCAACATTCGCAATGAAATTTCCTGTTACACTCGCCAACTTACTTGCAATGCCGGATATAACATCAGAAGCATTATCTACAGCTGTGATTGTTGTAAATGTTTGTCCTGGTATTGTAGATAATTGCCACTTAGCACTTGTAACTGCTGCCCCCGTCACATCGGTTGCGTTAATATCAGCTGCTTTCGTTTGCTTCACGCTGTTGATCGCTGCACTAGCCGCATTCGCTTCCCCTTGCGTATTATTTCTAGCGTTGATATATACAGATTGATACTGTTTCACTGCATCTATCGTATTTTGCGCTTCTTGTGCAGGTAATGCTGTATTATTCGTAGCATCAATTGGAATTGTTGTTCCCGTTAAAGTTTCAACTGCCCTACGAACTGTCTCAATGTTTCCACTAGCTAAATCCTCGACCATTAGCTTTTGCTGGGTTGGTGTCATCAGATTCCAAGCATCCAAAGCGTGTTGAGCGACTTCGGCACTATTGAGAAAGCTTTCGCTGTCTCCTAAAATCTTTTTGACCTGTTCGGGCATAGCATTCCATGCTTCAAGCATCTCCTCGCTATTGAGAATAGCTTCAATCGCAGGCTTACCGTCCGTGATGAGTTTCTTATCCTCTGGTTTAAGATTGTTCCATTGACCAGTAGCCACCAAGGCTTCACCAATCGCAATTTTTGCATTGGTTTTCAGATTTGCTTCTTTAACAACAAATTTCATAGCTTCCCAGCCGCCTTCGGCTTGAAGCGCTTTTTGAATTTCTTCTTGAGCGTTGGTTTTCACCTTACCTGTCTTAGAATCCCAAACCATCGCATTCCATTGCGTATTGGCAAGTTTTCCGGCCGCAGTAGTTTTCTCTGTCGTCTTCGCCCACAACTCACTTTCTTCTTGAATTTTAGAAGACGCATTCGAAAACTTATTAACAAGTTCATCATAAGAAAGCCCTAACTCATTAGCATTCCTTTTCATTTGATCCAAAATTGCTTTTTGAGCTTCCGATGTAGATTTGCTCAAAGCTGTTTCAGTTAATTTTTGTTGAATTTTAACCCATTTTTCACCATAAGCATCCATCTTGGCATTGTGTTCTGCTTCTAATGTCTGCATTTTAGTTCGGATTTCTTCACGAGCTTTTAAAGCAGCTTCATCTTCTCCACGAATATCATCATAAAGTTTTTGTAAATTACTTTTACGCTCTTTATAAGCCTTGTTTTCATCTTTAATCCAACCCTCAACTACTTTCTTAGCCTTTGAGATTTGGCTATCATTAAGTTCATCTAGCTGCCCATTCATAGCCTTAGTAATGGCAATTTTCTCATTACTAGAATATTTCATCAAACTCAATTGCGTTTTGATAAGTTCGTTCTGATTTGCCAAAACAACTGCTTTTTCTTCTGCTGTCAGTTGACGATGTTGTTCACTAGCATTTTTGTAGATGTTAATAACTTCATCCGACATCTGCTGAACATTGTTTTTTACCTGCTCAGTCTGATTTGTCAAGGTGTTAATTGTTTCTTGGCTAATTCCTAGCTTTTCAGCTAGCTTAACTTTTTTTGCCAAGTCCTTATCAGCAAGTTTTGTGATTTCATCGGTCAATCCCTTAAAGGCCTTTTTGACATTTTCAATGTCTTTGACAGCACCAGAACCAAATTCAGTCATTGCATGGTTGGTTTCGTCCACCTTGTTTTTAAAGCCTTGTAGCTCATTAGCTTGGGTAGAACTAACAGCAGTCCCCCATTCCTCAGCTCGATTTCTAGCATCAATGGCTTTTTGGGCAAAGTAACCAATTACTGCAGCAGCAAGCACACCACCAGCTACAAGAGCACCAGTCGGGGTAAATAAAGCCCCCAATAGTCCCGCCTTACCAGCAAGACCACCGACAGCTCCTGTCGCTCCTGTTGCACTTTCTCCCAACAGAGCGATACCTTGCGCCGCTCCAGTTGCTTCTCTCGAAACATTTAATAGAGCCTTTATACTTTTTACTTTCCCTGCCATGCTAGCTATACCTGATAAGGTCTTGCCCGTCACGCCAGTAAGAAGGCTAAGCGCCCCAGTGAAGGGACTGATAGCAGCCGCTCCCAAAGCAAACTTTAAAATCATGTCCTGTGTAGCAGGAGATAGGTCTTTAAACCAATCTATGACTTTTACCCCTTCTTTTAAAAGATTGTTAATATTTGGCAAGAGCTTTGAACCAATCTCAATTCCAAGAACTTCTAATTCTGCTTGGGCTTTCTTAAGTTGATTTTCAGATGATTCCATCATCTGGTCGGACATCCGTTTAGTAGCTCCCTTAGCATTATTAGTTTCTTGTGTGAGACGTCTCAGAGCATCTCCGCCTTGAGCTATCAAAGCATTAAAACCAGCTTGCCCGGTTTTTCCAACAGCTTGTGAATAAAGCGCGGCCTTTTGCGCACCTGTCAAGCCCTCGGTATTCACTCGTGCAAGATCCAAAACATCTGCCAGAGAAAGATTGCCAGCTCGGAATTCCTCGAGAGAGATCCCCATTTTTTCAAACGCTACAGCTTGCGATTTGGTTGGTTTTACAAGAGCTGTCAAGATATTACGCAAATTAGTACCCGCTTTTTCGCCCTCAATACCACGTTGAGATAACAAACCAATAGCTGACGCTGTCTCCTCAAGAGAGATTCCAGCAGTAGCCGCCATAGGCCCGACATATTCCATTGCAACACCAAGACTTGAAAAGTCCGAAGCTGTTTTATTGGCTACGAAAGTCAAACTGTCCGTAACACGCTGCGTATCTTCCGCTTTCAAATTAAATTGCTCTAAGATAGCTGTCGTTGCATGCATAACCGTTCCAAAGCCTTCACCGGACGCCTTACTAGCTTCTAGTACATGTGGCATAGCTGCCATAGTTTGATTGACATCATAACCACGACGAATCATTTCAGTCATCCCTTCAATGACATCGCCAGTAGATATACCATATTCAGCAGCATATTTTTTGACAGCATTACTCAACTGATCCATCGTAGAAGTCATTTTGTTTGCAGGAATATCATCGCTAATAAGTGCCTGAATCGTCTTCATCCCATTTTCAAACGAAACAGCACTTCTCGTTGCTTGTGCAAAACCTGCTCCCAAAGCTGTCGTCATCCCTCTTGTCGCAGAACTTATTTTTCCTAGCCCTTGACTTATCTTTGTTAAGCCTTGTCCCATCCGAGCGGTAAGACTATATTGCGAATATTGCTCTCGCACAGTCTGTGCTAACTCACCACGGTAAGTTGCCAGCTTCGTTTGCCCGTCTTGATACTGTGCTGCCAATCTATAAGATTGGTCAGTTAGTGCGCCTGTCGCTGTCTTGCTTCGCTCAAAGTCATTAGCTA
This sequence comes from Streptococcus sp. HMSC034B03, assembly GCF_001838575.1. Classification (NCBI taxonomy): domain Bacteria; kingdom Bacillati; phylum Bacillota; class Bacilli; order Lactobacillales; family Streptococcaceae; genus Streptococcus; species Streptococcus sp. HMSC034B03. The sequence continues at coordinate 119,788 of NZ_KV837637.1, forward strand.
ATTTCGCTTGAAAAAGTGATTGTTGCTGGATAAGACCATTTAAAGTATTTGCCTTAGCGCCATAAGCCTTAAATGCTGCAGCCCCGCCATTCGCATATTTGATAAGAGCATTATTTGTATTAAGCTGTTTTTCCATTAGCCCAATACTTCTTTTAAAAGATTTGAGACTGTTACTTGACTCTGTCAGTTTTCTGGCAAATCCGCTATTATCCAGTCCCAAATGCACGACCATATTTCCTATTGGCGTAGCTATATCAATCACCTCCAGTCGTATTGATAAAGTCTTCCAACGACATGATTTCTTCTTTATCTTGTTTTAATTCTTCTGCATTAAGAACATTAAATAAAGTCACATAATCCGTTTCCATAATGTCATTGATAGTGAAGCCGTTATTACTAGCTACCAAGTCCCTTACAAGACTTAAGAAACGCTTTCGGGCTTCTGTTGCACTAATTCCATCAGCTTTGGGTCTGCTTCTTTTTTGACCCCCATTGCAATTAAGATAATGTTATCAACGGTTTCTTCAAGCTCCCAAGCATTCAGCCCCTCTAAAATCGCTTTTTGAGTAACTGCTTTGGCACTAAACAACGAAGCACAAAAATCAATGCGATCTAACAGATAGTCTTTTGGAGTATAGCTAGTATCACCAGCTTCTAACTTTTCTTGTATATCCCAAAAATCCAACACACGACTAGCTGGTACTTTGTCCTGTTCATAAACTACCACATCGCCATTTTTCTTTTTTAATTCCAAACGTAATTTTGTCATTAGAAATCCTTTCGAGTTTCAAAAAATAAGAGAAACGGGAAAACCCGTTTCTTTCTATTCTGCAATTTTCATTTGTTGTTTCAGTTTCTTGATAGTTTCTTCTTCTTTACCAATATACTTAACAACGTAATTTCCTTTTGTATCTTCATCATCTGAAGCAACAGATGTAAATTCGTATTTATCCCCATCTGGTTCTTCTTGTGTTCCTTTTTTGGTCTTCATGTTGACGGCATCACGGGAGAACTGTCCTTGCAAGAATCCGAAGTAGGCTTTTTCGCCAGCTAGTGTTTCAGATTCTAAGAGAAGTGAACAGTATGGCGGTTCAGACTCTTCACCAATATAGGTTAGCTTGTCTTTTACTTTGTATCCCAGTAGAATGTCGTTTACTTTCTCAAGGATGTCAAGAAGTGTGAGTTCTGCTTTCACATCGCCTACGCCCTTGTTAGCTACGTAATAAGCAATATTTGATCCAAAAACTTTAATAGGAGTAGAGGATAGACCCGTAACGTCAGCTGTTTGAGTTGCACCTTCTCCTTTCTTCCCTTCAACAACAAATAAATTTGTTCCTGCTGTTGCGGCTTGACCATCAAGCACACGAATTGTGGCACGTTTAAAACCAACTAATGTCATATTTAATTTTCCTTTCAATATTCAATGTCATATACAGAGCTAAAACCTCTGTATGTTCTTGCGTCTACATAACGCTTTGTTTCTTCAAAATATTCATCTAAGCCGCCTGTATTTTGATAAAAGGCCGCTTCCAAGAATACTTTCTCAACCTCATGAGCTATTCGCTTTGTTTCGTAGTAGTCACTACTTTCAACATTCACCTGATAGCTAAACCGCTTCTGTAAGAAATTATCACTACCAAATGTCTCTTGCTGAGGAGGAGCAAGAGGTATCAAAACAATGCTACTATCACTTTCTGACAAGCTTTCAGGACGTTGGAAATAGTGAATAGCAATATTAGATAAAGCTGGCACTTCTGCCAGCTTATCCGCTAATGTATCAAGCATGCTTTTCATTCAGCCAACTCCTTCATCTTTTCTACCATGTGTTTGGTAAATGGAGCTTGTTGCGCTTCAGCATATTGCCGCAATTTCCCAAATCCTCGTGGTACATATGTCTTACCCCAACGAGTATAACCAAACTCATTTAAGTGTTCCAGACGCCAACGAGAACCCTCACCCCAACCAACCTTGGATTGAAAAATCTCTCCCCCAATCTTCCGAGCCTTGGAATGCGTCGTCTGTTCCGTTGTTCGTCCTGTACGTTTAAAGCTAGTCGTAACTTCCTTTAAGTCTTTTTCTGCTTCCTCTGCAGCATAATTGATTGCTTCACGAGATATGCGGTCACGTCGAGTTTTTCCAAGTTTTTGATTAAGAGTGCGAATAACCTCATCCACTCCCTCAACACTAATTCCCCAAGTCTCCATTGACCTCTCCTTTCAAAAGTAAAGTGATATAGTCTGGCTTAGGGCGAATATCCTCAACATTCCACCTCTCATCTTTATAATCAACATGTTTAATTTCTACTATGTGATTATTCTTCGGACGATAAGATGACAGCGGATTACGAATAACAATCGTTACCGCTCTTTTTATCCCTTTTCCTCTCATGATTTCAATATCCTTTAAAGACGGATTATAAACCTCCGCCCATGCAGTGAAAAGTTTTTTCAATTCCTGCTTATCACTAGGTAAACGCCCTCTAGGCTTCGCATTGTAAAAGACAACCATTGTATTCAACTTTCCGTTGTCTACTGTCTCATTTTTAATCGTCTTTTTTCCTAGCATGTTCCGCCTCCTTTAGAGAATGAACCATTGCTTGTAGCTCGATTTCATTCGCATAGTTTGTCTGAAATTCATCAAGGGCATCGTGATACACATAGCGAGCTCGCTCAAAAGCCAGCTCAACCAGCATATCATCAATTTCATCCGCTCCGACCAGTAAAGCAACGGCTACGATACTAGAAGAAAGCATCTTTTTTAGATTATCATCTTCATCAGCGCTCGTAATTCGCATACGCTCCTTAAAAGCAGCTAACTGCTCATCAACAAACTTTGTTGTATCAATAGCCATTTTCTTCTACTCCTCGTTTTGAATATCAGAAGCGCCCACTTCTTCTACAAATCCCGGAAGACGAGCTTCCAATTCAGCAAAGCGCTCTTTGTTGACTGTGATAACTTCACCAACTTGACGAAGTACATTTTTGTTCAAATCCTCAAAAGGCTTTAAAACCTTAACTTCCATAAGCTACTCCTTTCTTAACCACCAGCTAGCGTCAACAATGCAGCAGTATGATTATCTTTCGCTTTACCGTACCAGTAAGATTTAGCAGTTACAAGCTGCATATCTTGAATAGCCAATGTTTGGTCAAACTCTTCGAGTGCTACACCGCCGCCGATATAAGCATCATAACGGTTCGCTACAAAAGCAATCGCCTTACCAGTATCTACCGCTTTCGATTCTGCCAATTGAACGCCAAACGGTAAAGTAGTTGTATAAACGCCGTTCAAATTCATAGAAGTAAACTTAGCCACCAAATCGTAATAATCCGCTGGATTTACCAAAAGATAAGTTTGCCCTGCAATGTTTAGACGATTCCCTTTATCTGAGATAGACAAAGCTTTCATGACTGGAGCAAGTAGTTTAGGGGCGTTTGTAGGGTCTAATGTAGCAAGACTAGCTAGAGCTGTTTTGTCAGTATTGTAGACAATTTTTTCACTCTGAACAGTTCCATTTGCTAAGTCTTTAATCAAGCCAATAGGTTGTTTATCCCCGTTACCTTTTACGATAGCTGTTTCAAGAGCTACTGACATAGCTTCCTTGATTTGTTCCATGACAAATTGTTTCAGCCATGTTGCACCAAATTTTAACGCATCTTTTGGAATAACGACAAAGGCAGTCAGTTTGTTTTGCTCGAATGCTGTTTCTTGGAAAGTCGCATCAAGTTGACCTAGAATTTCTCCGAATACATTTCCCCAAACTGCAGTACCAGTTTCACTTTTTACAGTCAGAGCTTTTAGGCGCATACCTGCATTTTTAAAGTTGATAATAGATAGCAGCGGATGCTCTGTAGTCAACTCATCAAACACTTGATTGTAAGTTTCTTCTGGAATCAAGATACCATTCTTCGAACCAACTTCTTTATTGATTTCATTAAAGAACTTGATTTCGTTTGCAGTCAGTTTAGGATTCTTTTGGAAGTTATTAAACAGCTCTTCTGCTTCCTTTTTGCTAGCATCTGAAACGACTTCCAATAATTCTTCTCCCATAATGCTCATAGCATCAGCGTATAGCTCATTGCGTTGCTCAGCTTCCGCTCCGTTTGTTACTGCTTCAGTAAAATTTGCCACAGCCTCCTGATAACGAGGCAATTTAGTAATGTTAATTGTCATTGACATTTCCTTTCTTAAAATAAATAATCAGCCAATACACATTGCACGGCTGTTTTTTCAGTTTGTTGTTTTTGTTCTTTCCGAGATTCCTGCAACTCATTCAATTGCATCTCCATACGATCAAAGCGAGTCAACAAGAGATTCAACTGATTGTCTTGTTCCATATTTGCTTTCAGCTCCACTAGCTTAGCATGAGATACAATACCGCCAAAAGAAGCCGCTAAGTCTGGAGAAGACTCTGTAAAGAGAATTTCATCTACCAAGCCAATTTCCAAAGCTCTCTGCGCTGTAAAATGAGTCTCCTTGTCCATCAATTCCCTTACTTCGTTTGTATCCTTACCTGTTTTCTGCTGATACAAATCCGCAAGTGAGATAGAAGTGTTTTCGATTATCTCGCTCGCATGTGCTAAGTCTCGATAATCCCCTTGTGCACGCATACTTGCATTGTGAATCATCACTTGTGCAATCGGTGACATTTTGATAGTATCTCCTGCCATCATAATAATACTAGCGATACTTGCTGCAAGCCCTGTCACAACGACTTCAACACTCCCCTGATAAGATTTAAGCAGCGTATAAATTTCACTACCAGCAAAGACCGAACCGCCCTGCGAGTTAATCGCAACTTGAATGGCTTCCTTACCATCAGTCTTAGCCAGAAAATCTTTTACATCCTTTGGAGATACCGCATTCTGCTCACTCCAGTCATAAAACCATTTGTCATCATCGTTAATGACAACTCCGTTAATATCAAGTCTTTTCATCTTTCTCCTTTCCTATGGAGCCTAATTCCATATAGTTTTTCGTCAGCAAGAAGACATCCCCACCTTCTACTGGGTCATAACCAAGCTCACGTCGGATTTCATTTCGTGTAAATGAACCAGAGCTAACCAGCTTGTCGATGTTAGAAGACAAAGAAAAAAGGTCATAGTTTTTAAAACCGACCATTTGGACTTTATTTCCTTTTTGAAGCTCTCTACGATTAAAGATAATGTAATTCATTGCTGACACAATTTTATGTGCTAATGGTTCAATAACCGTAGCAATATAAGTGTCATAGTTTTTCTGATTATCCGCTAAATCCCCATGAATCAGCCCATTCGGTATACCAAGAATATCTGCAACATCATTGATATACTGTTGCTTCATCTTAGCAATATCTTCAACATAAGAAACTTTTATCGATGTTTGAGAACGATATTCCTCATATTTAGCATCCTTCGGTAGCAAAATAGGCACAACACTATCATTCTCTAGCTTTTTAGTTATAGTAGCTAAAAAACTTTCCTTTTTCTCTGACACGGACTCTTTAGTATCCTCTGACTTATCAGAAGCCTGATTTGCTAAGTCACGAGCACGCTCACGAATCTTATCACGAGGGAGTTCCATGTGAAAACGCAGTTGATTAGCAGTTTTTTGGTTTTGAAATAACCGCCCCAAAACAGAACCATAATCATTCCACAAATCATTGATGAATGCTTCCAGATTATCATTCTCAACCCGAATAAATAGTACCTCATCATAATGAGCTGTGATAGATACAGGCACATTCTGGATAGTAGATATATCGAAAACATCACCAGTAAGCGAATGTTTCTGTACATAGCTATCAACCACAAACATTTCTTGTCTATTATTGATATACGCTAACGCTTCACCATTCTTGATAAGAGATTTTACAAATTCCGACCAAAATTCAGCCGCCGTCTGATTAGGATTAGCCTTATGATTGATTCGATAATCCCAAATATCCCGTTTCTTTGTTTCATCACAAAAGAAAACAAAAGAAGATTTAGAAAAAGTCCTAGCGATATAATTCGCACAGGTTTCAAGTGCTATAGATTTCATTGAATTCTGTTGCACATCTTTAAAAATATCATCAAAATCATAGGACAAACGTTGCTTCCCGCGATTAAAAATATAATCAAGTATCCCCATAGTTTCCTCCTTTCCAGCGGTAATAAAAAGAGAAGCATTTCTGCCTCTCTATGTCCACAATACTATTTTAAAATAAAAAAACGTCAAAATTTCCACTCTTGAAAAAAATAAAAACGGGAGTACAAATGCACTCCCACCATCTAGAAGAATGAAAAATTTAGAGAGGCTGACAATCTACCACCATAGATTGCCAATAGACCCTGCAGGAATCGAACCTACGTCAGCAAGCTTGCACCTCCTATGTTTCCACTACACCAAAAGTCTGCCGCTTTGCCTGAACCTCATCTAGCAAAATTGTTACACGCAACCTGTCTTGTGTAAAGTTTTAAAATGTGCTCACCATCTTGACATTGATTAGGCTTTATTTTTGACGATAACGAGAGATGGCCACGCTCGTCCAGGAAATCATATAGGGGTTGATGGAATCGAACCATCATGCTTAGTCAAAAAAATATTACCGTTTCAGCAGGAGAGCTAACTAGCCTGTCCTTACCCCATTGATAACTTCATTATACAAGATAAAAACGTCAAAATTTCCGCACTTTACCCCACCTCATACCAATCCATTACATCATCGTAAAAGTCCTCAAAATCATAACTAGGCTCATTCAGCTCATCAGCTCGATACATAGCACACTCAAAGGCCTTAAAACCATCTATCTTTCTTCGGACATCTTCTTTCTTCAAGTATTCAACATTCCCATCAGATTTTAATTTTCTAAGAACGTTGTTAGTATACCAACGCATCATATCATTTTCACCAAATAGGATTTTATGACCAGCAAAAGCATTCTCTATTCTAGGAGCTAGTAAACTATCTATCGCACGAGGATTTCTTACAACCTCCAAACGATAACCTGACGGCACACGCTGCCTATCACGTTCACTAAACACCTGCTCAAAACCTGCTTCTAAAAAGATAGGGCGCAACAAATCCATTCGGAAATAGTCCCCAAGAATCGTATCAATATCAAAAGCATACAAATCCCGTTGTTCCACAAACCAATTAACAACCACATGCGGGTCGATTGTCGGTGTATCAACAACCGTCAACCAGCCTTTTTCTTCCCATAGACGAATAGGAGCAAACTGTCGCTTTCCATTGATTGTATCCTTTGGCTTTGAATAACCATAAATCGCATCCACAAATCCCTTGCGCACAAAAGAATGTGTCTTCCACACATATTTCTCGTCACTCTTAAACAACAAACCAACCGCAGCAAAGTCCCTAGTAGAAGCAAAGTCAAACCCACCAATACAACGTTGACCCTCATAAGGCTCTTTCCACTCCTTCGTTGCCACTAGTTCCTCATACGTAGCAACACTCCGCTCCGTATCTGTGACTGGCAAATTCATCCGCTTCGTCAAAAATTCCTCACGGTTAGAGGGATCATCTTGCAAATCCTCGTATTGTTCTAACACCGTTTCAAACAAATTAGCCGCATAATCGCTCATCGGCTCATGAAACATTGGATTTGCCAATTGCCACTTCGTCTTATCGTCCACCTGTTCCACACTATCCAACTTACAAATAAAAGGGAATATAGAATTCCAACGAGCACGCCCTTTTAAAACAGCTTTTGCCTTTTCTTTTTGCTTGTCAATGAAACCTTCACGAACATACCCATCTGTTCCAATATAGAACTCTCTCGGATTGATAACCTTACCAAGCCCAGACAAATGAACCCGCACATCTCGATTACTTTCGTACTGATGAATCTCATCAAAAATAACCGCACCATCTCGCAGACCGTCTTTCGTATTCCCATTAGACGTCCGAAATTTAATAATACTTTTCGTCTGCCTACTCAAAATTTCAGACTTTGTCTTATAGAATAACCGCTCTAACTTCGCATTTTCCTCTATGACTGTATAAATTTCATGAAAACTTGTCTTTGCTTGGTCTTCACTATTAGCAATAATCGATATATTGTAATTCTTCACCCCATGCATAGGCGTCAAAAGAAAACTCGCAACACCAGAAATCAAACCATTCTTCCCAGCACCACGAGCCATCATATAAAGAAACTTACGATAGACAATAAGATTATTCTTCTTAAAATACAAAAAGATAAATGGTATCAGAAACTTCTGAAACGGCTCCAACGGAAAGAACCACCGCTCAATATACCCAATACAATCATCTATCTGCTTTTCATTGAAATAAATCTCTCCATTTTCTAACCGAGGAACTATCTCACGTTCTAAGTATTCAAAAAGCTCAATCCTCTCCTGATTGAGCTCTATACGACAGGTGTTATAATCCTCGATATATGCATCCACATATCGTTGAATCATGTAAAGTCTTCCTCATCAATTTCATTGCTCTTAGCCATCTTCGCTTCATACTCCTCTCGCTTCTTATCAAAGAATACATCAAGCTTAAGCAAAGAAGCATTAACCTTGGTCTTAGCAGTAACTGCAGGATTTTCTTTCAAAAAAGTTTGATTAGCATTTACCGTCTCAACCATTACACCCTTATCTTTAATTGACTTATCAAGGTCATAAAAAATACTAACCAAGTTCAAATATCTATCAACCTTTTCAACCTCAATCTCATTATCTTCGTCAATTAAAAGTCTCAATTCTCGCTTTAATTTCTCCATTTTTATCTGTTTTTTTGTTTTAGCCATATTTTTTCACTTCCTATATACTTTACAGAATTTTGTTCGGATTTTTCCTAAAAACACCCCCCTAATATGTAAAAATAGCGCAAATTTTTGGTTAGTTGAGCATCCATCGGTTTACGGATTTCGGATAAAGACGCACATTTATTTGATAGGGGGGTATATTGTTCGTTTTTTATATTTTTACTTTACAGAAATTTTACAAAATTGACAAGTTACCAACTAAAAAGCTCATCATCGAAGCTTTTAGATTGCTTTTGATAGCGTCCATGACGTTTGTTGTGGCAATCTTTGCAAAGCGTTCGCAGGTTGTCAAGGTCATAAGCAAGTTGCGGATAATCTTTTACTTCTTTAATATGATCGACTTCGAGCCGTGATGTCGTCAGTCGTCCCGCTCGTTTGCACCAAATGCACTCTTTATTATCTCGTTCAATTGCTTTGTCTCGTAGTCTTTGCCAGTCTCGTGTATTATAAAAAGTGTCATAGATTGTTTGCTTGCTCGTCGTGTCAATCTCTCTCATATTATTAAAGTAACAAATATTTTTTGAAAAATTTCCGCAAATAAAAAAAGCCCAGAAAAAATTGGGCTCAAAAAATTTTTAAAAAAATTATAAAAAAGGGTTGACAAAATAAAATCCTTGGATTATAATATAGTTGTAAGGTTGATAAAGCCTTACAAAATCCCCCTCAAAGTAAGGGTTGAAAGGGGGTGAGAATGTGAAAAGCCGCAAGGGTAAAAGAAAAAGCCTTGACTTTTCAAAAGTAATCAAGCTAGTGACTGCAATCGCTAGATTGATAAAAATACTTATTGAAATAATCAAGGCTCTTTCTTAACATTCAATGGCAAGTAGATGATTAACATCTATTTGCCTTCCCTTACAATTATTATAGCAAAGAAGGGGTCAAAATGCAAGAAACAAAACGACCACGAGGAAGACCGCCAACTGGTTTAAAACGCAACAAAAAATTAACAATCAACTTTACACAAGAAGAAATAGACTTCTTAAAAGCTAAAGCGAAAGAAAATAAAAAAAGTCTTCCTAATTTTATTTTAGAAAGTGTCAAACAAATTTTTTAAAAAAATTAAAAAAAGATATTGACAAAATAAAATCCTTGGATTATAATATAGTTGTAAGGTTGATAAAGTCTTACAAAATAAAAAAACTTGCTACATCCTCCCCGACCAAAGTTTGGATGTAACAAGCCGTCCAACACTCAATAGAGTGCCGATATACATAGTATATCACAGCGTACCTATTGAGTCAACTAGGTACGTTTTTTCGTACCTCGCGAAAAAGAAAGAAGGTATATTATGAAAGCAACTGACATTAAGAATGAACTTAAAGAATTAGATTACAACGTCAAAGATTTTAAAATCAGCGTCAAACATCGTGGCTGTGCTGATATCTATATCAATGTGACAGTTAAAAATATAATGCTTAATTTAAATGAAATTGATAGCATTCTAAAAGAAAAATATGAATCAATCGATCATGATTATCGAACAGGTGAAATTCTGCAAGGTGGAAATACCTTCGTAATTGTTGAATACGATGAAGAAGCTATGTATCAAGCTATCAAACAACGCAAAGCCGATGCTCAAAAGATTCTTGATAATTTAGATAAATTTGAGTGCGAAGCAGGATACGGAAAAATATTTTACGAAGATGAAAAAATTAAAGTCTACATTTTCCCTAATGAAAAAATCTTGTCATTTCATCAAGGAAATGAACAAAAACGTTTCAACGTTTCAGATTCCTACGACATGGCTAAAGCTATGATAAGAATCGAAAGACTAACAGCATAACCGGGCGGAACACTCCGCCCCCAAAAAATAAAAAAAGAGGTAAACATCATGAAAAAATCAATTATTATCATTACAGCAATCATCATCACAATTACTATCGCATTTGGTTTTTATCGACTTGAAAAGAAAAATCAAGAACTACAACAGCAAATAAACCAGCTATACGAGTACAACGAAAAATTAGATTATCACGTTTCGGGATTGCTTGAAAAGTAAAAGATACTAAATAAAATACGACTGGAAAGCCTGCTAGGCTTTCTGGTTATTGAAAGGAAAAATCAAAATGAAATTGAACGAGCTTAAAGCAAAGACTTTAGAAAACCGCGAAGAACGCTTGATTTATTTGCTTGACATGTATAAGTATTATCGCAAAGGAGCTTGATTATGTGGAATTGGTTAATCTTATTTTTATTATTATTTATTTCCTTGTTTTACTTTTCAAATATCATTATAAAAATTATTATCGGGTTTATATTATTTATTCTTGCTATTGCAATAATCTGCCTAATAATTGATTTTCACAATGACCCAAATAAAAACTAAGAGCCTTATCGGCTCTTTTATTTTGCTTTAAAGTATGCAATAGATAGCCCCTGCAGCCATTCATAGATCATTTTGTAAGTTGTCGTCTTGCCGTAATACATATAACGACGACCAGCACCAGAAATATTCATAGACTTTGTGACAAATACAGCTTTAATCACTCGCAAAAGGCTCTCATCTGTCGCATTTACATAATCGCATATAACCTTTTCCCACGTCAACATCATTTGTAAGCGTGGGTCTTCTTCCTCTGCTATAATGATCTGTAACGCTCGTGGAGTCGCTTGCTTATTTGACTTAATGCCTAACTTATCAACATTTTCTTTGAATGGATAGCGCAATTCTTCTCGTCTGTCAGCAATCATTTTTTTAAGCGTACTTTTAAAATAACGTTGCAGCCATAAAATCTCAGAATTAAACTCAATTGTTAAATCTTTTTTATTCAAAATCATCAACCTTTCTTTAATATTTTATTCACTTCCTCGTATTCGCCTTACAAAAATCAGCCGTGCTTATACCTACAGCTTGGGCAATTCTGCTTAGAGATTTTAAAATTTTTGCTACTTCATGAAATGTATAGCTTAATCCTAATTGTTCTATATCCTTTTCTCTTGCCAATCTCATTTTTTTATTAGATTTTGCAATAGCTCTTTTTCTGGTTTTATTTCTACTCATTTTTTACCCTCTCTAATGTCACATATCTTATAGAGTGTTTCTTTTTTTGAATATAGCTTAAGCACTATATTTTCTAAGACATCAGCCCGTTTTTAAAAATATATAATGCAATATTTTTTCATTGTGTATCATTTAAAATTTTAAAAAAATATTATAGGCTAAAATCAGCCACTTCTTTATCCTGTTCTTCCTGATTTATTCCTATATATTTTAAAGTAATGTCAGGCGAAGAGTGATTAAACATTTCCATAAGTAACGCTACATTTTGCGTTTTCTTGTACATATGATAGCCAAATGATTTTCGCATAGAATGCGTTCCAATGTGATGAATACCAAATTCTTTTGCAGCTTTATTCAAAATCTTCCAAGCATGCTCCCTGCTTATTGGCTGTTTCTGCCCTTCTTTTCCCGGCTGTTTGCTTCTTTTTTTACTTTCAAAAAGATAATCATAAGGTTTTAATCCTTTTGATTTGACATATTTATTGACTTCCTTTCTCAAAGTGTCGTTGATAAAAAATGTCTTCGGTTTTCCCGTCTTTTTCTCAACAATAACAATATGAGTACCTTCTAAATCTTTGACTTTTAAAGGCAAAATGTCACTTATTCGCAAGCCAGAATTCAACCCAAAAACCAGTAACAAGAAATTTCTAGGATTCCATTCTTTTAAATAATCTTTTAACATCTCTATTTGGTCTTTGTCTCTGATTGGTTGGACGTTTTTCATACATTTTCTCCTTTCTTTTATTGTCGAAAAAAGAGCACAGTTATTAACTGCACTCTTTTTCGCAAGTATTATTAGTCACACTCTGACACTATCATAATATCACTTTGACTGTACCAATGTGTACCAATCGTACCAAAAATTAAACAAGCTGCGATAATTTTTTTAAAGCAGAACTTCTAATGCGTTGAATAGTTCCATGTCCGGCATTGAGCTTAGCTTCAACCTCAGACCAAGAATAGCCATTGATAAAGAATAATCTCATCACAATATTTTCTAAAGGATCATCCAGCGTTTCAATTGCTTTTGTTAAATCTTCCCGCTCTTTTATAAGAGCTGTTATTTCATCATAAAGTGTATCCGCTTTATCAATTAGTTTAATATTTATTTCTTCCGATTGATTTTTATCTTGGTTGGCTCGTTTTCCATCAAATTTTTGTCCTCTCACAATACCCGTTTTGAGACTGGCTAATTCTTGATGTTTAGATTTTATTTTACAATCAATATATTTCAATGATTGAAGTCGTTGCTTAATGTTCAGGATTGCCAACTCCTTTCATAAATTTCAATATTTGTATTTTTAAATGCTTCTGAAATCATTCCCTTTTGCAATCTTTTTTCAAATTTAATTGCTTTTGATCTACTTTCAAATTCCCATTCTTTGAAATCTACTGGATGATTCCCTGACCAACTAAATTTCTTCGCATATTGCCGAACAACCCACATCTTTTTTTGTATCATCTTTCACCTTCTAATAATATTTTCTTCGCTGGCTTTTCATTCCATCAAAAGATATGCCATGTTGTCTATCAACACCCTTACAAATTCTGTCTTTGATCGCTTCGCCGTAAATATTCCCAATTTCAGCACTACTCCGCAAATTACTTGTAATAATCGTACAATTACGATTGTCTAAAATTGAGAATAGAATTTCTTTGCTCCAATCTGTCACTTTCTCTGTTCCCAAATCATCTAAAACAAGATAAGGAACTTTTGACAAACGAGCAATCCATTTTTGCTGTGTCTGCTCTGATGAGTTAAAATCACTCTTAATCCTAGCTAACAGTTCAGGGATTTTGATAAACATAGCGTGCTTCTTCGTTTTATCAGAAATATGCTTGATAATGCCATAAGCCAGATGACTTTTTCCAGTTCCTGCAGGCCCCAGAAATAATGTGTTATTCGTATCTCCTTCAATATAACCACTAGCCAATTTGAAAGCAATATCTAACTTTTCTTTCTGGTCTTGATTTAAAACCTCATAATTGTTTAACGTTGCTTGTTTTAGCTCGGCATTAACAATTGACGAATTAAACAACACATTAATTCGCTTAGCTTCTAATCGTTGCTCTTCAACTTCCCAAAAATCATCTTGCAATTTTTGCTCATCTCGCTCTATAAGTTCTTTACCACATTTACTACAAACAAGAACATTGTTAGGCCCGATATAAAACATTTGCTCTCCGTGTATTTGACAAACTTTTTGAGCTGGTTTCGATGCCCATCTTCCAAATTCCATATCAACACCTCGCACAATCCATTAAGAAAGCTAATTTCCCAAGAACTGCTTGGGGATTTTGATGCTGTAACATCTTTTTTTTCTGCATTTCTCCTAGCGGATAAAATTGCTTTTCAAAGGCTTCAATTACTTCTAAAAGTGTTATATTCATTTTTTTACCTCAAATTCCAATATCATCATCAATTGGCTGTGCTTGCTTAATCGGTCGCTCATTGAGATAGCTCTCAAATTTTGTACCAAAAAGCGTTTCAGGTCTAAGAAACTTATTCATTTTTAGATCATACAACCATTGACGAACTTTTATATCAATAACTTGTTTAAAGTCCTTCTCTCTAAAGCCCTCATTCCATCTTGATTTGATAAAGTGTTTCGTTTTAGCTGATGAAGCACGATACTTCGTGCCTGCTTTTAAATTTAGATAATCAATAATAGTTTGAAACGGAATTTTTTCTTTTTCATCTGCATTATATAGATTATCCTTACCTATCCTATCCTTACCTATCCTATCCTTACCTGCGTCAACTTTTCGTGGACGGCTCGTGGACGTTTTTTCTGGTAATTTTGTCATCGTATTTTCAACCAATCTTTTTTCTTCTTGATAGATTGTTGGCTGATATGTATCTTTACGAATGTAATTATGGATTCTCCAATCCTTAATTACTACAATACCGCTTTCGAAAGGAATGATGAATTGTTTTACAGTTAGCAATTTCATATCATCATCACTTGCCCCAATAGTTTTTTGAATCGTTTTCGGTCGATCAATAAAACCATCATCATCTGCTCCCATATTTAAGTGAAAATAAAGAGCCTGAGAAGAAAGCGGCATCTCCAAAAACTTATCTGTATCAGTTATTTTCTTACTAAACATTCTACGTTGTGCCATTTTCATCCTCCAAAAAATCAAATATCGTCATTTGTTCTCCCTGTTCAAAGTAAGCTGGTTTGATGCGTAGCGCTTATAATTTTGAAAATTGTCATGAAATAACTCACATTTCACACTTTCGTCCTCCACTCATCCTATTTTCTGGTTTCAAAATCCAAGTAATATATAAGCAAAGTAGCACTAACAAGATTGAATCTGGTAAATTCCCCTTCTCTTTGCCGAGAATATTGATTTCAAGTAATTTCCAAATCCAGTCAATTACTACAAAGTGAAACAAAAAGGTAAGCAGTGGTTGAAATACCCCATTGACAAGTATCCTCATCCTTTCGCCCTCCATTTTCTAGCCTGTCTACGATAAAATGCAGTCTGTCGCATGTCCTGCCATGTTTTATTTGATAGAGCTTCTATCAAATTCGCTTTTTGAGTTTCAAGCAAATCGATTTTTGCTTCATATTCTTCCATATCGTGATAACAACGCCGAATTTCGTCTTGGTAAAATTCATAACGTTTAATAACTTCTTTTAAATCATCTACCACATCACGTTTTGCGACTTGTACCCCACTTCTTAAAGTTTCAATATGACTCATCGTAACACCTCTTTCATAAGTACTCATTTTTAAAATAACAACTCATCTCGTTTTTTATAACAATCAATCATCATCCGCAACCAGACACCATCAATCTTTCGAAATTGATCTCTTGTAAGATAATAGATTTGTTGTTCAAACCAGTACGAAAAGTCCTCAAAATTATCAATTTGAATGCTATTATCATATATTTCCGCTACATCTATTTTGTTACTCGGACTAAAAACAATGTAACAGTATTCATAAATTCTAATTGGACTGTTCCTTCTTAAAATTTTTAATCTCATATGAATTTTCCTCTAAAATGGCAAGTCATCATCTGAGAATGGTGGCATCTGGCTATCCATGCTTGATTGATTAGCCGAATTATCACGTTTTTCTAATATTTGAAAACTGTCTGCCACAACCTCCGTCACATAGACACGTTGACCCTGTTGATTTTCATAATTACGTGTCTGGATACGACCTGTGATTCCAATGAGAGAGCCTTTTTTAGTCCAATTTGCAAGGTTTTCTGCTTGCTGCCGCCAAATCACTATGTTAATAAAATCCGCTTCTCTTTCGCCACTTTGATTTTTGAAGTTACGATTGACAGCAAGATTAAAAGTTGCGACCGCTTGATTTTGTGGAGTATAACGAAGTTCAGCATCACGAGTCATTCGCCCCACAAGTACAACATTGTTAATCATCGATTACCTCCACCAACTCAGGATTTTCATAGATGTTTCCAACAACTTCAAA
>NZ_KV837637.1:136102-244691 GCF_001838575.1 Streptococcus sp. HMSC034B03
TCCAAATGTAACCACTTGTCGTCTCCAGCCGTTCATTACTACCACATCACCCTCGAAAATCTCCACGCCATTTTTATCAAATAGACCTGTTGATTGCATGAGAATAAAGTTATCGATTTTTAAAGATTGGAAGTCTCTATATGTCATATCTGTATCTATCAAGCCCAATTTTTTATAAGTTTTATCCCATACCCTAAATTTCGGTATCATTGGCTACCTCCTTGACTATAATCGCAAATTTATGACCATCAAGCATAAAATGTCCTTCGCTTCTCATAAGGTTATCGTCTTTAATAATTGACTTTGCTGTTTGCGCAACTAATTGTCCTATCTGAAAAGCAAAAGCAATATTTTTTAATTCTTTGTCTTTCATTTATTCTGTTTCCTCCATTTCTTTGTCAATCAAAATTATCTTCCGCATTTTTACTTTCCATTTTCCTTTTAGCTCTAATAGTTCTGACTTTAAATTCAATTATTGTTATTGGAAACATAACAATACCTTTCTAATTAACATTCATAATTATAGGCAAAATATAATTTATTACCTATCGGATAATAATAAACACCACGGAAATCATCTCCAGAATAGCCGCAAGATTGATCACAATATTCTCCGTTTAATTGCTCTTCCCCGTACGCTCCGTGATAAATGGAAAAATTGTATCGAAATATCTCATCTCCTTCAAGCTCATCAAGGAATGAGTTAATTCTTCTGTATTTCCGATGCATACTTTCTATCAACTTTTTTGGAAATTGATCTTCAATGTTTCGAAATTCAGCTAGAAATACCATGTTATTGTCTAGTTCAGTCCACTTTTTAGTTAGTCGAATAATATATTTAGGTATTTTATAACTTCTTTTTTTGACTTTCTTTTTGATACGTTTATTCATTCAGCATTCTTCCTTATATTCATACTGCCAACTCGGACTTTTCTTCCGAGCGTCTGCCAAGTTCCGTTGTCGTTCCATGCGGTCATGCTCGATTGCACATATAACGTACATAGCTTCAAGCTCCAGTCGTTCTTCTTCCTGTGCTTGCCGTTCTGCTTGCTTTCTGGCTTTGCGCCAGTCAAGATGGTTGCAGAATGCCCCAGCGACGAAAACGAATGCGAGCATGAAGACCGCTCCTAAAATTTCACTCATTTTTTCTATCTCCTAAAATACATATAAGCTTGTTGTCTATAATATTCCAATGCTTTTGCAGTCCCTTCGTCCGTCTCAAACATGGATTTGTCAAGTCGAAATCTAGCACGTAACCCGTGCACCATTGAAATAAATTCAATTTCATTTTTTATTCCTGTATACACAATGGATTGAACTTTTCCCATATCCAGTAGGTTGAAATCTTGCTTGATGTGAAAATGAATTACTTTATCTTCCATTTATTCCACCTCTTCCACTTTCGCACCCTCGCAATCAAACACCCAGCCGAAACCTGCTTCTTCTAGCTCTTTGCGAGTAAAACTATCAGTGGAGCTAATGGCGTTGGCCTGGATGACAAAATATTCGCCTGGCAGAAAGACATTCTTTGCGAGATGTTGCCCGGTTTGGATGAATTTAACTTGGTACCGTTTTTCTTTCTCGACCTCATAGCCGAATTGGTGCATGTTGACAAGTTTTAAAATAGAGTCATTGTGAGGATTGCCAAGCCATTGATAAAATTCATCTTTGGTGTTGTGGTTGATTTCATAACCAACTTTCGCAATAAATCCTTTTAGATAATATTCAAATTCATCTTTATATTTCTCATACCAATCAGCCACGAACCACGGCACAATAGTCTTTTCTACCTCGTCAATTTGGTTAATGATGTCAACAAGGTCTTTCTCTTTCATTACCACGACTTCTTTTTCAAAATAAGGCCTCTTTCCGTTTCGTCTGCTCAAAATTGCCGCAAATGCTAGTCTGGATTCATTTATCTTTTCAATCGCTTCTTGTTTGTTCATTTATTGCTCCTCTTAACTGTAATAGTGTATTCTTCACCCTCGAATTTGATGGGAGCTTGTATGCCTTTTAAAGCTCCATCTCTATAATGCAATTCAAGTAACCAGCGAACGATAAGCTCGCCAATTTCTTGAGGGGTTTCAAGTATATTTTTCATTTCTTACCTCATAATCTTTTAGCTATTTCAGCAATGACGTTGACTGTCACGCTGTTTCCTGCTTGTTTATATAGCTGACTATTGCTGTTGACTTCTTGAGCTTTATCAAACGCCCAATCTGGAAAACCTTGTAACCTCCAACACTCACGAGGTGTTAGCTTGCGAATACGATAGCCATCGGTTATTCCAAAACTTCCAGCTCGAACAGTGCTACCTCCCCCACTTGATGTTAATGTTCCAACCTCATTTTTTGTGATTTTGTTGTAAAAGTCTACAATTTTGACCAGGTTATTCTCTTGATAGCTATTGCTGGATAAAGTAGGTGCTATGCTGTGCTGACCACCTTTATTAAATCCCCTTGCCTTTTGAATAATCTTTGGCTCTTGCCCACCACCCTGCATAGTGGATAGAGTGGGAGCTAGTCCATCTGTACTATATACTCTTGAGTTTTGGTCGTGATTACCTGGCAATTTTCCTGCAACCACAATCCCGTGCCTGTCTTGACTGGTCAAGGTAAACATAGGCTCTCCGTCCTCTTTAAATCTGCGACCATTTTGTCTCTTTTCGAGACGATCTGGAGTTAAGACTGGTATCGCCACTTTCAAAGGGTCTTTTTGAGTGGTCGTACTACATAGCGTCGGGGCGAGTGAATCTGTTGAGACAACATCACCACTTTGCGATTTGCCTTTTTTACGAATATTTCCTACTTTTTTGATTTTTGGTTGTTTGCAATCAGTCGCTTTGTCATTTCCGCTGAGAGGAAAAATTCTTCTGGTACATTCTCCTCTAAGATGTCCGATAACGAACACACGTTCCCGATTTTGGGGGACACCAAAATCTTTGCTGTTAAGCACTTGCCATTCCACATCGTACCCCAGTTCGTCCAAGGCTCTGAGGATGGTCGCAAACGTAGCTCCTCTGTCATGGTTGAGGAGTCCTTTGACGTTTTCAAGGAATAGATATTTAGGTCTGAGAATAGATGCGAACCTAGCAATTTCAAAGAACAAAGTTCCTCGTGTATCTTCAAAACCTCGTCTATTTCCTGCAATGCTGAAAGCTTGGCACGGAAATCCTCCACAGATAACGTCCACACTTCCGATTCCTCGAATAAACTCATTTGTGACTGTTGTAATGTCATGTAGCTCAATTTCTCCTTCTGTGTCGTGTATTGCTTTGTAAGATTTGCGAGCAAACTTATCAATCTCGCAAAAACCGATGCACTCATGTCCTGCTGATTCCATTCCTAGACGAAAGCCACCGATTCCTGCAAACAAATCAAGAAATTTCAATCTATCCTCCCACTCCGTTAGCGTCAGCAATTCGCTTCGCTTTTTCTGCTTTTTGTTTTTCTTTCATCTGATATTCGCTGTTCAGCTTATTTAGAATAATATCCTGCGCCGAGTTTCTATTTTTCAGCCTTTCAATTTCGCTCGATTGCTTCTGCAGTTCTGTCTTAAGCTCGCTAATCTGTCGCTGCTGATGTTCTGTGGATGTGATTAAGCCGACAGTCAACAGCAACATGACGAATGCTAAAGCGGTCATGATTAGATTAGCATTGGCTATTGAGCGTTTGTTCGTTATGTGCTTAACTTCTAGTGTGCTAACTCGTTCATTTAGTGTCATCGTTTACTACATCCTTTCTAAATTTGGTATAATGTAAATAAAAACGACGGAGAATGATTATGAAAAGTAAAGCCTCATACCAATTATTAATGCAACTAGTTAATATTTTGATTCTTATAACCGGAATAACTTTTTTATTTTCTAGTATGTTTACAATTATTATTTGGGCAAAATTTATTGACCAATCATGGGTTAAACATAGTTATTTTTCGCATATTATAAATTTTAATTGGTGGAAATTTTTTATACAATTTTCAATTCTACAAGTCATTTTTCTTATCTTTTTTATTGGAATATTATATTTTCCCATTTCTTTTCAAGAAAAAATTCCTAGATCTATTAAGAAATTATTTAAACCATTTACAGTTCTTTATTTTTCTATCTCAATTACTGTATCGTTATCAATAACTATGACTGAAACAGTTTTTATCACAGTAACATCAATCATTGCATTTATTGCTCTTATCTATCCGCTTGTGAATCGAGTTAAATTTTCGGACAATTATATTGATTACCAACGGAAGACCAAACGCAATCCATCCAGTAAGAACAAATAGAGATATAACTCCTATAATAAGATTGATTATTTTATTCTCCTCCTTCCCATATATTCCCTAAAATTTCCATTTCAGCTCCTTCACGCCACAAGTTACAAGCTATTTTTTTCTTGTCATTAACAATCGTCCAAGCACCCTCAAGCATTTTGACTACTCCTGTAATTTCTTCAATTTCAGAAGTTGGTATCAACATTTTTTGTTTAACCACATCTCCTTCGCATACTTCTCCGTTTTTTGAAAATATATTGGTGTATTGCATTAGAAATTGTCTCTTGTTTATGTTTAAAAAGTTGAAATAGATTAAATCACTACAGTCTCTTACTACTATTGTTTCCGATCTATACAAAATCTCATACACGTCATACATTTTATTTTGCGTTTTATCATATATTCTAAATTTTGGTATCAATTTAATCACCTCTTTTTAAAAATTGTTGTCTTATCACCTTCAATTTTCGTAGCGCCTTTTTCCACAAATTTAAAGCTAATTCTGTTCCAACTTTCGGCTAACTTAACCAATTCCTGTTCGACTACCTCGACTGGTTTCTTAGCCAGTTTGTTCTTGTAGCTGTTACCTAATCTATAATGGTCGCGCTCCCAGCGCTGGATGAGCGTTATCTGTGTGTGGTTCCTCATCTGCCACGCTCCTTTTCTCTATCTTGCACATCAAATAATCTACTAATCGCTTCAAGTTCCGCTTTCGACATCCTGCTATATTTTTCTGCTAAATTCCCATCCTCACGTAACATACGGTCGTTATAAGGACAACCTATAAAATATTTGCCCAATATTGTTACTCCTCTCATCTTTTCGGCTGATACCCTCTGAAATTCTCTTTCAGATAGTCCAACACCTCATAGACATCCGCAAGGTCATACTTCCAATCCCTGCCTTGCTTACGTCTTTTCAATCCATTCGCTAGCAGCTTTTTCAAATACTTAGCATCAAAACCAAACTTTTCCATGAGTTCTTTTTGATTTAAAGGAACTTTTTCTGCCTCTAGTTCTTTCCGAACCTCCTCACGGATAATATTCGTCTGCTCACGAATGTATAACTGCGCCATCTCGTCAGACATTAACGGTGGCAATCTGCTTGATTGGCTTGATTCATTCATAACAAACCTCCAAAAAGTTCAAGCTGCTTATTTTTTGTCTTAATACAAATCTTAGTATTTGTGTTTGGTTCCCAATTTCGCCAATACTCATAAGCATTCAATTCGTCCTTGCGTTTCAGCAAATCATAACGTGGAATACGAAAATGATCTTTAAAATCCTTTGCAGCTTGCGCAAACACAGAACGAGCAAAATGACTATCACGATAAGCAGGACTATCCTTTCCACCTAAAATATCAATCACCTTTTTCTTACGTATCCGCTCCAAATCAAGACAAACAGACGGATTAACAGGCTGTTCATTTTTTAAGTAATCCACATCACTCTCTAGTGATTTTTGTTGCTGCTTCAATTGCTTTTGATTTTCCAAAACCTGAATCAAAATATCTTCTTGTGTAACATCGGTAACACTCTCTAAAAGTTCATTCTTCATTTAAACTCTCCTTCAATAATAGTTGTCGCCCCTCTCATTTGCGAAAGGTCGTTAATGAGTAGCTGCATGCGATTCACCAAGCTATCAATTTCAAGACCGATAACATGGTCTGCTTGTCTAAATTTTTCCTCATCTTTGTAGATCAATCCCGACATCTTTGTTAATAAATCGTCCCCTGAACGGACAATTTCCAAAATGTCCTTGTAATCGGACATTTTTTTCTGAACGTCATTTAATTGCCCTTTCGACTGTTGGATAGCTTCTGTTAATTCTTCGTATTTCTTAGAATTAGCATCCACTTTTTCACGTTCTTTCAAAAGGCTTTGATATTGACTTTCAACAAATTTATTTCGTTCTTCTAAACTTTCTAAATCACTTTTCAGCTCCTTGTTTTTTTCCATCAATGTCTTATTTAAAGACTTAGTAGAATCATAGTCGTGAGGTGCAACCTCTTTAGTGACTATCTTTGTTTCAAACTTTGCTAAAGCCTGCTCGGCTAGCTGCTCATTCTTTTGACGCAATTCTTCATTGTCTGCTTTAGACAGATTGAGTTGCCGACGCAGTTCCTGCAGTTCTCGAACCGTCGGATTGTCGCCTTCCTCGATACGATTTAGTTGTTCTTGTTTTTGGTCGTCCGGTAGAGTGGCTATGAGGTGTAATGCAGTTACTCCAAAATGTCGTAACGTTTCGACATTTGGCAATTCTTTTACAATATTCATTGATTTATAAGCAAAGTCTTTATCTATGCCTAGTCTTTCATGCCACTCTCGAAATTGCCCATGTGTTAAATCATTCTCTTTTACATGATTCAATCTGCGTCCGATCTCCCAAATAGATTGCCCCGCAATCTGTTTGTGATGATTGATTTCAAGCTCTATCTGAGCTAGATTATTTGATAATGTTATCTCTTGCATACTTCCCCTTTCTTGTCTTTTGTGTTATAATTTAAGTAGTATTATTTGTTATGCCGCTCACTTGCGAGTGGCTTTTTTGTGCGTTCCAATCTGGTATAATAAATACAGAAAGGATAGAAATAATGAAACAACTTTTTAATCTCATCGGGTCAACTATCAAGTATTTTGCGACTAATTGGATTGCAATAGCCGCCCTTGCTATTTCTTATCTAAATTACCGTCAAAATAATTCTCAAATCGAAATAGATTCAACTGGTCAATCTGATTGGTTGTTATCACTTTTGCTAAACAGTGGAGAAAGTATCGTCAATGAAAATGGATTGCTTCATGTAAATTTGCGAATCATCAATTCTTCGGGCAGCGATATCAGTTTCTTTGATTTGATTGTTTTAAGTTCAAACAATAAGCAACTTACATATCATTGTCAAAAACAGCATAATGTATTTACTCGCTTAGAAGAACGATTGATTATTTCAGGATTAAAATCTGACTATGACATCATTGAATTAAATATCCCAGAAACTAATTTTGGTACTTTGAAATCTCATAGTCTAACTTCGTTAGATATCATTGTGCCAGCAGATGACATCAGTTCTGAATTATTTGTTTTCTTTAAAACAACCAAGAAAAATTGGGTGTTCCGTAAGAATAAAATAGGATATATTAATTCTCCCTATCAATCATTTTCTGCGTCATATCGGGTGGAAGAATCAAATAAACCGAACTATAAGGAAGCTTTAGAAGTTTTGCGTAAACAATAGCTTGCGCCTTTGTCTCGAATCGCCTTTGAACTCCTAACACTCCATAACATATTTTGCCTTCCATTCCATTCATTTCCTTTCTTATTGCTTAGCTTTATCAGCTAACGCTGCTTCTTTCAAGACGTTAAGACCGAATGGATCTTCTTTGATTTCCAAGCACGTTCTTTCGATTAGTTCGGCTTGGTTAATAAGTATTTTACGGTCTTCATTTCTTGCCTTGAGTTCTGCATCGATAGACTCAAGACTTTTTGCGATGCGTTCTAATATTTCTTTCATTTTGAGTTTCCTTTCTAATCTCATCATAAGAGATATTCAAAAATTATGTTTTAATGGGACAAATCAGAAATTTATCGAAATCTAAATTCTCTCTGCTCACGAAAATCAAATTCTTGCTCAAGTAAAAGAAAATCCAAAGGTGTTAGATCGCTTTTAAGACTTTCTTTCTGCTGTTCAAAAAACTGCTTTTGCCCCTCGGTAGAGCAGTTTTTAATATTTTTATTAAGAGAATCCAAACAATTAAGATAACTCTTAACCCTCTCTCTTTGATGTACTAATGCTTTTTGAACATATGGATATTTTTTTGGTCTCATTTCTTCTCCTTCTCTCAACTATGCGGGCAAGCGTAGTTAGTTATATAATTTATTTCACTTTTCGTGAAGTTGAGTCGCTGAAAATATCGCCAATTTTTCTATTAAAGAAGTTGGCGATTTTAAACATTTCAGATAATTTGAAATCTGTGTCTCCTCTTTCTTTATGACCGTATGAATTTTGAGAAATTCCTAACATTTTAGCAAGGTCTTCTTGTTTTAACCCTGCTTTCTTTCGCAATTCATATAATTTTATCTGCACACTCCTCACCTCCTTTTTTATTTTCTATACCTCAAATCTGATATAATAGAGATGAGATATAGAGCTATCTCACCACTATTAACAGAAAGGAGCGACTTTTATGGATAAAAAATATACCACTAAAGAACCAAATGTGAAAAACAGTAATAATCCTGGCAAAAGACGATTGCCTGAAAAAGCATACCATCAAGAGCCGAAGCCTAAAAATAAATAAATTTCACTTGCTTTTCCAAGTTAAGATAAATCTTGACTTGGATTTTTTCTTTATCTAGATACCTAAGCAGGCTATCCTCGTCTTTAATGGCATACTTTTCAGGATCATTGTAAGAAATATAGGGGGATAAAATTAACGATAAATCATCTCGTTCTCCATTAGTGTAAGCAATATATCCTGACGATACTACCTGCTTATCACCTATACGAAAAACAAAACAGTTTTGACAATCTGTATCCATCGCAAAAATATCATACATCGTTTTACTATCCAAATCAGGTAAACTATTGTCTTTTCTAATCCAATTGACTACCTTATAAAAAATATGTACCAAATCAGGAAGAACAAGACTGATAAGAATTGCCGTTAGAATTGTTAGAACAATACTAACAAGTAAATTTTTAATTAAAAATTGCCATAAGAGAAATATACTGTAGTCTAATGATGATAAAAAAATCAATAAAAACTTCTTATCTTGTTCACTTCCCCAATCAATATCCTTAACTCTAACAATAATTTGGTAATTTAAATATCCAAAACCACCAATCGCTACAATCGACTGAATAACTTCTTTCATTTTTTTACTCCTTAAAAATAAAATTTCAATTTTGGGCATTTCCCTGACCTTGATTATATTTTACCTCACGTTTTGTGAAGTGTCAACAGTTTTTTGTGAAAAAAACAAAAAAACTTTTCAAAACGTGAGATTTTTGTTATAATACTTTTAACAAACAGTAGCAGGAGGTGTAACATGACAGACGTTGAACTAGCTATCTATATTGGTGAAAAGATAAAAGAATATAGAAAATTAAAAGGATTGACTCAAAAAGAGTTAGCTAAAAAAATAGGCATGGGGGATACTACAATCGCTAATTACGAAAAAGGTTTCAGAACTCCCAAAAAGAATACCTTATTCAAATTGGCTAAAGCATTTGACATATCTATTGATGATTTATTTCCACCAATTCAAACAACTAATATTGTTTCGTTACCTTTAACTAATACTGCTAAGGCAATTTCCGATACCGTAGAACGTTTAGAAGAACCTCGTAGAGTAATTGTGCTTGACACAGCTAAAATGCAGCTAGAGGAGCAAAAACGAGCACAGAACGAACTCAGCGAAGAACGAACAGAATATCATGTATTTGAAAAACTCTCTGCAGGAAATGGTTACGACTACATGGAAGACCGCAATTATGATGTCGTATTTTACAACAAAGATATAGATCATAACTTTGCTTCTTGGGTCTATGGTGACTCCATGGAGCCAAAATACCTTGACGGTTCTGTTGCCCTTATTAAAGATACTGGTTGGGACTATGACGGTGCTATCTATGCAGTAGATTGGGACGGACAAAGCTATATCAAGAAAGTCTACAAAGAAAAAGACGGTCTAAGACTCGTCTCGTTGAATGATAAATACGCTGATAAATTCGCGCCTTTTAGTGAAGAACCGCGAATTATAGGTAAAGTGGTCGGCAATTTCATGCCAATGGAAAATTAGGGGAAAAATTATGAAGAAAGTATTTATTTTAGGATTGGCACTTTTTGCAACAGTTATTCTCGCTTCTTGTTCTAATACCCAACATTCAAAAGATAACTCTACAGTAAGTGATTCTAGTATTGAAACAACTTCATCAAAGAAAAAAGAAAAGATGACTTACAACCAGTTTGAAGCATTTTACCCCGAAGTCAAAGACGAAGGATATGAAGAGACTCCAATTGAAGAATGGGCTTACAATGACAAAGTACGAGTTAGAGGGACTGTCCTTGACGTTATGGAGGGAAGTAATGCAAAAGTTATTGTTTGTAAAAATGGAAAAGATAAGTTTTTAGTTTTAATACTTCCAGAATATTATAAGTACACTTTAAAAAAAGGAGATAAATTTATTTCATACGGTTTTGTTACTGATGAGCAAGAAGGCTATCCTGCCCTTGCATCCTTTAGATATTTACCTGATTTTGCAAATAGAAATTAAAAAAGTCCATCACCCGTAGTCAAAGGTGATGGATTAAAAAATATACCAACGTTAGTATAACACAATCACTTCATTCTCTCAACTATGCGGGCAAGCTAAAAAAGGAGAAGAAAGATGATTAAAAAATATACTACAGCAAATGGAGAAATTCGCTACATATTGAAAGCCTATCTCGGCGTTGATCCATTGACAGGAAAGCAAAAACGGACGACACGCAGAGGCTTCAAGTCAAAGAAAGAAGCAAAACAAGCAGAATTCCTCTTGCAATCTCAAGCAGAGGAGCAAGAGTTTACAAAAATATACGAAGACTATACCTTTGAAGAAATCGCCAAAATGTGGATGGATTCCTATAAATCTACGGTGAAACCAACTACTCTCGCAACAGCAAAGTATATGCTTAAAACTGTCATAAAATATTTTGACGGTATGAAGATAAAAAATATTACTGTTTTAATTTGTCAAAATAACGTTCAAAAGATACAGGATAAATATAAAAGTTCAAGTCTATTATTTAGTGTTATCAAGCGTATCTTTAAATACGCTTACCACCTAGAAATTATCCCTGAAAATCCTATGGATAAAGTCATTATCCCTAGAAAAAAATATACAGAAGAAAATCAAGAAGAGCAAATAGATAACTTCTATACTAGAATGGAGTTACTAGAATTTTTAAATAAATGTCAAAATTCACGCTCACCATTTAATGTGACATTTTTCCACGTTTTAGGATATACCGGGCTAAGAAAAGGTGAAGCTCTTGGACTAAAATGGAAAGACATAGACTTTCAAAATAAAACTCTAAAAGTTTCTCGAACAGCAGTAAAAGTTGACGGAAAACAATTTTGCCAATCTCCAAAAACTAAAAAAAGCCGTAGAACCATCTCCATCGATGACCATACAATTTCATTGTTGAAAACTTGGAAAATTTACCAAATGAAACGATTTATGGCTCATGGAGTGAGATTTGAGGGTGACGAACAATATATATTCACTAATAGAGATTGCAAATGGTATTCCTACAACCATATATTTAATTTAAATAATGTGCTTGCGAAAAGATTTAATATGCGGAGAATCACAATACATGGCTTCCGTCATACTCATTGCTCCCTACTATTTGAATCTGGCGCAACCATTAAAGAGGTTCAAGAAAGATTAGGACACAGTAACATAAAAACAACTATGGAAATCTACGCTCATGTCACCAAAGAACGACACGAACAAGTAGCAAATCGTTTTAACGAATACATGTCCGAAAGAAAAGAAGCGTAGTCAAAAACGTAGTCACTCAATCTACAACCTCTCAAAACCTTGATATTACTAGGTTATTTGGAGAATATGTTCTATTTTAGCATAAAAATACACTTATGGTTTTAATAAAACGTATTAGAAAGAAAAAGGAGTGGAATTCCAAACTAAATTTTTGTTGCATTTAGTTTGCTTCCACTTCCCTATATTCATCATTCTAAAACATTAAGACACAGTCCTTCTGAATGTCTATTCATCTTTCAGATTTTGAATTTATTCATCATCCCATTCTTATTTATTAATAATTCCGTACTCCTCATTTTTCTTTTGCTCCTGTGCAGCTCGATGATTATCATATAAATTCGCTAGGAATTTTGCAATTTCTTTCAAAATAGAATAAATCGGAATCGCTACAATCATCCCAACAATCCCATAAATATTACTTGACAAAAGCAAGAGAACCATAATGGTAATTGGATGCACCTTCATCACGCCACCTACAATCCGTGGATAGAGAATATTTCCGTCAATTTGCTGCACAATTAACATATATATAACTGCAATCACCATTTTTTTCGGATCAGCAATCAGATAAGTGATAATCATCGGAATCAACCCAATGCTTGGGCCCACATAAGGAATAAGATTAGCAATCATAGAAAAAATAGCAAATATCAAAGCATATTTCAGACCAATAACACTATAGCCAATGAAAGCCAACGTTCCAATAATAAACGCATCAATCGAAATCCCACTAATATACCGAGCAATCGTTGCATTAAGATTGGTCAATAATTTCGTGATGTTGAGCTTATCCCGCTTCAAAACAGTTCTTTCCAACATGGGCAGTAATTTATCCCCGTCAATTAAGAAATAGACCAAAAAGATCGGCGTCATGATGAGAATCAAAAATGTATTCACTACTGCTGAAACGACACTCCCCAGACTATTGGTGACACTATTTAAAATATTTTGCAAAATATCCACATAAGACAAATTTAACTGCTTAATAATAGACTGGATATTCAGATTTTTAAAGAGAGAGTGCTGCGATAGCTGGTTAATCCAATTTTGCAATTCTCCATAAACATTTTGACTAGAAGAAATCAAACTTGTCAACTGCGTAATCAAAATAGGTAGCAGATAAATAATGCCCAGAGCAATAATCCCAAACAAGAGAACCAAGGTAATCAAAATTCCAAAAATCCTCTTAATTTTCAGCTCTTTCTCCAGGAATTTCACTAAAGGATTCGTCACATAGTACAAAAATCCCGCAATTAGAAAAGGAATTAAAACCGTATTTAAAACGCTCACAAAAGGGGAAATCAAGCCGTCCATTTGCCGCCAGATAAAAAAGATAATGGTTAGTAGTAAGACTTCTGTTGTCCAAAAAAATAACTTACTTTTATGAAACATACTGTTCCTCCTATCAGCTATTCTATCATATTTTCCACTAAAATAGAGTGCTTTTCTTAAAATGGCTTAAATTATTTTAGGAACAGACTCTTTCGTTTCCCACTATCAAAACTTATTTTTCCATTTATTTTCGTTTGTAAACCATTTTCACATGTACTCGTGATTCTAAGATGAAGGGTTCACTAACAGCTTCAAATCCAAATTTCTCATACAAGCCCACCACCTGCTCTTGCGCCTCTATGTGAATCTCTTTTTCAGGCCATTTTTCAGCACAAGTCTCCATAATAGCTTGGACCAACTTACGACCAAGCCCTTAACCGCGAGTAGAAGCCGCTGTTACGACATGTCCAAAATGAATAGTAGTACCCGTTTCAAATACTCTCGCATAAGCATCCACTTCCCCGGATTCATTTTCATGAAAAATATGAACAGCTACTAAATCATTCTCGTCCAAATCATTGTAAACACTATTTTGCTCTACGACAAATGTTTCCAAACGTAATTTCAAGCATTTATAAAATTCTAAGGTGGTTAATTCCTCAAATGTCTTTTTATACCACATACTTGTTTTTCCTTCTTCTTTATTATATAATAATTGTAAATGCAACTATAAAAGGAGCCTTTTATGGATTATCGTCATCTCTTTCGTCAAATGGGCATAATTTCTCGCCAAGCCATGATGAATATGAATCATGAAGCCAGCCAATACAACCTAGATAATAATCTTTTTCTTATCCTTATCCGCATTGTTGAGCATGAAGGACTGAATCAATCTCAACTTTCTCATATGGTAAAAATTGATAAAACAACACTTAGTCGCTCTCTTAGAAAACTAGAGGAAAAAGGATTTATCACAAAGAAAGTCAACTCTCAAAATAAGAAATTTAAAGAGCTTTTCCCTACGACGAAGGCTTTGCAAATCTACGACCGATTGATTGGATTTGAAACGACCTACATCCAGTCTGTCATGAAAGCTCTGACTTCCTCTGAACTCTTTCAATTAGAAGCCATCCTCAATAAAATAGAAAATGCTCAATGAAATCAGTATAGCACACATTGGTTGCATTTGCAACTTTGGAATTAAAAAAATGAAGAGGCTGGGACAAAAGTCCTTAACCTCGTCAGATTTTTATGAGTTTCTTGCAAGTCGCAGTGGTTGAGTGGGTTCTATTCGGTTGATAAATAAACCTTTACATCCCTACTCAACTGTGCGGGGGGGGGACGACAAAATCAAATTTCTTCGAAATTACCGATTTTTGTCCCACTCCCTTTTGATTATTTTGTTTCAAATCCTTCTGTAACTGCTTGCGCAAAATGTTCTTCAACGATTTCTGCACAGTGGTCACAAACAATTGCATGATAGCTACGTTCTTTGACTGTTTCATCTACCCGACGGCAACGTTCACAAACTTGTCCCTCTGCATGCTCAACTGTAAAAGCTACATCCTCGAAAGCAATAGCATTTTCAGGAGCTTCCCCGTCTGCAATTGTTAATTTAGAGACAATGAGAAGTTGCGCAACGTCGCTATTAACCGCTTCAAGCAATGTTCTCACTACTTCATTTGGATAAATCGTTAAATGAGCTTCCAAAGATTTTCCAATAACCTTTTCATTACGTGCTTCTTCCAAAGCTTTCTGAGCTTGACTGCGGAAGTTCATAAAGTTTGTCCAAGTATCTAATAGTTCTTCCTCATTAGGGAAAGTCAGCGCATCTGGCAATTCTGCTAACTGAACAAATTCTTCTGGCTCATGTTCTAAGTAAGACCAGATTTCTTCTGCTGTATGTGGAAGAATTGGGGTCAACAATTTTGTAATGTTTACTAAAATATCATAAAAGACGGTCTGCATTTGACGGCGTTCCAATGATTTAGCTGCTTCAATATAGACAACATCTTTTGCAAAATCAAGATAGAAAGCTGATAAATCAACTGTCACAAAGTTTACAATCGCTTTGTAAATATCTAAAAATTCAAAGTCGGCATAAGCCTCACGAATCGTCTTGACAAGTTGATTAAATCGAACGGTCATATACTTATCAACAGAGCGAAGGTCATCATAAGCAACAGTATCTTCTTTCGGATTGAAGTCAGATGTATTGGCAATCAAGAAACGGAGGGTATTCCGAATCTTACGGTAAGTTTCAGAAACTTGGCTCAAAATATCCATAGAGATACGAACGTCGTTACTGGAGTCTACACTCGTTACCCAAAGCCGCAAGATTTCCGCACCAAATTGTTTTTCAACATCACTTGGAGCAATCGTGTTGCCGAGAGACTTCGACATTTTCTCGCCTTTACCGTCTAAAGCAAACCCTTGTGAAAGAATTTGTTTATAAGGAGCTACACCATGGTTGGCAACCGATGTGATAAGCGATGAGTTGAACCAACCACGATACTGGTCTGACCCTTCAAGATAAAGGTCAGCAGGATAAGTCAATTCAGGACGATTGACCACCACACCATTCCAAGAAGAACCAGAATCAAACCACACGTCCATGATGTCCGTTTCTTTAGTGAATGTACCATTTGGTGACCCTGGATGAGTAAATCCTTCTGGAAGCAAATCTTTCGCTTCTCGTTGCCACCAAATGATAGAGCCATGTTCCGCAAAGAGCTCAGCCACATGCTCAATTGTTTGCTCTGTCATAATCGGTGTGCCGTCCTCCGCATAGAAGATTGGAAGTGGCACTCCCCAAGCCCGCTGACGCGAAATGACCCAATCTCCACGGTCACGGATCATATTGTAAAGACGAACTTTACCCCATTCAGAGTGGAACTTCACTTTTTCAATCTCATCAAGAATTTCCTGACGGAATTTTGAAACTGAAGCAAACCATTGCGGTACCGCACGCCAAATAATTGGCTTTTTCGTCCGCCAGTCAAATGGGTAGGAGTGAGAAATTTCTTCTTGCGCAAGGAGAAGTTGACCTAACTTTTCAATTACTGTAGGAACTACCTTGTCATAAAATTGCCCTGCAAAATCTGGGCCAGCATTTTCCATCATGATACCACGTTCATTGACTGTAACGGCTACTTCTAAGCCATTTGCAACTCCAACATTGTAGTCGTCCTCACCAAAACCAGGAGCTGTATGGACAATCCCTGTACCTGAATCTAGTGTAACGTGGTCACCAAGAATCACCAATTCATCTACTTCCTCATCCCACGGGTGCTCTGTCACGATATGGTTCAGTTCAGCACCGCGATGAGTTGCCAAGACCTCCACATCTTCCCAGCCGAATTTTTCAGACAAGCTATTGAGCAAGTCAGCAGCAACGACAAATTTACGGCTTTCCCCAGCTGGTTTTACCACAACATAATCAAAGTCAGCACCTACTGTCAAACCGCGAGAAGCCGTAATAGTAAATGGTGTTGTCGTCCAAACTACAATATAAGTATCTGTATCTAGCACATTTTTGCCGTCTTTTACCTTATTTGCATAGTAAAGAGAGGTTGAAACCAAATCATGATACTCAATTTCTGCCTCTGCAAGAGCTGATTCAGATGACCATGACCAATAAACCGGCTTCGCACCGCGGTAGATATAGCCTTTTTTCGCCATTTCTCCAAATACGCGAATTTGAGCAGCTTCATAATCCGGAGTCAACGTCACATACGGATGCTCCCAATCACCAGAAACACCTAAGCGTTTGAAATCTTCACGTTGTTTGTCTACTTGACTCAGTGCATAATCGCGACAAAGTTTTAAATACTCTGCCAAATCCATTTCTTTTCGCTTCACACCTTGCTTTGCCAGAACTTGCTCAATCGGAAGACCATGAGTATCCCAGCCTGGGATGTAAGGCGCATAATAGCCAGACATCGATTTTGAACGAACGATAATATCTTTAGAAATCTTGTTCATGGCATGCCCAACGTGAATATTTCCATTAGCATAAGGAGGGCCATCGTGAAGTGTAAAGTGTGGTTTACCTTCATTCAATTCTTGACGACGTTGATACAACTTTGCATCTTCCCACTCTTTTTGCCAAATAGGCTCTTTATTTGGTAAGCCAGCACGCATTGGAAAAGCAGTTTTCCCAAGATTAAGAGTTTCTTTTAATTTCATAAGTTCTCCTTTTTCATATTAGTAACAACTAAAAAAACCACAAATTCATCAAAAGGACGAAAATTCGTGGTACCACCTTCATTTAGATAAGAATAAGATTCCTATCCCTCTTACTCGTAACGTGAGTTAAGCGTTAAATCTTACTGTTTTCAGATTTAAGTTTGCAAAATGATAATCCTAACAAAAGGAATTACAGGTCTCTCACCGTCACCTGCTCGCTGCGAATATTTTGTTAGCATCTTGTTTTTACATTCTCTTATAAAATATCTACAGATTCTGTTGAAGTAGCTTCTGAGTTATCTGTTGAAGTCTCAGCATTTGTCAGATTTAATCCTAAGACAGACTCATCTAATGTTTCAAACGCTTGTGTTTCGGCTAATTCACGATTTGCTTCTTCAATGCGTCTTTGTAATTCTTCCATTTCCTCTGGAGAGAACTGACGCGTCACATCCACTTCATCTTCTTCTGGAGTCGTTACGACTTCACCCAAAGCAGACTGAACAACTTCTTTAAAGGCTTCATCACTAGTCTGCAAGTAAGTAGCTGTTGGACGAAGAATATCTTCCCATTCTGAAGAATTCACAATGCTTAATTGACTTTCAATTGTTGATTTTAAACGTTGGTGGAAGACACGTGTTTTATTTTTCAACTCTTCTGTTTCAACAGCCACTTTCTTAGCATTATCTGTCGCTTGACGAAGAATTTCATTAGCCTTGTATTTTGCCTCATCCAATAAATGTTGGGCTTCTTGCTCAGCCTTATGAACAATGTTTTCAGAACGGTCATTTGCCGCTTGTTTTACACGTTCTGCTGTATCTTGTGCAATCAATACAGACTGGCTAAGGGAATCCTTCATCTCGTCAAAATAGGTCAAACGTTCTTCCAGATTTTTAATTTTTGACTCTTGTTCATGATTGACACGCACTAAATCTTCGTAATCTTGGACAATGATATCAAGAAATTCATCTACTTCGTCAACATCATATCCTCTAAATTTATGAGCAAAAGCTTTATCTTTAATTTCTAATGATGTAATAGCCATATTTTCTCCTTACTTACTAGACAATAATTCAACAGTTAATTTGTACTTTCCATTTTTTGAAAAGCCATTTTCTCTTAAAACTTTTACTCTCCCATATCCTCGTACACTAATCAAGTCATTTAATAACAAATGATGACTGGGATTATCCAGCGTAGAATAGTTTACCTTAACTTGCTTTGTTGCTATCAGCCGAGCGGCAATGCTTCGTGACAAATGAAATGAGGCAGCTACCACTTTATCCAAACGCATACTAGAGACAAGCACATCTCTTAGCTTTGAATCAGTTTGAGCGATAATTTGTTGTGAAAAATCCACTCGCTTCAATTTTACAGGTGTCTTTGCTATCCTTGAGATATGATCGATGAAAAATTGAATGAATTTCTTATCTACCATAATTTGTGCTCTACCTGAAGCTACAAGAATATCACCAAAAACTTTACGTTCAATCCCTAATTGATTCAATAACGTTCCCATTATTTGCGAATGGGTTAAATGGTGAAATTTATTCGCATAGCTAATTTCTAACAACTCTATTTCAAAATCACTTAATTGCAACTCATAGTAGAGAGGAGCAATAATGACTTTAGCAAATTCACTCGTATAATAATCCGAACTTGAAAATATTTGCAATTGCAAATGATTCCCAAGATTTCGCAAAACTTCAACTTGATGTGGATTTACAAACGAAGTCACTTCAAAAGAATAAGAATCCTCAACGCGCTGCATCTGTTCTAAACTTTTATCAACAAATTCACGATCTTCTTCTGCAAAATGTTGATATAAATGTTTGCTATTCTTCATGAATTTAAGCTAAAAGCAAAAGGGCATTCAAAATGATGCCAGAAACAAAATTCAGAAGAAAGATAACAACAAGAACCGTCCAATCAATCCCAGCAAATTGTAGGTTGAAACGTTGAAATGGTTTTAAAACAGGCTCTACTATCCGCAGAATCAACTGACCAAGTGATGTTTGATAGGCACCCGGAAACCAAGATAAGAGAGCATACACCACTAAAATAAATGAATACACTCTTACCAAATTATAAAGTATATTTACAATCCAAACCATGTTTTTATCTACGTTTCATATCAAAATCAAATTCGCCACTTTGTAAATCCTCAGGCAATTTCAAATCCTCAACATTTACAATAACATTGATTGGTGTTAAAAGGTACATTGTACTCGCAACTTTTTTTATGTTCCCAGCAAGCACATAACGCGCACCATCCAAATAGTCCAAACAACGACGAGCTTGCACTTCTGTCATATATTGAAAATCAATCAAAATACTTTCGTTAACAATTAACAAATCAACAATTTCAGTTGTTTCTTCATATTTTCTTGGGTAACGAACATTGATGGTCACTTTGTCATCTGAAATCGTGCGATGCTGTGCCAATTCTTGCTGGCGCGCATGAAGACGAGTGATGTTTTCATTTGCTCCTGACCTTGTAGAAGATTGTACAGAACTACTCGCTGTATGTACTGTTCTTTCTTTAGTAGGTGTTACAGATTGACTACTCGCACGTAGTGGTAGCTCAGGCGTTTGAACGCCAGCATCTTCACCATCTTCCGTAAAGTAATCAATGAATTTATCAAATCTATCTTTAAGAGACATAATACTTTCCTATTTAAAAAATGCGGTACCAATTCTGACAAAAGTCGAACCATTTGCAATAGCTATTGCATAATCACGGCTCATTCCCATACTTAAATCAGTAAAAGGCATATTAGGTAACTGTTTACGTTGTAATCTTTGCTGTAATTGATAGGCTTGTTGGAAAATGACATTTAATTCCGCTTCATCTGCTTCAATCGGTGCCATTGTCATCAAACCTACAATCTGGATGTTTTCAAGTTTTTCTAGCTCAGGTAAAATAGTATCAATTTCCTCTATAGCAAAACCATGTTTACTGGCTTCTTTGGAAATATTTACTTGTAAAAAGCATTTAATGATATGTTCAGCTCTTTTATTGATTTCTTGAGCTAATTTTACGGAATCTAAGGCATGGAAATAATCAACATAATTGATGACGTCTTTCACTTTCCGCCTTTGAAGTGTACCAATTAAGTGCCAAGTTACACGTTCATCTTTCAGAGCCTGATATTTCTCTAGAAATTTATCAACTCGATTTTCACCGATATGATGAATTCCTGCTTTAACTAGCTCTTTAGCAGTAGAGCTGTCAACATATTTGGTGACAGCTATTACTTCTACTGAATTTTTTGAGCGATTAGCTTTTTGAGTAGCTTGCGCTACATTTTCCAAAACTTGATATGTATTCTTTGCTAAATCCATTTTATCGGTTTTTAAAGAATGGTGGTGTTTCTAATTCATCGTCATCAGAACTAGTGTCTTCATAACGTTCCACAGCTGGTGCAGAACTCGCATCTGTTGAGCGAACAATATTTTCACGACGCAAATCCCAATCACCAAATGCTGAAGCCTGTGGCGCTTCTGTCCGTTGACGACTTGGCTTTGGAACTTCAAGATTTTCAGTCAAATCAAAGTTACGGTCATAACCTTGGCTTCCTCTAGAATTACGATTTTCACGAGTTCCAGCTGCATAAGAATTTTGTTGAGCAACTGGACGAACACCACTTACTCGATCAATTTTTTCTTGACGAACACCCGTTGCAACAACTGTCACACGAATTTCATCTTTCATGCTGTCGTCAATAGAAGTACCTAACCAAATATTAACACCATGACCTGCTGCTTGATTGACGATTTCTGATGCTTCTTCTGCTTCAATCAAGGTCATATCAAGACCACCTGTAACGTTGATAATGACATCTTCAGCTCCATCAATCGTTGTTTCAAGAAGCGGTGAATAGATAGCCTTACGTGCAGCTTCAATAACACGTTCTTCGCCACTACCAATACCGATTCCCATAAGAGCATCACCTTTATTTGCCATAACGGTTTTTACATCAGCAAAGTCAAGGTTAATAAGTCCTGGGCTTGTAATCAAGTCCGTAATTCCTTGTACACCTTGACGAAGGACATTGTCTGCTTCGCTCAATGCTTCAAGAAGAGGAGTTTTCTTATCAACAATTTCAAGTAAATTATTGTTTGAAATGATAAGAAGTGTATCTACATGCTCACGAAGTTCATTGATTCCTTCAATCGCAAAGTTACCACGCTTACTTCCTTCAAAGCCAAACGGACGAGTAACAACTGCAACAGTTAAGGCACCAAGACCTTTTGCAATACGAGCAATAACTGGTGCAGCACCTGTACCAGAGCCACCGCCCATACCAGCAGTAATAAAGACCATATCAGCTCCCGTAAGAGCTTCCGTCAACACTTCTTCGCTTTCTTCAGCCGCTTTACGACCGATTTCAGGCTGTCCTCCAGCACCTAGACCGCGAGTCAACTTTGGTCCAAGCTGAATAACTGTTTCTGCTTTTGAGCCACTCAGAGCTTGCACATCTGTATTGGCAGCGATAAATTCAACGCCTGATACTCCTTCATCAATCATGCGGTTAATGGCATTACCACCACCACCACCGATACCAATAACTTTAATTACTGCTCCTTGTGCCGCAGCTGTATCAAATGAAAATGTCATAATGTATTACCTTCTCCTTTAATCAAACATATTGCCAAGTAGATTTCGAACACGATCTGTCAATTTTTCTTTTGGTTGTTGAGATTGTGTCGGAAGTGGTTCGGGACGTTCAACTTCTTCTGCTGGTTCAGCAATCGGAGTCACAGTTGTTTGTTGCGGCTGAGTAAAGCGCTGCAACGGATTGAACGACTGAGTTTGTTGAGTCGGACGAGAAAATTCAACCGGTTGATGACGCAGAAGTTCATCACCGTGAACGGCAGCTTGTGCTAAAACATCCACTTCAGATAGATTTCCAGCATATTCTGATAAGCTAATGACATGAGCAAAAGCTGGATTACGAATACCGATTTGATTTGGTACGTATAGTTTAACAGGAACACCGAAAACTTCTTGCGCCAATTCCACCACACCTGGTAAAATTGCACCACCACCAATAATAACAAGTCCACCTGGAAGTTCTAATAAGTGTCTTCTTTCTAAATCTTGCTTGATTTGTTCAAAGATATGCTTAACACGTGCTGAAATAATTTCTGCTAAATAGCGCTCTGTTACTTCAACTGGCTCCACTTCTCCAATCACTTCCACTTGGAATGACTCATTGCTAGCAGCCGGTACATAAGCCTCTCCGTAATTAAACTTCAAACTTTCGGCAAGTTTTTTAGAAGTTTTTAAAACTTTTGAGATGTCTTTTGTGACGTATTCGCCACCTTCTTGATAGATATTGGTAAATTGCAATTCTTGGTTGCGAACAGAAGCAACTGTTGTTTGGCCACCACCCATATCAATGACAGTCGCACCAAATTCACGTTCACCTTCATTTAGAACAGATTTGGTCATGGCAAGCGGAGAGATGATAATATTTTCCACTTGAACTCCTGCACGCTCAACTGTTTTTCTCAAATTATGAAGAATGGTACGTGGACCTGTATAGAGAAGACCACGCATTTCTAAACGAATGCCCATCATTCCACGAGGATCACGAATTCCTTGGAAGCCATCTACAATGAACTCTTCAGGAATAAAGGTAATAACTTCGCGGTCTGGAGTCATACTTTTTGTCAAAGCAGATCTCACAACATTTTCAACATCTGCATCTGTGATTTCTTTTGTTTCGCTTGTTACAGGAATCATACCTTGCGTTGCTTCAATCTGCAACAAGTTAGCAGGCAAACCAACGTTCACCAACTTAATGGAAATTCCTGCTTTTTCTTCTGCTTGTGAAATTGCAGATTTTATAGCACTTGCTGCTGCTTCGATATCTACAATGATACCATCTTTTACACCAGCACTTTTTGCATTACTAACTCCGATTACATTTAATTCATTGTTTACGTGTTCTGCTACCAAGACCTTAATGGAGCTTGTTCCGATATCTAATCCTGTAAAAAAGCCATCTCTAGCCATTAGACCATTCCTCTCTATCTACCAAGTTTCTCACTTATCAATTTAACTATCAAAAAAGTATAGTTATTCAAAGCATATTATAACATAAAAAAATAAAAATTGGGTAGATTTTCTACATTATTTTAGCTATTTCTATAACTAAATATTCCTGCTTCCATATCCACAACGCTTGTTTCCGTCAATTGTGGTTTAATTTTTTCATAATAAGGTAGTTTTTTAGCTACTTCTGACAAAGGAACTAAGATTTTATTTCCATCTGTCATAGTGATTGTCAGCAAATCCTCAGTCGCTTTACTCGGTGTATGCTGAACCGTTTGAATTTCTGATTTGATTGTATTAGAAATACCTGATAATTGTTGCACAAATTTCTTAAGCATTGCTTTATCTGAAAAATCAAGTGTTATATAACTTTTTGGCAACTGTGATTTTTTAACTGGAGTAGCAATTTCTTCTCCACTAGATAATACTGGGAAATACTGCTCCCCAGAATAATCATAAGCAACAACCGTGTATTCTGTTACTTTTATTTTAAATGTAATTGGAAATTGGTAACTTATCTCTGCTTTTTTCACCCATAGACTTGACAATTTAATATTTCTAGCATGTGCCTTTTGACTTAAATATGTCGTCAAGGTGTAATCCTCTTTTTGAATACTAGAAGCATCCAGCACCTCTGTTTTTGAAAGCTGTTTATTGCCCGTTACCTCTATATTCTTTAATTTTGAATAGGGGCTTATAAAATAAACAGCTAAAATTAACAAAATAGAACTTAGAATCAATACTGGCAAAGCACGGTAGATATGGCGAGGAGCAATTTTTTCTCTTGTCTCTTTTGCTTCCTGCTTAGCTTGTTTGCGTTCTGCTTTCTTCTTTTTTCTCAAGGTTGTTTTATCAAAAGGCGCATCTTGTTCTTCCTCAGAAGTCTCTGTCTCGGTAGGCTTTTCTGCCTCCTCTGACTCGTTCTCTTGAGTATCCGCTGTCACTTCTTCTGCACTTTCATCATTCTTTTCGACTTTCTCTTTTTCAGAATTTGGCAAATGCTGCTTTTTTTGCTCTGCTAGTTCTTTCTCTTTTTCAGCTTCTTCTTGAGCCTTTTTTTCAAGGTATTCCTTGTTTCTTTTTTGCCACTCAGAAAGTTTTTCTGTTTCTTGCTCTTTCTGATCCTCTTGCTTCTTTTTTGTCATTTTC
This sequence comes from Streptococcus sp. HMSC034B03, assembly GCF_001838575.1. NCBI lineage: Bacteria > Bacillati > Bacillota > Bacilli > Lactobacillales > Streptococcaceae > Streptococcus > Streptococcus sp. HMSC034B03. Next base: position 160,588 of record NZ_KV837637.1, read on the forward strand.
TTCCTTTATCTATGTCATTTTTTAAAAGGTTATAAAATTCATCTAACGATTTTATTTCGTGGGACTGTTTCATGTTTTCTTCATAAAATGCTTTCTGTTCAAGCAACTCTGCAATCATTTTTTGAAGATTTTCCAAATTCAATTGAGACTCGTCTAATTTTTTAGCATAACCTTTTTTTACAAAATAATCTGCATTTTCAATCTGATCACCGCGACTTGCTTCGCGTCCCAAAGGAACAATTACATGGAGTTTTGCCATAGCCAACAATTCAAAAATAGTATTAGAGCCACCACGTGTAACAACGACGTCCGCCAAATCCATCAACGGTTGATAGAGGTCAGTCACATAGGCAATTCGGTACAGATGATTTGATAATTCATCTAAACTAGCATCGCCTGATAAATTGATAATATTGTAGTGCTGAGTTAGCTCTGCTTTATTTGCCGTTACAAAATCATTAAAAACCTTTGCTCCCGCTGATCCACCAACAAACAGAAGTGTCGGAAGGTTTTCATCAAAATGCTGCCGAATCGCTTGAATCTGCTCATTTGGAGCAGTTGTTTTTTCTCCTACTTTTGTCACAGCTCCCACATGCTCAATTTTTGTCAACGCATGGGCTTGTTCAAAAGTAGAATACATTTTTATCGCACATTTGTAAGCAATTTTATTTGCTAGACCAATAGAGAGGTCTGATTCATGTACATAAACTGGAATCCCAGCTAAGCGAGCTGCAATAACAGGAGGAACCGATACAAAGCCACCCTTAGAAAAGAGAGCTTGCGGACGAACCTTTACCATAATTCCTAAAGATTGCAAAATGCCCCAAGCCACTTTGAATACATCTAACATATTTTGCCAAGAAAAGTAACGACGTAATTTCCCCGTCGCTATAGAATGAAAAGTGATATCCAAACCTGACTTCTGGATTTCTTGGTATTCAATCCCATGCTTATCACCAATATAGTGAACTTGCCAGCCTGCTTCTAGGAATTTTGGAATGAGTAGAAGGTTTAGAGTCACATGACCAACCGTCCCTCCACCTGTAAATATAATCTTTTTCATCTTAACCCTTTAATTCTTCAAATGTTGCAATAAATTCATCGCCACGAACTTCAAAATTTGGATACATATCCCAGCTAGCATTTGCAGGACTGAGAAGAACAATGTCACCTGCTTGTGCTTCAGCAAAAGCTTTTTGCGTCGCATCTTTCACATCAGCAGCACCCATATAGCTAACACCTGCTTTATCTGCTGCTCTCTTGACACGTGCTGCAGATTCTCCAAGAATAACCATTTTCTTCAATCCTTGAATATCTGGCACCAATTCGTCAAATTCATTGCCACGGTCCAGTCCACCAGCAATCAAGATGACCTTGCTATTGTCAAAACCAGATAAAGCCTTTTGCGTTGCAAGAATATTTGTGGATTTGCTATCGTTATAAAATTTAACATGGTTGATTTCACCGACATATTGGAGACGATGTTTAACACCGCCAAAACCTGCCAATGTTTCTTTGATGACTTGATTTTCGATACCACGCAATTTCGCAACTGCAATAGTTGCGAGGGCGTTTTCAACATTATGGCTACCCGGAACGCCAAGCTCATCTGCTGCCATAACAGGCTCTCCACGGAAAGTCAGCATGTTTCCCTCTAAGTAAGCGCCGTCTACCTTTTCTGTAGTTGAAAATGGTACAACGGTCGCTTGCGTCTTTGCAGCCAGCTCTTTCGCTAATGTTTGGTTGAAATTCAATACGAGGAAGTCAGATTTGCTCATATTTTTTTGAATGTTCCATTTAGCCGCCACATAATTTTCAAAAGAGCCATGATAATCAATATGAGTTGGCATCAAGTTGGTAATCACTGCAATCTCTGGGTGAAAGGTTTCAATACCCATGAGTTGGAAAGAAGACAACTCCATGACTAGAGTATCATTTTTGGTTGCAGTTGTTGCAACTTGACTGGCTGGAAAACCAATATTTCCAGAAAGTAGACCACTTTGACCACCTGCAGTCAAGACTTCCGCAATCATTGTTGTCGTTGTTGTCTTTCCATTAGAGCCCGTAATCCCAATAATTGGAGCATCTGAAATCAAATAAGCCAACTCAACTTCAGTGATGACTGGGATTTCCTTTTCCAATGCTTTCTTGACCATAGGGTTGTCGTAACGAATACCAGGATTTTTGACCATTAGTTCAAAGTCTTCATCCAAGAGTTCCAAAGGATGACCACCTGTTACTACTTTGATGCCTTCTTCAAGAAGAGACTGAGCAGCAGGATTTTCCTCAAATGGCTTTCCGTCATTCACTGTGACAATCGCTCCCAACTTATCTAATAAACGAGCAGCGGATTCACCAGACTTGGCCAAGCCTAAAACTAAAACTTTCTTATTTGCAAAATTTGTAATGTGCTTCATAACATGCCTCTTTTTAATTCTTCTGTATCTATTTTACCTTTTTTTCAGAAAATAAAAAAGCCTTTACGGCTTTTTATTCTTGTCTGTTACGAAGTTTTGAGCGAAACGATACTTTTCTATTTTTTGTGACAATTTTGAAATATCACGTAGAGAAAAATAAGCTACGCCAATCATTGCAATTCCTACGAAAAATTCAGACGGTAATTGAAAAATCTGAAATACTGCCAATCCTAATAAAATGATAAAAGCGACTAGAGCAATCACTAAAACTACTACATTTAAAGTCCCTTTAATGCTTTGCGGAGCAGCAAAAATGTAAAATAATAGAATGAGAATTCCAAAGATCAAATAAAACATTTCTACTCCTTTCTAGCCCATCCGCTTCTTTCATATAATGACAGCAAAGCAAACCATTCTTTCATTATTCAGCTGATTTTTTCTTTTTAGCAGCTTTGGCACGTTGATTTTTATCAAGAATTTGTTTCCGCAAACGGATAGATTCTGGTGTGACTTCCATATACTCATCATCATTCAAGAATTCAAGTGATTCTTCCAATGTCAAGATACGAGGCGTTTTAATAACCGCTGTTTGGTCTTTCGTTGCAGACCGAACATTGGTCATTTGTTTGGCTTTTGTAATATTAACCGTCAAGTCATTTTCACGTGAATTTTCACCAATAATCATTCCTTCGTAAACCTCTGTACCTGGATTGACAAAAATGGTTCCACGTTCTTCAATAGACATGATAGAGTAAGTCGTTGCTTTTCCTGTATCAATTGACACGAGAGCTCCACGACGGCGTCCACCAATCTCACCTGGAATCAATGGTAGATATTGGTCAAAGGTATGGTTCATAATCCCGTAACCACGCGTCATAGAAAGGAATTCAGTTGAGTATCCAATCAAACCACGCGCAGGCACAAGGAAAATCAAACGTGTTTGTCCGTTTCCGGTAGCTACCATGTCTAACATTTCACCCTTGCGCTCAGAAAGACTTTGGATAACCGAACCTTGGTATTCTTCTGGGGTGTCAATTTGCACACGCTCAAATGGCTCGCATTGCACACCGTCAATTTCTTTGACGATAACTTCTGGACGCGATACTTGTAACTCATAACCTTCACGGCGCATAGTTTCAATCAGGATCGACAAATGTAATTCTCCACGACCGGATACAATCCATTTATCTGGTGAATCAGTCGGATCCACACGAAGTGAAACGTCCGTTTGCAATTCAGCCTGCAAGCGTTCTTCAACTTTCCGAGACGTTACCCATTTCCCTTCACGACCAGCAAATGGTGAATTGTTCACTAAGAAAGTCATTTGCAGCGTTGGTTCGTCAATGTGAAGAATTGGCAATGGTTCTACTGCATCTGTCGGAGTAATCGTTTCGCCAACAAAGATATCTTCCATACCAGACACGGCAATCAAATCACCTGCTTTGGCTTCGTCGATTTCACGACGTTCTAGTCCAAAGAAACCAAATAGCTTGGTGACACGGAAGTTTTTCGTTGTGCCGTCTAGTTTAGAAAGTGTCACTTGGTCTCCAACTTTTACAGTCCCGCGGAAAACACGGCCAATCCCAATACGACCTACAAAGTCATTGTAGTCCAAAAGAGAAACTTGGAATTGAAGTGGCTCGTCTGAATTATCCACTGGTGCTGGAATATGATCAATAATAGTATCAAAAAGCGGTGCCATAGTGTGCTCTTGGTCAGCAGGATCGTCTGACATAGAAGACGTTCCGTTGATAGCAGAAGCATACACAACTGGAAAATCCAATTGGTCATCATCTGCACCCAGCTCAATGAAAAGTTCCAAGACTTCATCCACCACTTCTGCAGGGCGTGCAGATGGTTTGTCAATTTTATTGACCACAACAATCGGCACTAAATCTTGCTCAAGAGCTTTTTTTAATACAAAACGAGTTTGTGGCATGGTTCCTTCATAAGCATCAACAACCAGAACAACCCCGTCCACCATTTTCATGATCCGCTCAACTTCTCCACCGAAGTCCGCGTGTCCTGGAGTGTCCATGATATTGATACGAACACCGTTGTAAGCAACAGCTGTATTCTTAGCAAGAATGGTAATTCCGCGTTCTTTTTCAAGATCGTTGGAGTCCATTGCGCGTTCTTGCAACTCTTTTCGATCGTCCAATGTATGTGATTGCTTCAATAATTCGTCCACCAGCGTTGTTTTCCCGTGGTCAACGTGAGCGATAATAGCGATATTGCGAATATCTTCTCTTAATTTTGTCATTTTATCCTCTAAATCTTAAGTTTTATTTCTAACTGAACAATTATACCACAGATTACAGTAAAAAACACGGTTAAACCGGGTGTAAATGTTTTCATTAGAAAATCAATGCCCAACAAATTTATTTACATTCTTTATTGCAAAATTATGATATGATAAGAAAAAAACAAAGGAAACTGTATGCGTTTAGATGTTTTACTAGCTCAAGCTCACATTAGTCGTAAAAAGATGAAGCAAGCTCTCCTAAAAAAGAAAATCTTGGTAGATGACTGTCCTGCTCGAAAACTCAGTCAAAATGTTGATACAGGTTTGCAGACGATTACGCTAGAAGAACAACCTGTTCTGGGCAAGCCTCATCAGTATTTTATGATGAATAAACCCCTTGGTGTCGTGACAGCTAACTCCGATGCCAAATCCCAAACGGTTCTAGATCTCATCAAACCAGAAGATTTCAATGATAAGTTATATTCTGTCGGGCGACTAGATCGAGATACTTCTGGACTGCTGTTAATCACTGACAACGGTCCGCTCGGTTTTCAATTGCTTCATCCTCAATATCACGTCACAAAAACATATGAGGTTGAAGTTAATGGTCTCCTAGATGACCGAGCAGTGCAATCCTTTCAAAAGGGCATCGTTTTTCTTGACGGAACAAGTTGTAAACCAGCCATTCTTACAATTCATTCTTCTAGCTCAAACAAAAGCTGTGCTACTGTCACTATTTCTGAAGGAAAATTTCACCAAATCAAAAAGATGTTTTTAACTGTCGGTGTCAAAGTTACTTCTCTTAAACGGACGCATTTTGGAGATTTTGAATTAGAACCAAACTCAGCCGCAGGAGAATACCGAGCATTGAACCAAGCAGAACTCGAAATAGTGAGGCACTATCTAGAAAAAAGCTATTAAAAGTGAGCAACCCGCTTGGATTACTCACTTTTGATTTTTCCTTTCCATCCATCTAGTCCTGTAGAGAGGATGTAAATATTTTGATAACCTTGTTTTTTTAATAGAATAGCTGCATTCATCACACGTTGTCCACGACTATTTTCATATAGTAAAACAGTCTTGTCCTTACGAATCGCTCCTAAGCTTGTTTTTAATTGCTGTGACGGAATATTTCGTGCCCCTAAAATATGTTTACGACGAAAATCGGCTGGATCTCGTAAATCAATTAACTGACCTTGACGAATCATATCACCAAATTCTGCATTGTCTACTACCTTAGCCGCACGACGAACACGAATATAGTTAAAGCCCATCCAGCCTAACGTTCCAACAATAATTGCCAATAAAATCCAGTTTAACATGTTTTCTCCTCATTCTTCTTCAAATATTGTAACTCCAACTGATGTTCCTTTCGCAAGACCCGCTCAGCTTCTAGATAGTCCATTCTTTCTATCAAGCCCGCATCATAAATCCTCTCTAACTCAATTTTCATCATTTCAATATCATACAAGCGCTTACCCATATAGATAATAATGCCAAAACTTTTGAGGTATTGCTGCACATCATAAAGTGTTTTCATGAGGCTTATTTTACCAGAATTTTAGGAGTATTTCAAGGTTGAAAAGAACTCATTTTGTAAGTAAAACATTCTTCAAATGCTCAAAAACAACAAAAAAGCCGCCGATTGGGCGACTCTTATAGGGAGATTATTATGAAAAAGAAAAGTTTAGGATTTTTATCAAATAAAGTTAGGAGGTCTTCATCTGATGATGTTAGTATAACGCCACCTCCTTAAACTTATCTTAAATTCTAAAAGATTTTAAAAATTTATTTTCTACTCTCAAAAATTTACTTACAAACCCGGAGTTTGACCGATTTCTGCTGTTAACATCCAGATATTCTTTTCAAGTTCTGCTTTTGCACCGACAAAAATATCGTTGGTCACATCATCCCCTTCTTCATCTGTTACATCCAGAGCTTCTTGGTAGAGGCCTACCAAGTAACGGAAGATTTCGATGACACGTTCCAAACTTTCTGCAACATTCTTACTGAATTTTCCTTCTTTTTCTTCAATATTGCTGTGTTGGATAAATTCACTCAAAGTTGAATATGGAGTTCCGCCCAGAGTAATCAAACGTTCACTCACTTCATCCAAAGTTGTATCCAAGGATTCCATATATTCATCCATCTTAGGATGCCAAACCATAAAACCAGCTCCACGCATGTACCAATGTACTTGGTGAAGAGCAATACAAGCAGTGTATAAATCTGCTACTGCTTGGTTCAATACCACTTTTGTTTTGGGAAGAGACTTACTGAAAGACTCAACACTTGAGAAAGTTGCAACATCTTTTGCTGCTTCATTTTTTAGATTAACCATTATCCTACCTCGCTTTTATTTAGAATGATTCTAATCTTTTTGATTATGGTTTAATTATAATGTTTCTAAATAAGAAAGTCAAATGATTGAACTCAGAAATTTCTTTTATTAGAAAAGTTGCAATTTTTTAGAATTATTTGCGAATAAAAAAGTATGATTCATTTTTATTTTTTCTTGGTTGGAAGCATTGTGGCTTCTTTTTTAGGGCTGGTTGTTGATCGCTTTCCTGAACAGTCCATTATCGTTCCTTCCAGTCATTGTAATGCTTGTGGGCAGAAATTAGCACCTCGTGATTTAGTCCCTGTCCTTTCACAGCTTATCAATCGACTGCGCTGTCGGTTTTGTCAGTCAAAAATTCCCATTCGCTACTTGATATTAGAGTTGGTAGGTAGTTTACTCTTTCTCGCAACTTCCTTAAGCTACTTAACTATCAGCCAACTTGTCTTGCTCATAATGGGAATTACACTAGCTCTTTATGATCAAAGAGAACAGGAATATCCTATCCTCATTTGGTTGTTCTTTCATCTTCTTCTCCTATTTTTGGTAGGTTTTAATCTTCTAATGACTATTTTTTTAGCTCTTGGAATTTTGGCTCATTTCGTTGATTTGCGTATCGGTGCAGGAGATTTTCTTTTTCTAGCTTCTTGTTCAACTGTTTTCAAGTTGACAGAGATTCTTTGGCTGATTCAAATTGCCAGCTTAGTGGGCTTATGTCTCTTTTGCTTAAAAAAGAGAAAAGACAGGATAGCTTTCGTTCCCTGTCTTTTGATTGGAGTGATTGTTCTGCTTTTATGCGAACTGTTGCTTCAATAAAATTAGAATAACGTCCTATCATGAGTCTGGGATGAATGTCTCCAGATTCAGCGGAGCCTCGAAACAATAAAGCGATGATTACAATTTTCAAATTTTAGTTTTTAGACATAATCTTCCCAGATTTTATAATTTTTTGGGGATGATGTACCAGCAATCATGATCGTCTATCTCATTCTTGATTTTTCGTGTTTCTTTTTTCTAAATAATCAGCAATAGCGGCTACATCTTTATCACCACGCCCAGTTACATTGACAATGATAATCTTGTCCTTACTCAATCGAGGCACGCGTTTAACTGCTTCTGCAATAGCGTGAAAACTTTCAATGGCAGGAAGGATTCCTTCTTTTTGTGTCAACAATAACAGTGTATCTACCGCTTCATCATCTGTTGCAGCCACATACTCAACTCGACCTGAATCTTTAAAAAAGGCATGTTCAGGACCAACTCCCGGATAGTCTAATCCAGCGGAAATAGAATAAACAGGAGCCACCTGACCGTCTTCTGAAAATACAGCATACGTTTTCATGCCATCAACAACTCCAATGGACCCTTTAGTCATTGTAGCCACATACTTGTCTGTATTCAAGCCATGACCAGCTGCTTCAACACCAACTAAATTGACTTCTTTATCTGCCACGTATTCAGAAAATGCTCCAATTGCATTAGAACCTCCGCCGACACAGGCAATAATATAATCTGGTAGACGACCTTCCTTATCTAGAATTTGACGGCGGGATTCCTGACTAATAACCTTTTGAAACTCATGCACAATCGTTGGATAAGGATGAGGACCAACAGCCGAACCCAGGACATAAAAAGCATCTAAATCTGTCATCCAAGCAGCAAAAGCAGCATCCACCGCATCCTTTAATGTTTTAGTCCCTGTTTCGACCGCATGGACAGTTGCTCCCATCATTTCCATTCGGAAAACATTCAATCGCTGGCGTTCCACATCTTCTGCTCCCATATACACATCGCATTTCATGCCAAACTTAGCAGCCGCTGCAGCTGTTGCTACTCCATGTTGACCAGCTCCAGTCTCTGCGATAACTCTGCTCTTACCCATTCGTTTTGCTAGGAGAATTTGCCCTAAAACATTGTTTAATTTATGAGAACCTAGGTGATTCAAGTCTTCTCGTTTAAGATAGATTTTTGCACCTCCTAAATAGTCCGTCAAACTTTCTGCAAAATAAAGCGGTGTCTCTCGACCTGCATAATCTGCTAAATAATGATGATATTCTGCTAGGAACTCTGGATCATTTTTATACTTTTCAAATGTCCCCTCTAGCTCGTCTAATAAAACTTGAATCAGTTCCGGTACAAAGCTACCACCAAATTGACCAAAATATCCTTTGTTTTCTACCATGATGTTTCCTCACAATCTTTAGTATTCTTGAATTTAAACAACAAAATACCCTCACACAAAAACTGTGTGAGGGCATATGAACACGGTGCCATCTCAATTATGGGAAAAGTATACCTTATCCGCATATCTCTATCTTGTCTATCAACAAGCTGCACTGTAAGGTGTGCACACCGAATTTTTATTGTTTCAAATTCATATCATTTACATCAGCCCATTTCATAGATATCTACTACTTGTTTACACCTAGCACAAGCTCTCTGGAAGTATCAATTTACTACTTTTCTGATGTTTGAGCATTATTATAGAGTTTTTCTACCATTCTGTCAATAAAATAGTGAAAAAATCATGGAAAAGCATCCTAAAACCGAACAATGACCTTTATTTTTACTTAGAAGTCAGAAACTTATCTTTCCAATGGCTGACACAAGTTTTATACAATAGAAAAGCCAGATATCCGCCTAATGTATTTGTCCATAAATCATCTATTTCAAAAACACGATTGGCATCAATTAAAATATCTAACAAAATCTGTGTACATTCAATGAAAAGGCTTATCGCAAAGCTGACAAATAGCAGACACTTAGTGCTCCTCAACTTAGGAAAAAGCCAGAGGAGCTGAAAAATCAGTGGGCTAAGCAGAAAAATATTCATCACATTTTGCACGAAAACCTTAATCAATTGATATAGAGAAGTAATTTGCCCAAGATTGATAAAAGAATTAAAAGGAATGAGAAGCACTACAATACGACCAAACTGCTGAATCCCCGGCGTCTCCATTCCCTTTTCTGGCACTTGAGGGAGAAAACACATTAGACATAATAATAAAATGTAGAAAATGCTTCCCCAAGTAAGAAAAGTACGTCCCTTAACGGTTAATTCACCATCTGTTTTCAATAGATTGTTCAATTTAAGCATGCTTGGTAAGAGCTTTCTCCTTGTCCTGCTTCATGGTGTTTGAGCGCAATTGACCGCAAGCTGCATCAATATCCGTACCATGCTCTTGACGAACAACACAGTTAATGCCATTCTTTTTCAGAGTATCGTAGAAAGCCATTACACGTTCTTTGGGACTGCGACTATATTGATCATGTTCGCTAACTGGATTGTAAGGAATCAAATTGACATACGATAGCTTTTTGATATTCTTCAATAAAGCTGCTAATTCCAGAGCCTGTTCTACTCCATCATTGACTTTATTTAGCATGATATACTCAAAAGTAACCCTTCGGTTAGTCGTTTCAATATAATATTCAATCGCTGCAAATAGCTTCTCAATTGGAAAAGCACGATTGATTTTCATAATGCTAGAGCGCAATTCATTATTGGGTGCATGAAGAGAAACAGCTAAATTAACCTGCACTCCTTCGTTTGCAAAATCACGAATTTTATGTGCTAGACCGGAAGTGGAAACCGTAATGTGACGAGCTCCGATAGCCAGCCCCTTGTCATCATTGACAGTTCGCACAAACTTAAGAACATTGTCATAGTTATCAAAAGGCTCACCAATCCCCATAACCACAATATGACTGACGCGCTCACCTTGTCCTCGCTCATCAAAATATTTTTGTACCAACATAATCTGAGACATAATTTCTCCGTTATTCAAGTCACGCTGCTTTTTAATCAGCCCGCTAGCACAAAATGTACAGCCAATATTGCAACCCACCTGAGTAGTCACGCAGACTGAAAGACCATAGTGCTGACGCATAAGAACTGTTTCAATCAACATACCGTCTGGCAATTCAAAGAGATATTTGACTGTTCCATCAGCCGACTCCTGTACAATCCTTTGCTTCAGTGGATTGACGACAAATTCATCTTCTAATTTTGCCAACAAATCCTTTGAAATATTGGTCATTTCTGCAAAAGACTGAACCCGTTTGCGATAAAGCCACTCCCAAATCTGAGTAGCTCGAAATTTCTTTTCTCCTTTACTTTCTGTCCAATCTATCAAATCCTGACGGGTCAAACTATAAATTGATGGTTTCATTTTCTTCCTCTCGATTTCCATTCTCGGTTTCCGCTATTTTTGACGAATGACAAAATGGCGCTGGCTGCTTGTTTGTTGTTGCTTCGTTGAATTTTGCTTTCTTGCTCTTTGCTTTTGATTTTGTCGCTTACTGCGCTGGCGATTTTCTCGCTTGGGTTGCTCCTGTTCCTTATAGGACCAAGCTTGCTTAGAACGGCGTGGTTTGGTTTCATTTTCCTTTTTGTGATGAGATTTTTTATCAAACGACGCTCGACGTGGTTTCAAATTTTCCAAAACAAAATAAGCACAGCCATAATTACAGTATTCTAACAAGTAATCTTCTAAGCGACTGATTTTTTCTTCACTTTCATTTGCCTTGTCATCTTTATAAAATCCACGCAAACGCAACTGCTCATTTCCCCAGTCGCCAACAATATAATCAAATTTTGTTAAAATTTCTGAAAAGCGCTGATTAAAAGCCATTATATCAAAACCTTCCTTGAAATTCTCTACCAAGTCAAATTCAATTGTCTCAGTCAAGATTTTGGTTCCTATTTGCCGAAACTCCGGTCCAGGAAATTTATTGTAATTGTATAATTCAGGTGCAATTTCTTTTCGCATAGTCATCCTTTATCATTTATTCTTGTATTAAACCTATTTTACCATAAAAAGAAGTGTTTTTGATAGTTGAAATAGGGAAAGAAGAAAAGAGCAAAGTCAAATTTCTATCATTAACTTGCTCTTTTATTGAATTATTTTTACGACTTTTTTGTGCTCTTGAGGTAATCAATTGCGTCTTGCAAGGTCTTGACAGGTACAATTTTCATTTTAGTTTTAATTTTTTTAGCAGCTGCCAAAGCTGTCTCATAGTTTGTTTTCGCTTTAGGATTGGATTTTTTCACTTCCTTGGTGACTGGATTATTTGGCGCAAAGAAAATTTCTGCGCCATTTTTAGCTGCTGAAACAACTTTTTTGTCAATCCCACCAATGTCGCCAACTTTTCCTTCGCGGTCAATTGAGCCCGTCCCAGCAATATTTCTGCCGTCTCTCAATGTTGGATCTGCAATTTGCGTATAAATTGCCAAACTAAACATCAAGCCCGCACTTGGTCCACCAATACCGGCTGTTGAAAATTCAATTGGTGTGTTGCTTGTGACTTCTGTTCGGTCGATCAAGCTAATACCAATCCCGTTTTTTCCATTTTCAAGTTTAATAATTTTACCTGTAGCAGATTTCTTCTGACCGTCTTCTACATAGTTCACCTTGACCTTGCTGCCAATCTTTTGCGCTCCGACATAGTCTATCAATTCTTTTGAACTATTGAAAGTCTTATCATTCACACCTGTCACGGTATCTGCAATATTTAAAATACCTTTAAAAGTAGAATTCTTTGTGACTTGCAAGACGTAAACCCCTAGATATTTCAGAGTAATGTCTTTGCCAGCTTTTTTCAACCCTTGGTATTTAGCTAGGTTTTGCGACGTTTCCATATAAAACTGATTGATCCGCATGTATTCTTTATCAGAAGTTCCACCAGTCAAATCCTTCGCCGAATAAATATCCGTAAAAGGTGTCAGCCAAGCATAAACCAAATGAGCGAAGGTCGCATGCTGAATTCCAACCGTTACAAAATTATAAGAACCTTTTTCCTTATCTTCTTTGTTGTCCACGCGCAATACCTGACGGACATCCGCTGCACCACCTGGCACCTCAATATAATAAGGCAAGGGAACTACAAAAGATAAGAAAAGCAAAATCAACCCTACTACTGCAATTATCGGCCATTTTTTAAATTTATTTCTTGGTTTTTCCATATTGTTTCTTTAACTCCTTTATGACACTTTCGGGCACATACTTTGAAATATCCTGCTCAAAGGAAATCAATTCACGAATTCTTGATGAGCTGAGATGCTGATAAGCTGGTTTGCTTATCAAAAAAATGGTTTCTATCTCAGGTGCTAATTCATGATTGAAAAAGTTGAGATTCCCCTCATAATCCAAATCCTGACTATTACGTAATCCCCGTACAAAAGTTGTCACTCCTAGCTTTCTAGCTACTTCCACTGCCAATTCATCATGAGAAGTAACAATTTTTACATTCTCCAAATGAACTAGAGCAGCTGCTATCATTTTTTCTTTCGCTTCAATACTAAAAAAACTCGTTTTCTCAAGATTATAAAAAATACCAACATAAAGGCAATCAAAGAGCTTACTAGCTCGCTTAATCAAGTCAATATGCCCCTTTGTAATCGGGTCAAAAGAGCCCGCAAATAATCCAATTTTATCTGACATAAACCGTCACCTTTGAAATTCCATATATTTTTTGCTTCCAGATACCTAGCCCTGCGATTTCTTCTGGTAAATCCACCGACTTGTCTGTCTCACAAACAACCAGTACATCATCGCTCAGAAGCTCTCGTTCAATCATTTTTATAATATCTGAAACAATCTGTTCTTTTGCATAGGGTGGATCTAACAAAACCAAGTCAAACTGTCCTGTGACCAATTCAAGTGCTCGATTGGACTCCATTTTCAGAAGTTCAAATCGTTCTTTTTCCTTAGTCATACTGATATTTTGGCTGATAATCGCTTGCGCCCTGCGGTCTTTTTCAACCAAAACAGCCGAAACCATGCCTCGCGAAATAGCTTCAATCGCTAAACTGCCGCTTCCAGCATACAAGTCCAGAACCTGTCCTCCATCAAAATAAGGACCAATCATATTAAAGATAGCTCCCTTAACCTTGTCTGTCGTCGGTCTGGTTGTTTTGCCTTCCAATGTTTTAAGAGGACGCCCCCCATATTTCCCTGCAACAACTCTCATAAAGAATATTATAACAAAATCTCTAAAGAATGTATCAGTTTTTCTTCTGTGATAGCTGTAAGTCAATTGTTTTTTCTGTCTAACTTTTGAAATGCAGTTCAAACATGATGATTTTTAATACAGTTTTTTGCAATTATCTCGAGCTGATTGCAGACCACATAAAAAATCCCCTGATATGAATCAGAGGATTGATTGATTATCTCACTTCAAGCAAGCCAACGTCACCGTCTTCACGACGATACAAAACATTGGTTGTGTTGTCTTCTACATCAGTATAGATGAAGAAGTCATGTCCCAATAAATCCATTTGAAGAAGAGCTTCTTCTAAGTCCATTGGTTTTAAGTCAATTTGTTTGGAGCGAACGACTTTTGCAGGTGCAGCTTCAGCTTCTTCAACAACAGCATCTGTAAACAACTGACTGGTTGATTTTTTATTACGGTTTTTACGTTCAATTTTTGTTTTATTTTTACGAATTTGACGTTCAATTTTGTCTGTCACCAAATCAATAGAACCATACATATCTTGAGAAACATCTTCTGCACGAAGAGTGATAGAACCAAGTGGAATAGTTACTTCAACTTTGGCTGTTTTTTCACGATAGACTTTCAAGTTTACACGTGCATCCAATTCTTGGTCAGCTTGGAAATACTTTTCGATTTTTTCAAGTTTAGAAACTACATAGTCACGAAGAGCTTCTGTTACTTCTAGGTTTTCACCACGGATACTATATTTAATCATATAAGTACCTTCTTTCTAAGCGTTTTGTTTTTCTTTATTTTATTATAACGCTTTCATTATTTTTTTGCAAATTTTTTGTTACCTTGCCAATGAAAATGTCACAATTTCTTTCACTCCTGCTTCCACTAAAATTTCCTTGGCTAATTGTAGGGTTGAGCCTGTTGTATAAATGTCATCTATCAAAAGAACTTTTGTCGGAACTTGAACATTGTCTTTCACTTTAAAGCACTGCTGGCTTTGCAAGCGCTCCTCTCTCGTCTTGCTTGATTGAGCAATTGTATCATGCTTTTCTAAAACTTCCTTAAATGGCAACTTTGTACCCTCAAGAAGAGCTGTCACTTGATTAAACCCTCTTGTCTGATACTTTTTGGCACTTACAGGAATGGGAACAAGCGTATAATCGCTGTATCCTTTTAATTCCTTTTGCAAAACTTCTGTAAATACAGAATAAAGAGTATAATCTCCTTGAAATTTATATTGGCTGAAAAAGTCTTTCATGGCTTCGTTATATACAAAACAACTTTTATGACAAACTTCTTTTCCTTTTTCTATCCATACTTGACAATCCATGCAGACTTCGCATGTCCCTTCACGATAGCACTTCGGGCAATGCTGCGCTGAAATGAGCTGAAATTTTTCAAAACAGTCATCACAAGTCCTTGCTTTTGGCTTCTTCAAAGTCAGCAAATCACAAAATGTTAGCTTTTCATCAAGTAGACTTTCACATAACAGACAGTTATTCATAAACCGGCCTCCTGATTCATCTCCTGAATTTCTTTAATCGCTTTTTCTATCGCCATAGTCGTACCGTCATGAAAAAAGATTAACTCGCCTGTCGGTCGCTCCATACTGCGACCAACGCGTCCAGCAATTTGTACCAGAGCGCTGCGACTAAACAGACGGTGGTTGGCTTCCACCACGAAAACATCTACACAAGGAAAAGTCACCCCACGCTCCAAAATCGTCGTCGTTACCAAAATCGTGATTTCTTTTTGACGAAATTTCTCTACAATTTCTAGTCGATTTTCAGTCGTCGAGGCTACAAAACCAACTTTTTCATTAGGAAAAGTGCTTTGAAGAATCTCTGCCAGCTCCTGCCCTTTTCTGATCTCGGAAGCAAAAATAAGAAGTGGAAATCCTGTTTTTCTCTGCTTTTGAATAAACTGCCTTAACTTGGGAACTAGCTTCTTTTGACCAAGATATTTTTGAAAATCCGCCAACCAAATTTTTTGCGGAACAATCAAAGGATTGCCATGAAAACGTCTGGGTAGACTCAAACGAGTTAATTCTCCTTTAGCCACTTTTTTATCCAGCTCATCTGTGGAAGTTGCCGTTAAGAAAATCTTCGTCCCCTCTACTTTGACTGCCTGATGAACTGCATGATAAAGCATCGGATTGTCCACATAAGGAAAGGCATCTACCTCATCAACAATAAGAAGATCAAATGCTCGGTAAAATTTGAGAAGCTGATGTGTGGTGGCAATCACGAGAGGACTGCGGGAATATGCTTCTGATTCACCGTGTAGGAGTGAAATATCACAAGTAAAATCTACTTTCAATCTGCGATAAAGTTCTAAGCAGACATCAATTCTGGGACTAGCCAAGCAGACTGCTCCACCTTGATTGATGACTTGTGCCACCACCTGATAGATCATTTCCGTCTTTCCGGCTCCCGTGACTGCGTGAACCAAGCTATTTTTTCGTTTAGCAACCGCCTCTACAAGTCCTTGAGAAACCTTGGCTTGAAACGCTGTCAACTTCCCTTGCCATTTCAAGACATTCGCTTTAGGAAATTCTTCCTGTGGAAAATAGTAAAGATCTTCATCACTTCTGACCCTTCCTAAGATCAAGCAAGACCTGCAATAATAAGCACCTATTGGCAATTGGTGTTTTTCTTTGTCAATGACTTGCCCACAACGATTGCAGCTTAACTTCCCTTTTTCTTCTACCATTCCAGCTAAGGTTTGTGCTTGCAATTGTAATTCTGGTGACAGTTGACTTTTTGTAAAAATGCGACCTAAACAATCTTGTAATTCTGTCATATCTATTTATTCGGAAAAACTTTGGCAAAATAAAAGTTTTTTTGTAAAATGAAGATATGGAATTTAGAACAATCAAAGAGGACGGTCAAGTCCAAGAAGAAATCAAAAAATCGCGCTTTATCTGTCATATCAAGCGTGTGACAACAGAGGACGAAGCACGAAATTTTATTCAGGCTGTCAAAAAAGAACACTACAAAGCTACTCATAACTGCTCTGCCTTTATTTTAGGAGAGCGGAGCGAAATGAAGCGAAGTAGCGATGATGGCGAACCCAGCGGAACTGCTGGCGTGCCTATGCTAGGCGTCTTAGAAAATCACCAACTAACCAACGTCTGTGCTGTCGTGACGCGCTATTTTGGGGGCATCAAGTTAGGAGCAGGTGGACTCATTCGGGCTTATGCTGGCAGCGTTGCCCTAGCTATCAAAGAAATCGGAAGTGTCCACATAAAAGAACAACTTGGACTAAGGCTTACTCTTTCCTACAGTCAATATCAAGAGTTACCAAATTTTCTTAAAGCTAAACAGTTGCAAGAACAGGATACAGCTTTTACAGATCAAGTACAAACGACCATTTTCGTTGACAAAGATGATAAGGAGAGCGTTATAGAAAGTTTGATTGAGCTGCTTAATGGAAAAATTAACATTGTTGAGCAGGGATTGCGGAAAGTTGAAGTTCCCATTTCTTTATCCTAAATATTAAAAAAAGCTATCGACTTGATAGTTTTTTTATATTTTACAAAGACTTTTTTTCGTTTTATACTGTTTCTATCACTATTATTGAGGTATCATTTATGGCACAAATTTATCATAACATTACAGAACTCATTGGAAATACTCCTATTGTGAAATTGAACAAGCTGGTTCCAGAAGGCGCTGCTGATGTCTATGTCAAGCTAGAAGCTTTCAATCCGGGGTCGTCTGTCAAAGACCGCATTGCTCTCAGCATGATTGAGACCGCTGAGCAAGAGGGCTTGATTCAGCCGAGTGCAACCATTGTCGAAGCAACCAGCGGAAATACTGGAATCGGTTTGTCTTGGGTCGGTGCTGCTAAAGGTTATAAGGTCGTTATTGTTATGCCAGAAACCATGAGTGTGGAACGCCGCAAAATTATCCAAGCTTATGGCGCCGAATTGGTGCTCACTCCCGGAAGCGAGGGAATGAAAGGTGCGATTGCCAAAGCTGAAGAAATCGCCAAAGAACGCAACGGATGGCTGCCGCTACAGTTCAATAATCCAGCTAATCCTGAAGTACACGAAAGAACAACAGGAGCAGAAATTATCTCTGCTTTCGGTGAAAAAGGATTGGATGGCTTTGTCGGAGGAGTTGGCACAGGTGGTACAATTTCTGGCGTTTCTCACGCTCTCAAAAAAGTCAATCCAAATATACAAGTTTACGCAGTTGAAGCCGATGAGTCCGCTATCCTGTCTGGTGAAAATCCTGGACCACACAAAATTCAAGGAATTTCAGCTGGTTTTATTCCAGAAACACTGGACACTCAAGCTTATGACGGTATTGTCCGTGTTACCTCTGATCAAGCGCTTGACCTTGGACGCCGTGTCGGTGGACAAGAAGGCTTTCTTGTAGGGATTTCTTCTGCCGCAGCTATCTATGCTGCACTTGAAGTAGCAAAAAAATTAGGCACAGGCAAAAAAATTCTAGCTCTTGCTCCAGATAATGGCGAACGCTATTTATCAACAGATCTCTATAATTTTGAGATTTAGAAGTTGAGGCATATACACAATACGAACTTTAAATTTGGCTTCGCTAACAGTTTAAAAAGAACAACTCTATTATTGAGCTGTTCTTTTTTTGATGGATGAGGATGTTAGAAGATGTTGGTAACTTTCTTGTTTCAGGTACTCCACCTAAAATGTATACACTAAGTAAGAACCTTTCTGACCTCAGATGTTGATGTATTAATTTAAGTTCATTATACCAAAAAACAAGCCCAATCGTATGGCTGGGCTTGGAAGATTCATGAAAAAAACTTAATGGGGAAAATTTTTATAATGGCGGTCTGTAACCTAAATTTTTAACTATTTTATCGTATTCTTGGGAATTTAACTGAGTTAATTGCCCTATTTGATTACGATACCAATGTCTCGTGTTAGTATCAGTAAATAATATTGATACCATAGGACGTTCACCAGAACCACTCCCATAAGTATTTATTGAATCTATTTTTTCCCCTGGTACTAAACATGAATAATAATTGATAAGATTATAATCCCAGTTTTTAATATCTTTAAAATGAAGATATTTCTTAGTGCTTAACGCTAAAACTAATACATTATATATAGGTAAATGAGAATTGTTATTAATAATTAAATCATATCTAATAAAACAATTTTTAGATTGGTCATCTGAATTTGATACACTTGTTAACCAGGCTGCAATTTTTGAGGCTTGTTCAGCTTCCTTTTCTTTTTCTATTGATTTTAATTGAAGTCGTGCAACCCCAATAGAAAATAAACCGCCTATAAATGCTCCTATGATTGTTGTCATTAAATTTGAAAAATTAATCACTTGCTAAAACTCCTTTATAACCTTTTGGTGTTTATCAATTCTCAATGTAGCTGATTTTACAATTTAGATATATTTTTTCCCAAATAAATTGTCAATTTAATTATATCATAGTACATACCTTACAGATAATTATATATTCCTCTTATAAATTTACACTACACACTAACAACAAAAAAACACGGTTCTTACACCGTGTTCATTAGCCTATCCCACCAACTTCTTCATCTCTTCAATCCGTTCTTTTGTCGTATCATACTTAGCTTGGTAGTCGGTTTGTTTGTCGCGTTCTTTGTCGACGACTTCTGGTTTGGCATTGGCGACGAATTTTTCGTTACCAAGTTTGCGTGCAACTATATCCAATTCTTTTTGCCATTTAGCAAGTTCTTTGTTGAGGCGGGCTAGTTCTTCTTTGACGTTGAGCAAGTCTGCCAGCGGCAGGAAGATTTCTGCACCTGTGATAACTGCTGACATGGCTAGTTCTGGGGTGGCAATGGCAGAGCTGATTTCAAGTGTTTCTGGGTTTGTGAAGCGTTTGATGTAGTTGACATTGGCCTTGAAGAAGTCTTCCAAGTTGCTGTCGCTTGTTTTGACAAGGATGGTGATAGGTTTGCTTGGAGCTACGTTGACTTCTGCACGCGCATTACGTACAGCTCGAATCAGGTCTTTGAGACTTTCCACGCCAGAATGCGCCATTTGATTTTCAAAAGTAGGATTAACAGTTGGATAAGCTGCTGTCACGATAGAACCATCTACGTATTGACCGAAGATTTCTTCAGTAACAAATGGCATGATTGGGTGAAGCAAACGAAGAATCTTATCAAGGGTGTAAAGAAGGACTGAGCGAGTAACTACTTTTTCGTCCTCGTTATCGCTGTACAGCACTTCCTTGGTCAATTCCACATACCAATCGGCAAATTCATCCCAGATGAAGTTGTAAAGAATGTGGCCAGCCACGCCAAATTCAAATTTATCAAAGTTTTCAGTTACCTTGGCAATTGTTTCATTGAGGTTATGAAGAATCCAGCGGTCAGTAACATTCCCGGCTGTACCAGCCACAACTTTTGCAACATTTTCACTCGCTTGGTCAAGTGTCAACTCTTCATTGTTCATCAAAATATAACGAGAAATGTTCCAGATTTTGTTAATGAAGTTCCAAGCGGCATCCATTTTTTCGTAAGAAAAACGCACGTCTTGACCTGGTGCAGAACCGTTTGATAAGAACCAACGAAGCGCGTCAGCACCATATTTTTCAATAACATCCATCGGGTCAATACCGTTACCAAGTGATTTAGACATTTTACGTCCTTGTTCGTCACGGATAAGACCGTGGATAAGTACGTTTTCAAACGGACGACGTCCTGTGAATTCCAATGATTGGAAAATCATGCGTGATACCCAAAAGAAGATGATATCGTAACCAGTTACCAGTGTAGATGTTGGGAAGTAACGTTTGAAGTCTTCTGAGTCTGTGTCAGGCCAACCCATTGTGGAGAATGGCCATAGGGCTGAACTGAACCAAGTGTCAAGCACATCTTCATCTTGAGTCCATCCGTCACCTTCTGGAGCTTCTTCACCAACGTACATGTCACCTTCAACATTGTACCATGCTGGGATTTGATGCCCCCACCAGAGCTGACGAGAAATAACCCAGTCATGAACATTTTCCATCCATTGAAGGAAAGTATCGTTGAAACGTGGCGGGTAGAATTTCACTTCATCATCAGTATCTTGGTTGGCAATCGCATTTTTAGCCAATTGATCCATTTTAACGAACCATTGTGTTGACAAACGTGGTTCAACCATAACCCCTGTACGTTCTGAGTGACCAACGCTGTGAACCATTTTTTCGATGTTAACAAGCGCACCGATTTCTTCCAATTTTTTAACAACGGCTTTGCGAGCTTCAAAACGATCCATGCCAGCAAATTCACCCGCAAGGTCGTTCATTGTACCGTCATCATTCATGACATTAACTTGAGGTAGATTATGACGCTGACCAACAAGGAAGTCATTAGGGTCGTGGGCTGGAGTGATTTTAACCACACCAGTACCGAATTCAGGATCCGCATGTTCATCAGCCACGATTGGAATAGGTTTATTGACAATTGGCAGGATGACATTTTTACCAATCAAGTCTTTGTAGCGAGGATCTTCTGGATTGACAGCGACAGCCGTATCTCCAAACATGGTTTCGGGTCGGGTTGTAGCAACTTCAAGGCTACGTGAACCATCTTCCAACATGTAGTTCATGTGGTAGAAAGCACCTTCGACATCTTTGTGGATAACTTCGATATCAGAAAGGGCTGTACGAGCTTTTGGATCCCAGTTGATGATAAACTCACCACGATAAATCCAACCTTTTTTATAAAGTTCAACAAAGACTTTACGAACTGCTTTTGACAATCCTTCATCAAGAGTGAAACGTTCACGTGAGTAGTCAACAGAGATACCCATTTTACCCCATTGTTGTTTGATTGTTGATGCATATTCATCTTTCCATTCCCAGACTTTATCAAGGAATTTTTCACGACCAAGGTCGTAGCGTGAGATACCGTCTTCAGCAAGACGTGCCTCAACTTTTGCTTGTGTTGCAATCCCCGCATGGTCCATGCCAGGAAGCCATAAAGTATCAAAACCTTGCATACGCTTTTGACGGATAATAATATCTTGCAAAGTCGTATCCCAAGCGTGACCAAGGTGCAGTTTCCCCGTCACATTTGGTGGTGGAATTACGATAGAATACGGATGAGCTTTCTTATCGCCAGACGGCTTGAAAACATCCTCATCCAACCATTTTTGATAACGCCCAGCCTCAACCTCGGCTGGATTGTATTTAGGTGAAAGTTCTTTAGACATGTGTTTGTCCTTTCTATATAATATAATCTAATTAAAATATCTATTTGAAGCCTCTATATAATATCTCCGTATTAAATATATAATTAATTTACTTAGTCCATAAGCAATAGCTATAGAAGTTAGCAATATAATAAATGAAATCAAAATTCCTGATGCAAAATTTGAAGAAGATTTGCTATAAAATAAAGAGATAAGAAAAACTTTCAATTCATTAATTTGTTCTATTTTTTCATTTTTTATTAGTTGTTTCGTTGATATAGAGGATATTATATTAAATATAAACAATGTATTAAAACTCATCATTTGTACCCAATAAAGATGTTTCTTCATAGCAGGAGTAGGAGACTTTGAATATCCTTTTGGTATTATGGTATTCACTTCTCCTATAAAAGTTGGCAATAACATAGGTAAAAACCACGTTAAGATACCAATCAAATCACTTTCAATCTGATCTAAAAGAATCAAGAAAATTGATACCAAACCAATCAATGCCCAATTTGATAATACCTTTTCTTTATCCTCTCCCCCTCTATCAATTCCTTCGCAAACAATTGTCCAAAAATAAACTGTAAAGGACATAAGCATTAAGTAAACCAATACCTTGCTATCGTTAAGAGAGCTGATTTGAAAAAACATAGATATGTATAAGCATAACGACATAATTGATACACCGTATGCTGTAATATTCGAATTCCAAAATACTCTTCCTGATTGTTTGTGAATTCCATTTTGTTTTTTATAAAACCAAACTGATAAATATCCTCTAAAGGCAGGCAACAGTATGAATAATATCGAAATAAATAAAATAATAAAAATCCACTCTATGGTAACATAGGATATTGGTAACTCATTTAAAAAATTATTAATCTTATTCTCATTGTCTTGTATAATATCTTTAAAAAAATAATATAAAAGAACAAAAAAAGTATCAAATAGATTGAAGACTACAAGTGCACTCCTACTTCTTTGAAGATAAGTTTTAAAGCCTGTAAATCTTTGTTCAAATATCAAAACATAGGTTATAAGCAAGAATAACTGGCAAAAAATAGAAATAATTAGTAACTTCTTGAAATATAGAGCTAATATAGTAGCTATAATGATTGATAATATGAACATAGCCCAATAAACTATTTTAGGTTTTAAATTAATTGGCAATTTATTTAACCTAGCGCTATACCCTAATATTAAGATTCCTATCAAGCCTTCTATTATCCAAATCGGAGATACAGGTAAATAATTATTTGGAACTAAAGATATTAAAAAAACAATAGGTACTAAAAGCAATAAAGAAATTAATAATAAGATTGGAACTAAAGCTATGATGTATGAAAGTATTCTTTTTATTATATTCATTGTTTTCCCTCCCACTCACTCTTCAACAAGCCATATCTCAAATCGTCACAGCGATTGCCTTGGGCATCTTTGCGGTCTCGGATGCGAGCTTCGAGGGTGAAGCCAAGCTTCTCTGCGACTCGTTGACTTTGAAGGTTATAGCCAAAGCAAGTCAGTTCAATCTTGTGAAGACCCAATTCTTTAAAAGCCAGATTAATCAAGGCACGCGCTGCTTCTGTCACAATCCCTTGCCCCCAATAATCTGGGTGAAGCAAATAGCCCATTTCAAGAACATCATCAGCATGGCGATGATTAAAATCAATTGAGCCAATGACTTCATCTGTTCCTTTCAAGCAGATACCATAACCAGACGGTATTTTTTGCTCAATCCAGCGCTTTGGCATAATGTTTTCGAGATAATTTTCCTCTTCTTCCACGCTTTCTGCAGGTGGAAAACCAGCTGGCCAAGTCACCTCTGGCAAACTCGCATAAGCAAAAATCTCTTTAGCATCTGAGACTAGACGTTGGCGCAAATACAGCCGCTCTGTCTCAATATCAGGAAGTTTATTATCTTCAATTTGACCTAAAATATTTATCATAATTTCTCTCCCCATTCCGCTTATAAAAATTCGCCCCTGCCATACATGACAGGGACGAATCACTCCGCGGTACCACCCAATTTCGGGCAGACGCCCGCAACTCTAGCCTTCTTGTTTATCTTTTATTACATCGTTAGCTCGCTTAGATGTATGCCAGTACAACCCGCAACTTGTGGCTTAGTCCTAAAAGTAAACAAAAAAACACCATTATTTCAATTTTAGCCTTAGCAACCAGTTTTGACATTTGTGCGGATTTCTCAGCAGCGCCGCTTTCTGTGACAAATGGGATTCAAAACACCTCTAATGCATTTAGTTTAACATGTTTTCTAGAGAAAATCAATAATTTCTCTGCCCAAAAAGTCCGTCTGGTAGGTCATGAAATCCCTTGCCCTCTTGATAGTTGGCAAATTTCCCTAATAGAAACTGATAAGCATCCAAACGGCTCTCATAACGAATCGCAGCTTCTTTAGCGCGTTCATCTTTATCTTCCTCATAAACTTTCTGACTCTCTTGAAGAGCCATTTCGTTGATTGCCACCTGAGTTTTGACCCAAGCTTCAAAATCCTTTAAAAATTCTTGTTCGTACGTCATCATATACCTTCTAATCTACTCCTCGGTAGAAATCTTCTTCAATATCACGGAAAGGCTGAATATCTTGGACATATTCCAGCACACCTTGAAATTCTCCTGCTTCATCTCGTACTGCCGCATATGTCACATGGACAAATTTATCTCGCGACTCAGATTTGAACCACATAACAAACTTGTCTCGCTTGCCTTCGCGCAATTCCTTAAAAATAAAGCGAACTTTCTCCAAAAACTTAGGCGGGTGGCACAGCTCGACATTGCGCCCCACTTGACTCGGCGTCCGCTTGAAAATCATCTCGTCGGCTGGCACGCTGTCATTATAGTATTGGAAAATATCCTCCTTATTGACAAAGGTAATCTCCATCGGCAGATAATTCAAGATTAGATTTGCCTCTTCCACTGACAAATAGCCCTGTCCAAACGGCTGTTGGGTCTGTCGATCAAAATTGTTTTCTGCCTTTTTCTTTTTTGGTTTAAAGGAAATGGTGACCTGCCCATCAGGCGTCTCAATGACTTGCTGAATAGTACCGTCTGACACCAACTCGTCACGGGCTGCCGCTTCGCTTCCAGTCTTCTCAGCAGTCTCTTTTTCTGCCTCCGTGAATGATTGACGAGCTGGTACCCATTTCTCAGTCGGCTTGATAATCGCATAACCGTAGGCACCACTTTCTTCTGCAATTTTCAACCAATCGTCCTGTGTGAAAGATTCCAGCAAAATCATAAGCAAGATGGACTCTTCCTTGAAAATCATCGCTTCAAACTCAGCTGCAAAATTTTCAAATGTTGCTCGAACTTGCTCGATACCTAGATTGGACAAATCTTCAGCAGCAGTCTTTGCTTCTTGAAAAAGCTCTCGAATCTGGTCGTCCACACCCCACATAACCTTGGGTGGTGAATCGTGACCATATCTCTCCATAATCGGAAACATCAGCTCTTCCTTGCGCTGATAATGAATGTCAAATTGACCGACCAAGCCCAGCTGGCGCATCACCCCCTTTTCCAACTCTGTCTTCATTTCTGCATCATCTGTTTGAGCATAGGTATCAAGGAGGCGCCGGATCCGCAACAGAGCCGCTCTCAGAGCCAGATTTTCCTGCTTAAAAATTTGAACTGGATGTCCTGGATGATCTGTGTCAGCCACTTCTACATTTTTCACTGCTCCCTTAAAAAGATTCGCATGAACATTGCAAAGCGACATAACATCCTCAAAGGTTACACCCGTATCCGAGTTCATCAGTTCGTGCTCCATAAGACTGATCTCAATAGCCGAAACACCTGTAAAATGCTTGTTAAACTGCTCTTGAACCTCTTCTGCTGTTGCACCATGGTGCAAATCCAGCAAAATGGATTTCAAAATCTCAATTCGTTCATCTGCCATTAGTCTAGCCCCACCACTTCATAGCCATTTGCTTCTAATGTCATGACAATTTTATCCATAGGGGTTCCCTCTAACTTAGAACCTTGCTTTAACGACACCTTGCGACCAACCGTATTGCGCATGATTGGATTGGCAAGCGGTTTAAAACCCAGTTCCACCAAAATTTCTAACACTTCTGGGTGCTTGTCAACTACTTCTGCCACAGGAATTGATACATCAATGATGTTGTCCATACTTCACCTCATGAACATTTTTCTATTATTATAACACAAAAAGCGGTTGCTTTCTAAGCAAAATCAACACATTCCTTATCTTTGCCTCATTCCATTTTTTGGAATCAATCATCATCTATAACTATTTTTAATATAGTATAAGTAATTGTTATAATAAAATGATTTTGTATTTTTCACAAATAAAATAATTGATAGCCCCTCTTTTTAAAGCAAAATATTTCACAAACAAAAGAAAATTTATTAAATCACGGATTTGAAAACGTTTTTATAATCGTGATATAATAATTTCAAAAACAGGATGAAGGAGATAGTATGTCTATTACAACTTTATTAAACATCAAATATCCAATTTTTCAAGGTGCTATGGCGCAAATTTCTCACTATCAGTTGGCTGCTGCTGTTTCAGAAGCGGGTGGCTTGGGGATTATTGCTTCAGGTAGTATGACTGGCGACCAATTGCGCGAAGAAATTCGTGAATTGCGTAAACTCACAGACAAACCATTCGCTGTTAATGTGATGCTGATGCTGAAAAATGTCGAAGAGCTTGTGAATGTTATCATCGAAGAAAAAGTTCCTATTGTGACAACTGGTGCTGGCACCCCTAAATTTATTCTGCCTGCTCTCAAAGAAGCAGGTATCAAGGTTATTCCGGTCATTGCCAGCGTGAAACATGCTAAAAAAATGCAAGAATTAGGTGTTGACGCTGTTATCGCTGAAGGATCTGAATCGGGTGGTCATATCGGTAGCACCAATACCATGGCTTTGCTGCCACAAATTACTGATGCAGTTGATATTCCCGTGATTGGTGCAGGAGGTATTGCAGACGGTCGCGGGCTTGCTGCTGCTTTCGTTTTAGGCGCACAAGGAGTTCAACTCGGTACGGTATTTCTCGCATCAGAAGAATGCCCAATCGCTGAAAGTTATAAAGAAGCAGTTCTCAAGGCAAATGATACAGATACAGCTGTCACAGGCAGGAGGGCGGGTGCCCCCGTTCGTTGTATCCGAAACGAAATGACAGACCATTATATAGAACTTGAAAATAAAGGTACCAGCCGTGAGGAACTGGAAGAGATTACTATTGGAGCTCTCTCAAAAGCTGTATATGACGGAGACACAAAAAACGGCTCCATGATGTGCGGTCAAATTGCTGGTATGATAAAAGAAATCCGACCATGCAAAGAAATCATTGAAACAATCGTCTCAGATGCACAAAAAGCATTGGAAAACACAGAGATTTCCTTGTAAAATCGAAAAAACTTGTAGAAAATGATCTCTACAAGTTTTTCTATTGCTGAAGTAGTTGAAAATATTTGTGTTTCATTTTACTGCTCAACTTCTGTCGCCTATTTGTCATCTGCCTTAAACTAGGCTCACTCATGAACAAGTCATTCTATCCCATTTACCAAATGCTATAAAATATCAATAGCATTGCTACAGGATACCTTCTTTGCAATTTTTACATCCTGATTCTTTGAACTTTCGTTGTTAGAAAGTGCCTCGTATATTATTCTAACATACAGTAAAAGTGTTTCATATCATTTCCCGTCATTTTCAGTACGTTCTTGTCCCCACCAGTAAGGCATGAGTTCTCCCAAAGTAATCGTTTCGCGTTTTTCAAAATCCAACATAAACTCCAGATGACGATTTTCAGGATTCAACTCCATTAGAAATTCTCTACACGCCCCACAAGGCATACCAGAACATCCGCCATAAGGCGGTTTATCACGAAAAGCCAATACTCGTTTCATTTTTGTCTGTCCAGAATACTGATACATATTAAAAGCTGCTGCCCTTTCAGCGCAGAGATGAAAAACACCACATTTATTGATAGCAACTTCGTTGATTTTATCTGCAACCTCCAACAGCCCTCAAGCTGTTGGAGCAAAGAAAAAGCCGGTATAAATCTTTCCATCCTCTGCTTCAATAGCTGCTACAACATGATTAGCGTACACAAAGGGTGATACCTCATGCGGATTATAGAGCTACTTAGCTTCTTCATACATTTTTTCCCAAATATCCATTCTAAGCCTCTTTCCTTATCAACTTCACTACAGCCTCGGTCCTAGCTGTGTGCGGAAACATATCCACCGATTGGATATAATGGACATCATAGATCTTGCTTAATTGCACCAAATCTCTGGCTAGACTAGAGACATTACAAGAGACATAAACCATTTTCTTTGGTGCATAACGAACAATCGTTTCAAGCAGCTTATCATCTAAGCCAGTCCGTGGCGGATCCACAATCAAAGCATCTGCCCGATAGCCTTCCTTATACCAACGAGGAATAATGCTTTCAGCAGTCCCAGCTTCATAATGAGCATTGTCAAATCCCATTTTCTTGGCATTTCGCTTAGCATCCTCAATAGCTTCTGGTATAATATCCATGCCACGAAGAGACTTCACTTTTTTAGCAAAAGCAAAGCCAATCGTTCCCACGCCACAGTATGCATCAATCAAATGATCTTCCGAATTGACATCCAAGGCCTTAAGTGCTTCACTGTAAAGCACCTCTGTTTGCTCTGGATTGAGCTGGTAAAAAGCCCGAGGCGATAAGGAAAACTCGTAATCCAAAACACCTTCTTGAATTGTCTCTTTTCCCCAGATAATTTCCGTCTTATCTCCATAAATTTCACTTGATTTTGTCGTATGGTAATTGACCGCCACTGTTTCTAATTCTGGAAATTCTGCTGTTAAATCTCGAATGACTGGAGAGAAGTCCAACTTCTTTCCCGTAACAAAAATCATCTGCACCTGTCCCGTTTTCCGAGCCCTGCGAATCATGACTGTCCGAACGCCGGCTCTCCTGCGCTCATCATAGATAGGAAGATTGTACTTTCCCAAAAGGAGAGCCACTTTATTGATGATTTTCTGCGTTACTTTATCTTGAACCAGACAATTTTTCAAAGAAATCAGATAATGAGAATTCTGCGCATAAAGCCCTGCTTTGACTTCATCTCCTAATTTCCGTGTCTGAAATTGAAGCTTAGCCCGATAGTAAAGTGGTTCTTGCATTCCAATCGTTGGACGAATCTCGTAGTTTTCATAACCAGCTGGTGCAAATTTTTTCAAAGCCTGACGCAGCAGATCTGTCTTAAATTCTAACTGTTTGTCATAATGCAAGTGCATAATCTGGCAGCCCCCGCATTTTTCATAAATCTCACAAGGAGGCTCTACTCGATACTTAGAGCGTTTGTTAATCGTCAACAGTTTTGCTTCGACAAAATTACGCTTAACCGTCATGATTTGACAAAAAATATCCTCACCTTTTAAAGCACCTGGTACAAAGACCAATGTCTTTTTATAAAATCCAATCCCTTCCCCGTTGATTCCCATTTTTTTGATTTTCAAGGGGATTTTTTGTTTTACTTTCAGATTCATAAGCCTATTATACCATGCCAACACGATAATGTTGAGAATATGGTACAATAATCAGTATGAAAAAAGAAAAAGTAACTCTCACAATTTCTCAATTCCCAGAAGAATTACGAATATATACAGAGAAAGCCACTTTGTATGACAGTTCTTCCCACTCAGGCGCAACCGTGCTTTATCTAGACACAGGCTACTATCTTAAAATAGACCAAAAAGGAAAGCTAGCACGAGAGGCACAATGTGCTAAATGGTTTGACAAACAAGGGCTCGGTGTTCCTGTCCTGACATACATCAGCCAAGACAAGGACTACTTGCTCACTAAAGAAGCCTCCGGCATATCAGGATTGGAAGTGCTAGACCAACCAGAAGTCCTCTGCCAAACCATGGCAACAGCGCTAAGACAGCTCCATAACCTCCAACCAGTCCACTTTCCCACAAACTCACTTCTAAAGAACTATATTCAGCTAGCGGAAGAGAACTATCAAAAAGGGCTTTTCTATGAAAAAGCTCTCCTGCCACAATTTCAGATTCGCAGTCGAGAAGAGGCTTATCACCTCATTCAAAAGCTAGGGCACTTGCTGACTGAAGAAGTCTTTATCCATGGAGATGCCTGTCTTCCAAATTTTATCTTCACTGATGCCAGTCATTTTTCCTGCTTCATTGATGTTGGGCTATCTGGATTTAGTGATCGCCACATTGACCTTTATTGGGCTATCTGGTCACTGACTTATAATCTAGGCAATCCAAAATATGGCGACCTATTTTTGGACTACTATGGTCGAGAAAATATCAACTCCGAGAAATTACGACTTATCGCAGCTTTTGAAGCATTTGGCTAATAGTCACACTCACTATCCCATCATTAGCTCCAAATTTCACACAAGTTATCGAAAGAATGATTATGAAAATCACTAAAATTGAAAAGAAAAAGCGTCTCTATCTTTTAGAATTGGACGAAACTGACAAACTTTACATCACTGAAGATACCATCGTTCACTTTATGTTATCAAAAGGCATGAACATCAGTGAGCAAGAATTAAAAGAAATTCAGGACTACGCACAGTTTTCTTACGGAAAAAATCTAGCTCTATATTATCTTTCTTTCAAGCAAAGAACTGTCAAAGAAGTGCGGGATTATTTGACAAAACACGGGATTTCCTTAGATACCATCGAGAAAGTGCTAACGATTCTCATAAAAGATAACTGGATAGATGACAGACAATATGCTTATTCCTTTATTCATTCCAATCTTCTATCTGGTGATAAAGGTGCTTTTGTCCTCAAGCAAAAATTAGCTCAAAAAGGTATCACAGCTCCTATTATTGATGAAGAATTATGCAAATTTGATTTTACAGAAGTAAGTCAAAAAGTTGCTCAGAAATTACTCAAAAAATATCAAGGGAAGCTCCCGACAAAAGCACTTCACGATAAAATCTTACAACAGCTCATCAATAAAGGTTTTTCCTATGAAGAAGCAAAAGTGGCATACCAAAACCTCACGATAGAAGATGATGATGGAAACCAGCAAGAATTGCTTTACAAAGAATTAGACAAACAATACCGCAAGTATTCTAAAAAATACGATGGCTATGATTTAAAACAACGGCTCACCCAAGCACTCGCACGCAAAGGCTACGATTTTTCTGATATTGCTAGCGCTCTCAGAGAATATCTATAAAAAATGTAAGGTTTATTTATGTTTTTTCATGAAAATATGTTACAATAAGAGCGATAACCTGATTAATTGTAGAAAGTTGGTAGAAGATGAAGCTTCCAAAAGAAGGCGACTTTATTACAATTCAAAGTTATAAGCATAATGGAAGTCTGCACCGCACTTGGCGCGACACCATGGTACTAAAAACAACAGAAAACGCCATTATTGGTGTCAACGACCATACCTTGGTCACAGAAAGTGACGGGCGGCGTTGGGTGACACGCGAGCCAGCTATTGTCTATTTTCATAAAAAATATTGGTTTAACATTATCGCTATGATCCGCGAAAATGGGGTTTCCTACTATTGCAATCTAGCCAGCCCCTATTATCTTGATGCAGAAGCATTAAAATACATAGATTATGATTTAGATGTCAAAGTCTTCACCAATGGTGAAAAGCGATTGCTGGATGTAGATGAATACGAGCGCCACAAGCGGCAAATGAACTATTCCAATGATTTAGATTACATTCTCAAGGAGAATGTGAAAATCTTAGTAGACTGGATTAATAATGAGCGTGGACCTTTTTCACAAGCCTATGTCAATATTTGGTACAAACGTTATGTAGAGCTAAAGAATCGCTAAAGTTGCCAAGGGACCTCTGGTCCTTTTTGATTTTCAAAGAACAATTTCTTGCAATTCAAGCTTATTTTATGTATCATATAGAAAATCCTTTGATGAATGAGCACAGAAAGGAAGAAACGATGGCTTTTACAAATACACGTGGACGTTATGCCAGCTTTGGCGTTGTAACCAGTTTACCAGATGATATCGTTGACAGCTTTTGGTATATTATTGACAATTTTCTAAAAGGTGTGTTTGAATTAGATGAACTTCTTCGATTTGAACTCATCAACAACAAAGGAAAAACGACTTTTCAATTTTCACAAGAGAGCCTAGCGACTGTTGTCACTTTTGATTTTAATGACGCTTTCGATCCATTTTTTCCACGAGAAATCTTTGTGACTGACAATAATGGTAAAGAAACTATTATGCTGCCAGATGAGTATACCTTGATGTAATGGTATATTAAGTAGAGCATATGTGATGATACAACCACTCCTTAATGTATGAAAACACATAAAAGCCCTCATAGAACCATTCTATTGAGGGCTTTATATTGAGTATTTAAAGTCTGCTTTGATGCTTATTCATCAGTTTCTTCTTTTGATTGATTCAGAAAATCCATTGCTTCCTTGGTCCAAGTCGGCAAATTTTTAGCGAGCGGTGCAAAACCAATCTTGTAACGGTCATTTGAAAAGCGATGGCGTTTAGGCAAATGATGCTTCTCTTCTTCCAGAGTTCTCATTGACAAACTAGCCTTACCCGAAAATTCATCATAGTCCATCACTTGCACCAAGACCTGATCGTCAACATGCAGAATTTCGTGGATATTTTCGATATAGCCTGTCCGAATTTCTGAGATATGAATCAATCCCATGTCACCCGTTTCTAGTTCCACAAAAGCACCATAAGGCTGAATACCGGTAATTCGGCCTTTTAGTTTTTCACCAATTTTCATTTTAATCCTCAACTTTAATGGTTTCAATCACAACATCTTCCAGTGGTTTATCCATTGCACCAGTTTCAACTGCTGCAATCTTATCTAACACTTGATAAGAAGCTTCATCTAATAATTGCCCAAATACAGTATGCCTGCGATCCAAATGCGGCGTTCCACCTTTGCTTGCATAGACTTCAGCAATCGGTGCTGGCCAACCACCTCGTTCCAATTCCTTTTGTGCATAAGGGATCTTGCTATTTTGCACGATGAAAAATTGACTGCCATTTGTATTTGGACCAGCATTAGCCATTGAAAGTGCTCCACGGATATTGTACAATTCTGGTGAAAATTCATCCTCAAACTTTTCACCATAAATGGATTCGCCACCCATGCCCGTACCAGTTGGGTCACCACCTTGAATCATGAAATCCTTGATAATGCGGTGGAAAATCACGCCATCATAGTAGCCATCCTTTGACAAAGCGATAAAATTCGCTACTGTCTTCGGCGCTTGCTCTGGAAATAGTTGAATTTTCAAATCTCCGTGGTTGGTTTTAATAGTCGCTTTCGGACCTTCTGTTTTTTCAATCGTCACTTGCGGAAAATGCAATTCTTTTTCTACCATTCCTAACTCCTCTAAGGCATAAAAAATGCCGTCTTCTTCTACTGTTTTTGTCACAAAGTCAGCCTTTGCTTTGATCTTTTCATGGGAAATCCCCATAGCAACGCTGATACCTGCATAATCAAACAACTCTAAGTCATTGAGTTCATCTCCAAAAACCATCACATTCTCAGGCTTCAACCCTAGATGCTCCACAACTGTCGCAACTCCAGATGCTTTTGAACCATTTGTTAGAACTACATCTGATGAATGCGGATGCCAGCGAACCAATCGTAGATGTTCTTCTAACTCTTTAGGCAATTGCAAGCTATCTCCAATATCTTCAAATGTCCACATTTGATAAACGTTGTGATCTTGATAAAAATCCGGCTGAATAGGTAAATTAGGATAAACAATATCAATGGCTTCATCAATAAGCGGTGTTCGCGTCGAAAGCGCTGCCTCATGACTACCAACGAGGCCAAAGTCAATCCCAACTTCCTTCGTCCACGCAATGTATGCCTCCACCATTTCCTCGGGAATGACATGCTGGACAACTACATTTCCTTTTTTATCCTCTACATAGGAACCATTTAAAGTGACAAAGAAATCCGGCTGCAATGCTTTCAGCTCTGGAACTACACCAAAAATCCCTCTCCCTGAAGCAATTCCTGTCAAAATTCCTTTTTCTTTTAGCTGTTTAAACACCGTTTTGATAGAGTCCGGAATATAGCCAGTCTCTTTCACTCGCAACGTATCATCAATATCGAAAAAGACGATTTTGATTTTTTTGGATTTATATTTTAATTTTGCGTCCATAATCTCCCTCTAGGAATTATTCTGCTTTCTATTATACCACTAAATGTCATCTTGTGGGACAAGGTGATGTTGGAAAGCATAAACAACAGCTTGTGTACGATCGCTCACTTCTAGCTTTGATAAGATATTGGACACATGTGTTTTCACTGTCTTTAAAGAAATAAATAATTCATCTGCTATGCGTTGATTTTCATAACCTTTTGCCAGTAGTCCTAAAATATCTCGCTCACGCGCAGTCAAATCTTCGTGCAATTCAATATGATTTCGATGATATTCCACTTTTTGGCTGACCTCTGTTTCAATGGCAAGTTCACCCTTAGCTACTTTTCGGACAGCTCGTAAAATATCATCAGCACTAGATGTTTTCAGCATATATCCTTTAGCACCTGCGTCTAAAACCGGATAAATTTTTTCATTATCCAAATAAGAAGTCAAAATGAGAATTTTAGCTTCAGGCCATTCTTTCAAAATAGCAAGTGTCGCTTCAATCCCACTCATTTCAGGCATAACAATGTCCATCATAATCACATCCGGGCGCAACTCCAAAGCTTTTTCAACTCCTTCGCGACCATTTGAAGCTTCTGCCACTACATCCACATCGTCTTGTAAATCCAAATAACCTTTCAAGCCAAGTCGTACCATTTCATGGTCATCTACTAATAAAATATGCATCCTAAACTCCTTTCAATAAAGGTACACGAATGTCAATCGCTACTCCTTGTTTAGGAGCCGTTAAAATCTGAATCGTTCCTGCCATATCGTTTACTCTTTCTTCTATATTTTTCAAACCATAACTCAATTCATCAGACGAAGTGTGCTCAAAGCCAATCCCA
Organism: Streptococcus sp. HMSC034B03; assembly: GCF_001838575.1. Taxonomy (NCBI): domain Bacteria; kingdom Bacillati; phylum Bacillota; class Bacilli; order Lactobacillales; family Streptococcaceae; genus Streptococcus; species Streptococcus sp. HMSC034B03. Next base: position 195,697 of record NZ_KV837637.1, read on the forward strand.
TCATCTATCATCTTTAACTGCAATTCGTACGGTGTTTGATATAGATAAACATCTAAATGATTTGCATTGGCATGGCGAAGCGTATTACTGATAATTTCCTGAGCAATTCTAAAAATATGCTCCTCAATCTGTTTCGGTAATTTTTGCACATCATGATGAAAGCTCACCTCAATATCGCTTTTATCTGATAGCTCTTTCAAGATGAGATTCAGCCCTTCAACCAAGCTTTTTCCTTCCAACTCTGTCGGTCTCAAATGTAGAAGCAAGATACGCAAATCACGCTGAGCTGTATTTAAAATTCCTGATACGCCAATCAATTGTTTTGATAATGCATCTGTATCTAAATTCTCCACTTGACCTGTCACACCTGACAAAATCATATTGGCAGCAAAAAGTTCTTGACTGACCGTATCATGTAAGTCACGCGCAATTCTCTTGCGTTCTTTCTCAATAATCGTCTCCTCATTTTGCAGGGCGCGGTTCTCTGACTTTTGCAGATTTTCTGTCAAATGAGTTAATTTCTCTGAAACCAGCCGAAAAGAGATATCAATTTCAGGATGATGAATTTCTTGCAATTCTCGACCTTCTAAAACATTTTTTAGGTTTGTCTGAATGGCAGATAAAGTGACCATTTGAATCACTTTAACACCTAAAATCATCAGCATCGTCAGAGATAAAGTCAGTACAATCACAAAGAAACTGAACTTTTCCAACCGCTCTACATTACTAAAAATCAGTTGCCAATCAAAATTAAATAGGCTAAAAATATAATGAATAATGATTCCTAAAATGAGTAGGGAATAAAAGCTAATCAAGAGATAGTAGACTTTTTTCATTTGCGAACCACCTCAACATTTCCTAAAAACGTTGACAGGACAATTTTGACGCTTTTATGTGCTCGCTTGAAGTCTGGTGTCGTTAGGCTGATACTTTCATTTCGCAATTCATAAACAGGTTGATCTAAAAACTGCAATTCACCATATAAATTATTCACTTTCAGGCTGACTGCCACATCAACTGGCACGATGATTTTTGTATTTCCGAAAAATTTTCGCAAAATAATCACATTGTCATGGTTTGTGATAATGACTTGTTCCAAATGAATCGTATCTTTACCCATAAGACGGAAAAGATTGATGTCATCAAATCGACAGGTATCTGATGAGCCAAAATGATGAAGATTTCCCAACCATTGATTTTTTTCACGTTTTTGTTCTACTGCATCATCAAAGATGAGATTCGTCACTCCATTTTCCTTATAAATGTAAGGATAAGCCACAATCATGCCATAAATGACCGCAAAGAGCAAGGCAGCAATAACATAAGGATTGAGCATAATAATGAAAAAGAGCAGTATGGTAGAGGTTACTAGCAGAAAATTTCCTCTTTGTTTTCCAAAATAATAATAGAGCAATAACAAGAAGAGCACCAAAAAAAGAATAACACGTGAAAAATGACCAGACAAAATGGTCACTAATGCAAATGTTAATAGAATAGATTCAACAAAGATAAAAAATTGGATCTTTCTCATAGCCTCGATACCTTTCTTACTCTATTGTATCAAAAACTTACAAAAATTCCTCCGGCTAAGGTATGAAAAGAAGGGAGTGAACTGGAAGAAAATATTTTCAAGTTCTAGTTTGTAGTCCTAGAAGCTAACATTTTTATTTACAATATACTGGATAAACTTGATTGAGCAAAAACAATGCTTATCAATGATGTAAAACGAGTGCAAAAAAAGAGTGAGGGAAAATCGGTTTAACAAAACTACGATTTTATCCTCTCTCTTTTTTAATTACTTGCACTAGCACTTGTGTCTGGTGTTTTTGAGCTGCTTCCATCATTACCACTAGTTGACGAACTGCTAGAGGATGGGCTAGTTTTATCTGAGCTGCTATCAGATTGTGAACTACTTTCAGATGTTGAAGAATCTTCGGTTTTTGGCTCATATACATATAAGATAATGCGATCACTCTTCAAATTCAAAGACTGACCAGCTTCTGGGGCTTGTCTGATAATCGTATTTGCCTGTGTACCCGCTGGAGCTGTTGTAACCGTACGTTTTTCAATATTCGCACCTTGAATACCAATCACTTCCGTCAAATTATTATAAGCAAATTCATAGGTTGAACCGATATAGCTTGGCATCGTGACACTTGAAACGGACTTCGCTACTTTTAACGTGATACGTGTCTTTGAAGTCAAATCATAAGTGCTGCCTGCTGCTGGTGTTTGATCAACAACTGTTCCTGCCGCATACTCACTACTTTCAACTTCTTCTGTTTTAATTAAGCCTTTTGAAACCTTGTATTTTTGTACCAGATTGTTGATGGCATCTGCTCTTTTCTGACTTTTATAATCTTCCATAATAAAAGTTTTAGTCCCTTTTGAGACAATCAGATCCACCGTACTGCCCTCACGACGTTGCGTTCCCGCTTCTGGATTGGTGCGAATGACTGAGTCTTTTTTAACAGAATCACTGTATTCGTCTTTTTCCTTGCCAACTTTCAAACCTGCAGTTTCAATTGCAGAACGAGCTTGGGCAATAGTTTTTCCAGTAACATCTGGAATTTTTACATTTGACGGACTCAAATAGACTAAAGCCACCAGAGCTACGATGACTAAAACCACCGCTGATAACAAAACTTTATAGCGCGTTCTTAAACGGCGCTTCTTTTTTGCTTTTGGCTTAGGCGTAGGCTTACTACTGACTGCTTCTTTTGTAGGAGTAGGTGTTGACTTCGTCGCAGAAGTCAAGGTATTTTGTGATACTTTCGGCAGTGTCTTTGTGTCTGCTTTAGCAGTGTCATCAAAAACTAGTTTTTTCTCATTTCGACGGTCAGCAGATAAACAGCTTGATAAATCCACATACATTTCTGCAACAGATTGATAACGATCTGTCAATTTTTTAGCCGTTGCCTTGATGACTACATTTTCTAATGCTTGTGGAACATTTGGATTTTCAGCAATCACAGAAGGAAGAGGCTTTTGGAAATGCTGTAAAGCAATTGTAACAGCACTATCTCCGTCATAAGGGATATGTCCTGTCAGCATTTCATAGAAAATAATCCCCATGGCATAAATATCGCTCTGAACGGTCGCTTTTGAACCACGTGCCTGTTCTGGTGATAGATAATGCACAGATCCCAGCATAGAGTTGGTTTGCGTTAAGCTCGTTTCTGCAAAAGCTACCGCAATTCCAAAGTCAGTGACTTTTGCATCGCCATCTGGAGTTAAAAGGACATTTTGAGGTTTCAAATCACGGTGAACAATCCCGTGCGTGTGTGCCAAACGCATCGCCAAAAGGATTTGTCCCATGATTCGAACCGCTTCTTCATTGGACAAAGGAGCATGCTCTTTGATATAGCGCTTTAAGTCGAGTCCAGCCACATATTCCATTGCTAGATACTGCTGACCTTCTTCTTCTCCAATGTCGGTAATCCGGACAATATGAGGATGATCCAAGTCTGCCATGGCGCGTGCTTCTCTTTGAAAACGTGCTACAGCAATTGGATCCGTCTGGTAATTGGTTCTTAGAACCTTAACTGCGACTTCTTCCCCGTCTAAAATCAAGTCTTTCGCCAAGTAGACATCTGCCATGCCACCTCGACCAATTTGTTTGATGATTTTATATCGTCCGGCAAATATCTTGCCGACTTGAATCATTCTGCGTCCTCCTTATGATAATGAACCAGGGCAACTGTAATATTGTCCAGACCGCCTGCATTATTTGCAAAGCGAATCAAGGTTTCCGCTTTTTCTGAAAGAGCAATATCGCTTGTCATAATATCATAAATTTCACTTTCTGAAATCATATTGGACAAACCATCGCTATTCAAAATAATGTAATCATCATCTTCTAAGCTAATCATGCCAACATCAGGCTGCACTTCGCCTCTTTGACCGATTGATTGCGTGATGATGTTGCGTTGTGGGTGACGTTCTGCTTCCTCAGGTGTAATTTGTCCTGCTTTGAGCAATTCATTCACCAAAGAATGGTCGCTTGTCAATTGCTTGTAACTGTCCCCACGCACCAAACCAATACGAGAATCCCCTACATGGGCATAAATTGCTTGATTGCCAATAATTGCTAAGGCTTCAAGCGTCGTTCCCATGCCTTTATATTCTTCATCTTGACCAAATTGATGAACTTTTTGATTTTCTGTTTCGAGATGTTCTGCGAACCACTCACGGACACCATTAATAGAATCAATTTGAGTATCCACCCAAGCGGCACCGAGGTCTGTTACTGCCATTTCACTAGCAATATTACCGGCACGGTGACCTCCCATACCATCTGCTAAAAGAACCATTGTCATACCGGCACGATTAACAAATTGATTGGCATAATCTTGATTATTTGTACGCTTCTGACCAACATCTGTTAATAATGAAATTTCCATACTGTCAGTTTCCTCCTGTTAGGATATTCGTTTGAATTGACTGATGAAAAATCCGTCACTTCCATACAATTCTGGCGTAATTAAAATACAGCCATCTTTTAGAATATCCTGTCTATTATGTTCTAGTTTTACCTGTTTAAAATTTGGATGAGCTGCCAAAAACTGCTCAACAACTTGAAAATTTTCTTGCGAAACAATCGTACAGGTACTGTAAGTTATTATACCACCTTTTCGCAAGCTTTGACAAACACTATCCAGTATCTCAAGCTGAATTTTTTGCAACGAGTCAAAATCTGCATTTTCTTTATTGTATTTAATATCTGGTTTCCGTCGGATTAGACCAATTCCTGAACACGGCGCATCTACTAAAATTTTATCAAAGGCGTCTGCCCCAAAAGTTTCAAAAACCTTTCTCGCATCTAGCTTTTTCGTAATCACTTTATCTGCCACACCTAAGCGCTGTGCATTTTCTTTTATCAGAGCCAACTTATGCTCATAGAGATCTAATGCCGTGACCTGTCCTGTCGTTAAGTAAGAAGCAATGTGCATGGTTTTACCACCGGGTGCACTGCATGCGTCTAACACTTTTTCATCGCCGCGCAATTCAAGAGTTGGCGCGACCAATTGGCTAGACTCGTCTTGAATAGTAATAGCACCTTCTTCAAACAAGGCATGCCCTGCAAAATGACCGTGGCTTTTCACCAACGCACTCGGAGCTAATAGCGAATCTTCTGCCTGCAACAGTTGTTTTAATTCTTCTTTACGGCTTAGGTCCACTACTCGAACGCTGGCTTTATTTCGAAGAAATAAACTCTCAAAAATGGCTAGAGCTCGTTTTTCACCGTACTCTTCAATCAGCACTTTAACCAGCCAAACTGGCAGAGAATACTGAATAGAATAGCGTTTGTTTTTACGTTTAATACTGCCTATATCTGCCACACCGTCCCGCAATAGTCTTCGCAGCACTGCATTGACGAACTTTTCGCTTCCCTTTTTTCGTGCCTTTGCCAGCTCTACCGCTTCATTGACGACCGCATGCGCTGGAATTTTATCAAGATACTGTATTTGATACAAACTCATCAACAAAAGAATATAAAGCCAGGAATCCAACTTATCTCGATTTTCAATAACATGAGACAAATACCATTCTAAAGTGATTTTACGTGCAACGGTACCATATACAATTTCTGTTACAAGTCCTTTGTCTGCAGAACTTAAAGGCACTTCTAGCAAAGTCTGGTTGAGAGCAATATTGGAATAAGCTCCTTCTGAAAAAACTGCTTCTAAAACTGCAAGAGCCGTTTGCCGCGCTGTTTTTATTTTATTGACCAAAGAAATCACCTACTGATAATTGCCGTCCCAGACCATTCAGAAAATCAACGATAGTCATTTTGGACTTTCCAGCTGGCTGTACTGTTTTCAGAGAAAGTGCGCTCTCACCAGCTGCTACAATCAATTCCTTTTTCCCGATAGCAAGAATTTCTCCCGGTTGACCAGCTCCTTCTACTGGAGTAGCTTCGTAAATTTTAAAACGTTCTCCATTTAAAAGCGTATGCGCTACAGGCCACGGATACATGCCTCGAATCTGATTAAAAAGTTGTCGATTGGTCTTGGTCCAATCAATTCTCTCCTCTTCTGGTGAAATATTTGGTGAAAAGGTAACTTGATTTTTGTCTTGCGGAACTGATTTTAAATCTCCAGCTAGATAACTAGGCAAGCTCTCAAGTAGCAAATCGCGTCCGACCAACGCTAACTTTTCAAACATCGTCCCAACATTGTCTGTTTCCTCAATAGGAATCGCTCGACGCGCAATCATATCACCCGCATCCATCTCTTTGACCATTTCCATAATAGTCACACCGGCTTCTTTGTCACCATTGATAATGGCGTAGTGAATGGGAGCTCCTCCGCGATATTTTGGTAACAACGAAGCATGCACATTGACGGCAAAATTGACCGAATCTAGCAATTTGCTTGGTAAAAATTGACCGAAAGCTGCTGTGACGATACCATCAGCGTTTAAATTCATCAAACTATCTAATTCAGCACTTTTAGACAATTTCTCTGGCTGATAGATTGGTAAGCCATAGTCTAAAGCCAGTTCTTTAACAGGCGTCATGCGGATTTCTTTTTTACGTCCTACTGCGCGATCTGGCTGTGTAACTACTGCCAAAATCTCGTACTGTTTGCTTTCCAGCAATCCTTTGAGTACCGTTGCAGAAAAATCCGGCGTTCCCATAAAAATAATGTTTGTCATGGTTTCCTCATATTCTTTTTTACTATTATATCAGAAGAAGTCGTGTATTTCTTTAAAAAAGGCTAAAATAAGGCTACATAAAACTTTGTGGTTCATGGTCTATGCTTAAACGTAAGTCCTTATTGTCCTTTTCTTGTGTCCAATCCAAAATCTGATTCAACACATCTTGCAAATGCTCCTCAAAACGGTATTTAATAATCAATTGATAGTGATAGAGGTTGTGAGTGCGGGCAATCGGCTTAGGAGTTGGTCCTAATATCTGAGCCTTCTCTGACAGAGCAGAACGTATCATATTCAGCACTGTATATGACTTTTTAACAACCTCTGCTTCTATTTTATGAGACAAGGTAAGCCCCACCGTAAAATAATAAGGTGGATAGGCCAACTGCTTTCTAATACTCATTTCATAAGCATAAAAGCCCTCATAATCCTGATTTTTCGCAAAAGTAATCGCATAATGGTTCGGATTGTAACTTTGAATAATCACATGACCTTCCTTTTCAGCTCGTCCTGCACGCCCAGCAACCTGAGTTAAGAGTTGAAAGGTGCGCTCAGATGAACGAAAATCTGGCAAATTCAAAGCCGTATCCGCATTGAGCACTCCCACGAGAGTAACATTTGGAAAATCCAGACCCTTTGCAATCATCTGGGTTCCCAGCAAAATATCTGCCTGTCCGTCTCCAAACTCTTTGAGAATTTGTTCATGACTGCCCTTTTTCCGAGTAGTATCAATATCCATTCTCAAAATACGAGCCTGCGGAAAGGCTTCTGCTAATTCATCATAGGCTTTTTGCGTCCCAGTCCCATAGTAACGAATGCTCCTGCTGGAGCAATTCGGGCAACTATGAGGAATCCCTTTTGAGAAACCACAATAGTGACAATTCATGCTTTTGGTATCCATGTGCAAAGTCAAGGAAATATCACAATTTGGACAGGTATCAACTGTCCCGCATTCACGACACATGACAAAACTAGAATAGCCCCGTCGATTCAACATTAGGACAACCTGCTCTTTTCTATCTAGCTTATCTTGAATGGCTTCTAACAAAACAGGCGTGAAATTACTAGCTTCATTTTGCCCAATATAATCACGAAAATCCACAATTTCCACTTCAGGAATCTGAGCTTGCGGATTTGCTCGCTTGGTCAGTTGCAAAAAGTGATACACACCTTTGCCAGCCCGCGCTCTGCTTTCTAAACTCGGCGTCGCCGACCCCAACACCAGAATGGCTTGATTGTACTTTGCACGTAGTAAAGCGACATCTCGTGCATGATAGCGTGGATTGGAGTCTTGCTTGTAACTCGCTTCATGTTCCTCATCAATGATAATCACTCCAATATTTTTTAAAGGAGCAAAAATAGCAGAACGAGCACCAACAACCACTTGTGCTGCTCCTCGCTCAACTTTGCGCCATTCATCATACCTTTCCCCATTTGAAAGACCTGAGTGAAGAATGGCTACTTTCTTTCCAAAACGCGAAATGAAGCGGTTTGTAACTTGTGGTGTCAAGGAAATTTCAGGCACTAACATAATGGCTGTCTTGCCACGGCTGAGCGCCTCTTGAATGACCTGCAAATAAACCTCCGTCTTACCGCTACCTGTCACTCCTTCTAGCAGAAATGGCTTGCCGTCATGCCCGATCTGCTGCGTGATAGCTTGAACCGCAGCTTCCTGCTCTTCATTTAGCACCAAGGCAGAATTCGCTGAAATATTTTCAAAATAAGCCTCAGAACGACTCACCTCTTTTTCAACGATTTGCAAAGCTGCTTGCTCTATAAAATAGTGAATAATTTCCCGTGAAAATGTTTCTTTCAAATCTGCTAAACGGTGCATTCCAGTCTGAACTTGCAAAATGTCTCGCAAGGCTTGCTTTTTTTTTGCCCGATTAGGAATGACCAATTGACCTAAAATCTCGTGATTAACCTGATACCATTTTTCTGTTTTGACATGTTTTTGATCTATCGCTTGGTATTCTACCTGAATCGCTCCTTGCCGTGCCAAACGCATTACCTTAGCTTGCAGCTCTTTATCAAGCGATGAGAAATGCTGCCGATCTGCATTGCCAAAAATGAGCAGTCGATCTTCTTCATTCAAAGAGGGTTGAGCATGAAGAATTTTATCATAGCTGGAGTTCAGAAACCCCGGCAACATAGCTTTTAAAATTGAAATTTTGTAAGAAAAGACAAATTTTCTCAATTCTTCTGCCAGCCACAGCTGCTCCTTATTTAAAACTGGTGTAAAGTCTAACACTTCCACGATTTCCTTCAATTCTGTTGTCGTTTCTTCTGCTAGCTCTACGACAATCCCTTGAATCAAGCGATTGGCTTTCCCAAAAGGCACATGCACACGCATGCCAATTTCTAACATAGTCGAAAATTCTTTCGGCACCGCATAATTATAAGGTTTATCTGTCTGCATTAAAGGGACATCCACAATGACTTTTGCAATCTGCACTTTCTCACCACCTCTCATTTCTCAGTAAAAGAAAAAATAAGATTGAGCTGACCCAACCTTAAATTTTTTCACCCTCTTCTTTTTCCTTCGCAATTTGTTCTTTGATTTTACGCTCTTCTTCTTCTCTGCGCAAGCGTTCTTCCTCAGCACGCCGACGAACTGCTTCTCGCTTGCCTTCAGGATCTGGGTGAATCCCAACATTGCCAGATTCAATTTCTTCCAAAGCACGAAGTGTTGATTTGACAGACTTAAATTCTTGGGTCGGAGCTGCTCCTTCTTCCAATTCATGAGCACGTTTTGCTTCAAGAATCACCAAGGAGTATTTTGAAGGCACCTTATCAAGCAAGGTGTCAATTGAAGGTTTTAACATCATAATTCTTTACCTAATTTCTAAATTCTTATCTTACTGAAAGTTGTTCTGACAGCATATCTTGATAGTGACCGATGACACGTTCCACTCGAAAATGCTCTGCTTCAATAACGCGCTTGACGCGTTCCGCTGCTAACGGAACTTCATCATTGACAATGGCATAATCATATTCGCGCATGAGAGCAATTTCTTCTCTTGCTTTGGCAATGCGTTTGGCGATTACTTCGGCACTATCTGTTCCACGTCCCACTAAGCGATCTTGTAATTCTACCAAATCAGGTGGCGTTAAAAAGATAAAGACGGCATCCGGCACTTTTTTCTTCACCTGAAGCGCCCCTTGAACTTCAATCTCAAGGAAAACATCAATCCCTTTATCCAAAGTTTCATTCACATAGGTCAAAGGAGTTCCATAGTAGTTGCCAACATACTCTGCATACTCTAACATCTGACCTTGCCGAATCAACTCCTCAAACTCTTCTCTCGTACGGAAAAAATAATCCACCCCGTCCACTTCACCAGGACGTTGAGCACGAGTTGTCATGGACACAGAGTATTGAAACTGATTATCCGAGCTTTCAAAAATCTCACGTCGAACCGTTCCCTTCCCCACACCTGAGGGACCAGAAAAAACGATTAACAAGCCACGATCCGCCATCATATCTCCTTCATTGTCTTTCTATCTAGTGTAACAAAAAAGCAGTATTTTTTCAACTGCTTTTTAGCATAGGTAGATGCTTGTTTTCTGAGAAAACAATGCAAGTCATTCTTACCTGCCTAAAATTATACATTAGCTAGATAAACATTCATTCTTAGTAATATCTATTTCGCATAATCCACAGCACGCATTTCCCGAATAACCGTTACTTTGATATTTCCTGGATATTCGAGGTTGTTCTCAATCTTTTCACGCACATCATGAGCCAAAATAGTAATCTTATCATCTTTAATCTGACCAGGGTTGACCATAATCCGAATCTCACGCCCCGCTTGTAAGGCAAAACTATTTTTCACACCTTCAAAACTATTGGCAATTTCTTCCAAATCTTGCAGGCGCTTGATATAGCTTTCAAGGGATTCACTGCGAGCACCTGGACGAGCCGCACTAAGCGCATCAGCTGCTGCAACAATAACTGCAATCACACTTTCAGGTTCTACATCACCATGATGACTGGCAATTGTATTGACCACAATTGGATGTTCCTTATACTTACGAGCCAATTCTGTTCCAATCTCCACGTGGCTACCTTCCACTTCACGGTCAATAGCCTTTCCAATATCGTGAAGGAAGCCTGCACGGCGAGCTAAGTTAGCATTTTCACCGAGTTCACTCGCAATAACACCAGACAACTTAGCAACTTCAACAGAATGACGCAATACATTTTGCCCATATGACGTACGGAATTGCAAGCGTCCCATAATCTTCATCAAATCCGGATGTAAGTTTGGTGCACCGATTTCATAAGCTGCTGCTTCACCATATTCACGAATCTTATGATCAATTTCCAGACGATTTTTCTCTACTAATTCTTCAATGCGAGCTGGGTGGATACGACCGTCTTTCAACAAGGCTTCCATTGTCATGCGTGCAATTTCACGTCGAATAGGATCAAAACCAGATAAAGTCACCACTTCTGGTGTGTCATCAATAATGACATCAATACCCGTTAAACTTTCAAAGGTTCGAATATTCCGACCTTCACGTCCAATAATGCGACCCTTCATCGTATCATCCGGCAGATGAACTGTTGAATTGGTTTGCTCCGCAACATAGTCACCTGCAATCCGTTGCATGGCTTGGACTAAAATATCCTTTGCCATTTTATCAGAACGTTCTTTGACTTCTTGCTCTGCTTCACGAATACGCGTCGCAATTTCCTTTGATAACTTATCCTCAGTCTGAGTGAGAATGATATCTCTGGCTTCAGTTTGTGAAAGTGAAGCAACACGCTCTAATTCTGCTTCTTTGTGCTGCTCCAACTCTGTCAGTTTGTTTTCACGCGCCTCAAGGTTTTTGTTTCTATCAGAAATACTTTGTTCTTTCTGCTCGAGTGTTTTTTCTTTGTTGGTCAAATTGTCATCTTTACGATCAAGACTTGTCGCACGTTCTGTCAAACGACTTTCCAATTGCTTCAATTCTTGACGATCAGATTTAAATTCTGCCTCAACTTCTTCTCGATATTTTCTGGCTTCTTCTTTTGCCTCTAACAGTGCTTCTTTTTTAAGGGATTTACTTTCGCGCTTCACTTCTTTTAATAACAAATCCGCTTCGCGCTCAGCTTGTCCACGTAAATTAGTTGCTTCTTGTTCAGCATTTAAAAGAGTAAGTTCCGCAGCTTCTTTCGCAGATTTCATGCGAACTGTGATACTTACATATCCAATGACTAAACCAATGATGACGGCAAAAACACCTGCAAAAATCATTTCCATGTTTTTACCTCAAATTATTGATATTGAATTGTAAAATTCTTAATTATTTTATCATAAAAATCGATTTTTCACAAACTAAATTCTTATAAATACGCGACTGTTTTCACATTCTTTTTTGCAAATCCTTTTTCCTGACAGGCTTTGTTAAGTAGAAATTTTTTTCTTTGCTAGAGCAAAATATGGTATAATTTATTAAAAGCAAAAGGAGTTCTATTTATGGTCAAAGAAGTCATTGTTGAAAGTTTTGAGTTAGATCACACGATTGTCAAAGCCCCCTACGTACGCTTGATTGGCGAAGAGGTGGGACCTAAAGGGGACATCATTTCCAACTTTGATGTTCGTCTAGTACAGCCTAATGAAGATGCCATTCCGACCGCTGGACTTCATACGATTGAACATCTGCTAGCTAAGCTCATTCGTACTCGCATTGACGGCATGATTGATTGCTCACCTTTTGGCTGTCGGACAGGATTCCACATGATTATGTGGGGTCAGCATAGCTCAACTGAAATTGCCAAAATCATCAAGGCATCTTTAGAGGAAATTGCTGAAATAACCACTTGGGATGATGTCCCTGGTACGACTATCGAATCTTGTGGCAATTACAAAGATCACAGCCTTTTTTCCGCTAAAGAATGGTGCAAACTGATCTTAGAGAAAGGCATTTCTGATAATGCCTTCGAGCGTCATCTTGTATAAACTTAAAAATGTGTAGGAAATCTCAGATTTCCTACACATTTTCTTTTTATTGACGAATCAAATAATCAAATGCCCCCAAAGCTGCTGTTGCTCCTGACCCCATTGAAATAATGATTTGTTTATAAGCGCTATCTGTACAATCACCTGCTGCAAAAATTCCTGGCACATTTGTTGCACCATGTTTGTCAACAATGATTTCACCACGCTCATTTAAAGCAACTGAACTATTCTTAAGCCAATCTGTATTTGGCAAAAGACCAATTTGAACAAAGACACCGCTGAGTTCAATTTTATGTTCTTCATTATTCGCACGATCGAGATAAGTAATGGCTTCAACTTGATCGGAACCATGAATTTCTTTTGTAGCTACATTGGTTAGAACCGTCACGTTTTTAAGTTGCTGTACCCTGTCTTGCAACACTTGATCAGCTTTCAAAGTTGGTAGAAATTCTAGTACATAAACATGCTCTGCCAGACCAGCTAAGTCAATTGCTGCTTCAATTCCAGAATTGCCTCCACCGATAACAGCCACTTTTTTACCTGTAAAAATAGGACCATCGCAATGTGGACAATTGGTTACACCTTTCGTCCGGAATTCTTCTTCACCAGGGACGTTGACATTTCGCCAGCGAGCACCAACAGAAAGAACGGCCGTTTTTGCTTTCAGAACTGCGCCATTTTCAAGCTCCACTTCAATCAAATCCTTTTTCTCGATGTTTTTCACACGTTGATTCTTCATGATATCAATTGGATATTTCTTGGCATGTTCTTCTACCTGCGCCATCAGCTTAGGTCCTTCTGTATAAGGAGTACCAATCATATTTTCAATACCAACGGTCTCCATCACCTGTCCACCAAAAGTTTCAACGACCATACCAGTACGAATGCCTTTACGAGCGGCATAAATCGCTGCACTGCTCCCTGCAGGTCCGCCTCCAACAACCAACACATCAAATGGTTCTTTATTGTCAAATTCCTCACTTGAAGCAGGTCCAGAAATCTTATCAAGCAGTTGCTCAACTGTCATACGACCATTCGCAAATTCTGCACCATTTAGGAAAACCGTTGGAACAGCCATGATCTTTTTATCTTCAACTTCTTGTCTAAACATGCCTCCTTCAACCATTGTATGGCTGATATTAGGATTCAAAATAGCCAGCACATTGAGAGCTTGCACAACGTCTGGACAATTATGACAGGTTAAGCTGACATAAGTTTCAAAATGAAGCGGGGATTGGATAGCCTGAATTCGGTTTATAACAGCATCTTCTACTTTGGGTGCGCGACCAGAGACTTGCAGCAAAGCCAGCACAAAAGATGTAAATTCATGTCCCAAGGGAAGCCCTGCAAACTGCACACGCCCTGCTTGACCAATTTGTGTAACAGTAAAACTTGGCTTGCGGTTAGTTTCTGCATTTTCCAATGATAAACGTGGAGACATTGCTACAATTTCCTCTAGAAAAGCCCGCACCTGCTCAGAATGCTCATCTTGACCTAAAGAAGCTTGAAATACAACATCAGATTCTAAAAGCTCCAAATATTGCTTCAGTTGCGCTTTAATTGTTTCATCTAAAGCCATATAAGCCTCCTTAAATTTTACCAACTAAATCAAGACTTGGGGTCAGCGTTTCAATTCCTTCTTTCCACTTGGCTGGACACACTTCACCTGGATGGCTACGTACATATTGTGCAGCATGGATTTTGTCAATCAAGACAGATGCATCGCGCCCAACACCATCTGCATTGATTTCAAGCGCTTGAACAACACCATCTGGATCGATGATAAAGGTACCACGTTGAGATAGTCCACTTTCGTCTAACACATCAAAACCAAGTGAAATAGTGTGAGATGGATCGCCAATCATAATGTACTCAAGTTTTCCAATGGCATCTGAATGATCATGCCAAGCTTTATGTGTAAAATGCGTATCTGTTGAAACAGAATAAACTTCCACACCTAGTTCTTTAAGAGCTGCATACTGCTCTTGCAAGTCCTCCAACTCAGTCGGACAAACAAATGAAAAATCAGCAGGATAGAAGCAGACAACGCTCCAATGACCTTTTAAATCTTCACTAGAAACTGTGATAAATTTCCCGTTTCCAGCGTGATAAGCATCTGCTGTAAACTCGACAATTTCCTTACCAATAAGTGACATAAGATTACCTCCAAAATTAGTTTTATAATAAAATAAAAATCTTATAAGCTCATTATAGCCTATAAGATTTTTAGTGTCTAATATCTTGCTTGAAAACGTTTCCTAATAATCCAAAGCATCTGCGTAACCCGCGCCATTTCCTACAAAATAACCCGTTTTACAGTTAATACTAAAGAGGTAGGTTCCGTCTGTTCTAAATAAATTGTAATAACCATTTCCGTTGATAATATTCACACGTTCAAGAATATAATTATCTCCTGTGAAATAGCCACGTTCCCGTGAGGTTGCTAAGATTTTTTCTAACACACCAGGATTGAAATTCCAAGCTGGATTATTACTGTCGTTAATTTTAGTTTGGTCGTATGGTACTCGACTTAAATGACGCTGTAAATTCGCGCCTGACGCTGGTGCTACTGGAGCAGTTGTTTGCGCTGGTACAGAAGCTGGTTGTTCTGCTACAGGTGCTTGAGCGGAGCTTTGTGACGGTGCAGCGGCAGCCTCAGATTGAGGAGCAGAGGTTTGTTGACTCTTTCCTAAGCTAATCGCAGATTTCAACACCTTATCCAAGTCCGTATTTCCAGTTGTGACATCTGTAAATTTGGCATCACTTTTAATCTTCGCCTTTGTATCTAAAACACCGTCTGTAATAGCTGCTGAGGTGAACTGTGCATTCACATTTTGAACAGCCTCAACTTGTTTGACCAAGCTATCGTATTTTGCTTTGGCAACATTGTACTCGTTGGTGTTTTTTAATTTTTCTAGTGCTGCTTTTAGTTTGTTTAAGTTTCCGAAACTGCTGTTTTTCAAAGCCAATTTATTGGCATCTGTAAAGAATGAATCATAAAGGCTGTTGAAAGCTTTCAAATTCTTATTTTCAGAGCTAGAAGTAGTAGAAGATTTACTGGTTTGGCTCGTTGAATTTGTAGCTGGTTTTGCTTGCTTTCTATTCAACGACAGATAAACAGTCCCACCGATTAGAGCCAGTAAAGCAACACTCGCTGCAGAATAGAGGACTTTCTTATTTTTATAAAATGGAACTTTCTCCGTTTCCATTTCTTCATCCAACGCTGTAAAAGTCGGATAGCTTTCCGTTGACTCAGTTGAACTCACAGGAATATCATCCATTTCAGGCTGAATTGGTTCCATTATTTTTGTCTCAGCCTCTAACTCCTCTGGAGTTTGTGTACTGTTTTCTTCCGAAGTTTCTTGCGGTTCTGCTTCGCTGGCTGCAAGTGCAGCTACTGTTTCATCAAAGGCAGACTCCTCAGACGCCACCTCTGCAGGTTCTAGGGGGGCTTCCTCTTGAACCTCATCGTGCATCTCCTGGATAAATTCTGCCAAGTCTAACTGGCTCAGTTGTTCTTGATCTTCTGCTTCAGACATTTCTTCTGCAGATTGAGCCGAAAATTTCCCAGCTTCAATTTCTTGACGGTGCTGTTTAATGTATTTATCCAACACATTATCCTCTTCCGTCACTCCTGCTTCAAGTTCTTCGCTTTTTCGAGCAGCCTGACCAATTGTCATTTCTTTAGCTGTTTCAAAATCAAGAATTGATTCTTTTTCTTCTTGTTCTGGCAAATGTTTTTCGTCTTTACTCACGGCAAATCCTTTCTAATCTATTTGGCGTTTGACTCTCTGACCAAAATATTGGTACAAATCAACTTTTAAAGTCCCGTTATAGAGTTTTCGTTTTTTATCGGCTTGACTGCCAAATTTTGCTTCAAACGCTTCATCACTCGTCAAGATAAACTTGCTCCACGTTTTTAGTGGTGCAAAAGTCTGCCCCATTTCTTGATAAAGCTTGGTTACAGCATCATCATTCGACAATCGCTCTCCATAGGGTGGATTGGAAATAATGACACCATTTATCTTGTTGGTGTGCAAATCTTGCAAACGCATTTGCTTAAAAACAATCTGCTCAGAAACACCTGCTTCTTCGGCATTTCGTTTGGCAATCTCCACCATACGTGCATCAATATCAGTTCCTAAAATATCAAGCTGAATGTCTTGCTTAATCTGTCCTAAAGCTCTAGCACGAACACGCCCAACCAAGTCTGAGTCAACCCAACTCCATTCTTCAAACGCAAAATGGCGATGAAGCCCCGGCGCCATATTCATGCCAATCATAGCTGCTTCAATACAGAAAGTTCCTGAACCACAGGTCGGATCAACCAAGGGCTTATCTGGATACCAATTGGATAAGAGCAGAATCGCAGCCGCCATATTTTCTTTAATCGGTGCGCCACCTTTTTCAGCCCGATAGCCACGTTTAAAGAGACTAGAGCCTGTCGTATCGATTAAAACAGTTGCCACGTCTTTCAAAATAGAAACTTCAATCTTGAACTCAGCTCCATTTTCCATTAGGGGAACACCCTCTGGTCGAGCATAGTGCTTTTGCAACTTTTTGACTACTGCTTTTTTAGAAATAGCTTGCACACTTGGTTCATTGTGAAGTTTTGATTTGACACATTTTGCCTTGGCAATTGGAAATTTTGCTCCAAGCGGTAAATAGTTTTCCCAATCCAAAGCAAAAACACTCTGGAATAATTCCTCAAAGGTCTTAGCCCGAAAACTGCCAACAACAATCTTAATGCGGTCTGCTGCACGCAACCAGAGATTAGTTTCAATAATGGTTTCAACAGTTCCGTCAAAACGCACGCGCCCATTTTCCACTTGACATTCTAAGCCAAGATTTCTGATTTCACGACCAACCACAGCCTCTAAACCAGCCGCAGCAGTCGCAATCAACTTAAATTTTGTTTTCATTCGTCCTCTCAAAATAAAAGCTAGCATAATACGCTAGCTAAACCTATATGCAACTTTCTATAAGCCATGTTTTGTTCCAGAAATAACTAGGTATCATTTCCTTCGATAATCATCTGTCTACTGTTTCCAGTCAGAATGCTGCGTTCGTTTCCACGCATTCCGTGCCCCGACCAAAGTTTGGGTTGCTAGCTTGAGGGGTTTACCGCGTTCCACTTCTTGTGTTTCCACAAAAACTACGTCACTGTGGCACTTTCAGGACTATTCCAGCATATCCAGAGACGTAGCTGTTTCGTCCGCCGTAACGATTTCTCGTCCCTAGGCTTATTGTTTCACCTAGCACAAACACTACGGGCATCACAGCCCGTGCTAGCATGGACTTTCCTCATGAAAAGACGACTCTTCACGCGATTATCCAAAAATTGCACATTACTTATTAAATTTCGTTATTTAAGATTTGCTTGCCGAATACTTCTTTTTCCAAACGATTTAAGCGTTTTAAAATATCAAAATTTGTCAGCGTAGCAGATGCCACTTGAGGGGTTTCCATGATAGATTGCGTCAAAGGTGAAGTTGCTGCCTCATTTGACTTTTTAGCGAGTCCTGCTTTCAAACGAGCATTTTCTTCACGCAGTTCCTTTACCAAAGCAGCATACGTTTCGTAATCTTTAATGACATCATCTAAAAATTCGTCCACTTCAACCTTGCTATATCCACGGACGCCAACTTTAAAATCTTGATCAAAAATATCTTTCGGTGTGTAAATAATACTAGCCATTTCTCTCTCCATTCTCGTTCATTACTTTAATTATATAAAAAATGAACCGCAAAAATCAAGGTTAAACATCTAATTTTCGGAAAAATTTTCTGCGACCTCATTCAAGTCATCAAATGTTAATTGTTTGATAAAATATTGTTCTTGTTTCTTCATCATTTGGTAAAGATGTTTTAAATTTGTTTCATTTTCTTCATCGTAAAAAATATAAGCCCCGTCTGTATTACTGAGTAGAAAGTGATTGTAATCACGAAATTGGCTGGGATTTTCATAATGAGGATAGGCGTATTTAACAAAATCCACCTGTTTAAAACGACTTAATTTTTCTTGATTGGCTTCATTCCAGCTTTCACCTTGATTCTCAAAAGTAAAAATCGTCGCAATTTGAAAATCGTAATCTTGCTGCAATTCTTTTGCAACCTCTAGTGTCCAAACTTCAAAACCTAAATTCCCAGTGAAAATCAGCCACTCCGCACCTTCTTCCAATAAACGCGTTAAATCTCGCTGAATGGCTTTTTTAATAATCTTGATTCGAGGGTCTTTGTCATTAAAAATTCCCAAATCAAAATTCCGATAACCCACTATTAGTACGCTAACCACTTAAATTATCCCTTTATTTCCTTTTTTATGTTATAATAGAGTGATGTTATTGTACCAATAAGGAGATATATGGTCAACTATCCACATAAAGTTCCCTCTCGAAATTCATTAAGACTTCCCAAAAAGAAGTCTGTTGACTTTGCGAATCGGGGAATGTCGTTTGAAAAAATGATCAATGAAACGAATGATTATTATCTTAGTCACGATTTAGCGGTCATTCACAAGAAGCCGACCCCTATTCAGATTGTAAAAGTGGATTATCCCAGACGTAGTCGGGCAAAAATTGTTGAAGCCTACTTTCGACAAGCCTCTACAACAGACTATTCTGGTGTCTATCAAGGACATTATATAGATTTTGAAGCAAAAGAAACACATCAAAAGGCTTCCATGCCGATGAAAAATTTTCATGCTCATCAAATCAAGCACATGGAACAAGTCGTCAAACAAGGAGGAATTTGTTTCGTTTTATTGCACTTTTCAGCCTTAAAATTGACATATCTACTTCCTGCTCCTTATTTAATTAACTTCTTCAAGGTTGACAAGGGGAAAAAGTCCATGCCACTTGACTACATTCAAAAGCATGGATATTCTATCTCACAGAATGGTCTTCCTAGCATTCCCTATCTTGAAATCATTCAACAAAATTTACTAGGTGGTAAAATAAATGAATAAGCAATCTTTACTGACAGCTGCAAAATATGTAGCTATCGGTCTCATTACATTATTTATGCTTGGAGTTGTAGCTGGTGGAGGAATTTTTCTCTATCAAGTTCACAAGGCACCTGCCTTGTCAGAAAAGAAACTAGTCGCCACAACTTCCAGTAAAATCTATGATAGTGAAAACAATCTTATTGCTGACTTAGGTTCTGAAAAAAGGGTCAATGCGGCAACAAGTGATATTCCAACTGACTTAGTACGAGCTATCGTTGCAATTGAAGACCACCGTTTCTTCAACCATCGTGGTGTGGATTCTGTTCGTATTTTAGGCGCTTTTTTAAATAACTTGCGCAAAGGAAATCGACAAGGAGGGTCAACGTTGACGCAACAGTTGATTAAACTGACCTACTTCTCCACTTCAAGTGCCGACCAAACACTATCACGGAAAATTCAAGAAGCCTGGTTAGCTATTCAATTGGAGCGCAAAGCCACTAAGCAAGAAATTATTACATATTATGTAAATAAGGTCTATATGTCAAATGGTAACTACGGTATGCAAACAGCTGCTCAAAGTTATTACGGCAAAGATTTGAAAGATTTGAGCTTAGCTCAAACTGCTTTATTGGCGGGGATGCCTCAGGCACCAAACCAATACGACCCTTATACAAAACCAGAAGCTGCTAAAAATCGTCGCAATCTTGTATTGTCAGAAATGTATAAACTCAAATACATCTCTGCTGAGCAATATGAAAAAGCAGTCAATACACCCGTCACAGATGGTCTGCAAAGCTTAAAAAATTCAGCTTCTTATCCTGCTTACATGGATAACTACTTAAAGCAAGTTATTGAGCAAGTCCAAGAAGAAACGGGTTATAACTTGCTGACGACAGGAATGGAAGTCTATACAAACGTAAACAGAGCAGCTCAAGAGCGCCTTTGGAATATTTATAATAGCAATGAATATGTTGCTTATCCAGATGATGAATTACAAGTAGCTTCTACCATTATAGATGCTACAACTGGTAAGGTGATTGCTCAACTAGGCGCCCGAAATCAAGCTTCAAATGTTTCTTTTGGTACTAACCAAGCGGTTGAAACCAATCGCGACTGGGGCTCAACCATGAAACCGATCACGGATTACGCTCCAGCCATTGAAAATGGCATTTACACTTCTACGGCTGCTTACATTAGTGATGCTCCTTATAATTATCCTGGAACAACTACTCCAGTCTACAACTGGGATATGCGCTATTTTGGAAACATCACCATTCAGTATGCACTTCAAGAGTCTCGGAACGTTCCAGCTGTCAAGACGTTAGAAGCCGTCGGACTCAGCAAGTCTAAGAAATTCCTAAGCGGACTGGGCATTAATTATCCAGATATGGTATATGCAAATGCCATTTCAAGTAACACGACAAAATCCGATCGAAAATATGGTGCCAGCAGTGAAAAAATGGCTGCTGCCTATGCTGCTTTTGCAAATGGTGGAACTTATTACAAACCACAATATGTCAGCCGTGTTGTCTTTAGCGATGGAACCTCAAAAGATTTCTCTAATCAAGGTACAACCGCAATGAAAGAAACAACAGCTTACATGATGACAAATATGCTGAAAACAGTTCTTACATCTGGTACTGGGACCAATGCAGCTATATCTGGTGTCTATCAAGCTGGTAAAACAGGGACTTCCAACTATTCCGATGATGAATTGGCGAAACTAACGAAGCCTTATGGTGGCTCCAGTGTTGTAACTCCAGATGAACTATTTGTTGGTTATACACAGAAATATTCAATGGCGGTGTGGACAGGTTACACCAATCGTCTCACTCCTGTTCTGGATGACGGTGTGAAAGTTGCAACAGATGTTTACCGTGCCATGATGTCTTACTTGTCTGAAAGTGGGACAGAAGACTGGGAAATGCCTAGCGGCCTTTATCGTAGCGGAAATTATGTCTTTTTAGCCAATTCCACTAATAGATACCAAGGAAATTATTATAATTCTACTTCCAGTTCGAGCCTTGAAGAATCATCATCTTCTTCAAGCAGCCAAGAAAGTTCTACCCAAGAGTCATCAAGCAGCTCTGCTTCATCAAGTACAGAACCGAGTGCTTCTACGTCTGCAAGTTCTCCTAATAGCGGTGGAAATTCAGAAACTCCTCCTTCACGAAATCGATAATGAACAAGTTCCTGAAAGCTAAGCCGTTTAAAAGTTAACACCTTCAAATCAGAGTTTTGTAAAAATTAAAAAACACGAACAATCAAGATCAGTAAATAACTGGCTATAAGATTGTTCGTGTTTTTAATATTTCAATTCCTGATGAAATCACCATGAAGCAGTCTTATACCTTATGAAAATCTCTTCAAACTTTGTCAGTTTCGTCTGCGATCTCAAAAGCTCCTCTTTTAATCTGCTTACGGACTCATCTCTTAGTTTGCAATTTGATTTTCATTAAGTATCAAAATTTTTTATACCGCTTCTTTTTAATTCTTATTATTTACTAGCCAAAGCTCCCATTGGATCCCATGGGGCAAGTACTTTTGGTTCTGCTTCATAAGCAGCTAGTTCTTCTGCTGTTAAGAATTCCTTACGGACAACGATTTGATAAGTGTACTCGTCCATCCAGTCGTCGCTGGCAACAAAATAACCTTTGTCTCCGACTTTGTCACCCCAAGAATTTTCTACTTTCCATTTTGTTGATTTTCCATTTTCATCCAAATCAACACCTGTCAAGACCATAGCATGGGTCATGAGACTTTCGCTGTAATCCAAACGTCCTGCCTTATCTTGTGTCAATTCAATATCCATGCTTGATGTGAAATCGTACATGTCATTAACCATAACGCCCGCTTTGCGGTTGCTAGATTGACCGACATCAGAACCAAACCAAACAGTTTCTCCAGCCTGCATTTGAGCAATAGCCAGCTCTTTCAAACGCTCCATATTAACATTCAAATAACGAACATCACGTGCTCCTACGACATTTCCTAACATCTCAACTGTATAAGATTTGCCGTATGGTTTGTCAGCTGTAGGAGCATTGATGATTGAAACGTAGTCATCTAATTGAAGATCCACGTATTTTTTGTAAAATGCTTGTGGTGTCAGTCCAGTTTCACTGTGGAAATTGTTATCTTTATCACGATAAGCAAAATCAAAAGTACGAGGTGGGAGTCCAAGTGACATTGCTAAGAAATTAAAGATTTCTTGCAAGAGCTCTTCTTTTTTAGCTTGAATAGCTGTCGCATCTGCTCCACTAGTAACCAAATCACGCAAGATTTGTGCATCTTGACGGAGTAATTTATTGAGATATTGGTTGAGCTCACGGCTATTGCTAGATGAAATGGATTCTGGGTAAACTGATTTTGGAACAACCCCATATTTTTCAAAAAGTGCCACAACCATATCCCATTGTCCGCCGTCTTGTTGAGGCGTATCTAAGAGGAATTTCACTTTACGACTGGTTAAGTCTTGGTCAGCTGTTGCTAAGACTTGCTCCAAAAACCAGTTGGATTTTTCATATTTATCCCAAAAGAATGTGTGCGCTTGAGACAATTCAAATTCTTCCAATTGAAAGCCTGCAATCATTTTATGACGGAATGTATTGAGCGCTGCAAACATCCAGCAACGTCCAGACGCTTTTTGATTGCTGACTTTATCTTTGGTTAAGTCAATAGAAAACACAGGATTGTTTTCAATTGCACTGCTGCGTTTTTCAAGCGATGTTAATAAACCATTGTGGCTAACTGCATTTTCAATTGCAGCATACTTAGCAGTTGCTTCATAATTTGCATATAATTTATCTGTAAATTGTTGATCTATAGAATTCATAGATACCTCCTTCTAATTCTAAACACTATTATAGCTTATTTCCAAAAATCTTCAAACAAAAAGTTAGGCGCACCTAACTTTTTGTTATACAGCTGATTTTAGTAACCGACGTATTTTAAAAAACATAAGTCAGAACAATTCTCCTGCTTATTTCCAAAAATCATCGAAGATTGTAATCGGCAAATGACGTTTGTGCTCCCCTTTGTGCCAC
Organism: Streptococcus sp. HMSC034B03; assembly: GCF_001838575.1. Lineage (NCBI taxonomy): Bacteria > Bacillati > Bacillota > Bacilli > Lactobacillales > Streptococcaceae > Streptococcus > Streptococcus sp. HMSC034B03. The sequence goes on from NZ_KV837637.1 coordinate 219,299, forward strand.
CAAGATTCAATCCTTGCTTTCGCTTGGTCAGAAATGGTTTTACCTTCCAAATAGTCATCAATTTCGTTGTAAGTGACACCGAGAGCGACTTCATCTGCAATGCCTGGCTTTTCTTCTTCCAGGTCTGCTGTTGGTACTTTTTCATAGAGGGCAGAATCAGCGCCCAAGGCAGCCAACAGCTGTTTCCCTTGCCGTTTATTGAGACGATAAAGTGGCAGAATGTCTGCACCACCATCACCAAATTTCGTAAAGAAAGCTGTTACATTTTCTGCTGCATGATCTGTTCCGACAACTGCTCCTTTATAAGAGCCTGCTAAAGCGTATTGCGCAATCATGCGGCTGCGAGCTTTGATGTTGCCTTTATTGAAGTCTGAGACAGTCGCTCCTGTAGCCTTAACCGCTTTTGTCATAGCATCTGCACTTTCTTTGATGTTGACAACAAGACTGACATCCGGCTGGATAAAAGCAAGAGCTCGCTGTGCATCGTCTTCGTCAGCCTGCACCCCATATGGCAAACGCACTGCGATAAATTGATAGCTAGCATCGCCAGTCTCCGCACGCATTTCCTCTATTGCCAATTGCGCCAAACGTCCTGCTAAAGTAGAATCTTGTCCGCCCGAAATTCCTAAAACATAGGTTTTCAAAAAAGAATGTTTTTTAAGATAATCCTTTAAAAAATCAATGGATTTACGAATTTCTTCCTCTGGGTCAATGACAGGGTTCACGCCTAACTGCTGGATAATCGTTTCTTGTAAGGTCATTTTGTTTCTCCCATTTGATTCGCTTTTTTGCGCATTTGATCAATCAAATCAACCTTGTCTTGCCATACATCACGCGCCAAATCCACAGGATAATCTTGCGGATTGAGAACCCGTTTGTACTCGTCCCACAACTTGTCAAATTCCTTGCGAGCATATTGTTGGATTTCTGTTAAGGTTGGCAATTCATAGACAAGTTGACCTTGTTTAAAGATATCAACCAAAAGAGGTACTGCATCAAAATTTGTCACAGTTTTATTAATGTAAGTGTAGGTCGGATGGAACATTTCCAATTCGGTGATAGCATTCACATCTACACCATCATAAGTAATATAGTCTCCTTCTGACTTGCCTTTTGCACGGCTAGTAATCCGCCAAACTTGTTTTTTACCCGGCGTTGATACTTTTTCCACATTATTAGAGAGCTTAATCGTATTACGCAAATTGCCATGTTCATCTTCAATAGCCACAATCTTATAAACGGCTCCCAGTGCTGGTTGGTCATAAGCCGTGATGAGCTTAGTTCCAACACCCCACACATCAATCTTGGCCTTTTGCATTTTTAAGTTGAGGATTGTATTTTCATCCAAGTCGTTAGAAGCGTAGATTTTAGCATTTGGAAAACCAGCTTCATCCAGTTGCTGGCGAACTTTTTTAGAAATATAAGCCAAATCCCCTGAATCAATTCGCACTCCAAGGAAATTGATTTTATCCCCCATTTCACGCGCTACTTGAATCGCTGCAGGAACACCGAGGCGGAATGTATCATAGGTATCCACCAAGAAAACACAGTCATGGTGCGTTTCAGCATACGCCTTAAAAGCTTCATAGTCATTTCCATAGACTTGGACGAGAGCATGAGCATGCGTTCCTAGGACTGGAATATCAAAGAGCTTTCCAGCACGAACATTACTGGTTCCATTTGCTCCACCAATCACTGCCGCACGAGTTCCCCAGATAGCCGCATCCATTTCCTGTGCTCGGCGTGTACCAAATTCCATTAAAGGCTCATTTTCGATGACTGAGCGAATCCGAGCTGCTTTTGTCGCTACCAAGGTTTGATAGTTGACAATGTTTAATAAGGCAGTTTCCACTAATTGACATTGAGCAAGAGGACCTTCTACTTGAACAATGGGTTCATTGGCAAAGACCAAGTCTCCCTCTTGTGCAGAACGCACTGTTAATTCCAATTTCAAATTTGCTAAATAGTCTAAAAATTCTTCATCATAGTCAAGAGAACGAAGATAGGCAATATCACTATCTGAAAATGTCAAATGATTTAAATAATGAACCATCCGCTCCAAGCCAGCAAAAACCGCATAGCCACTATGAAAGGGCTCTTTCCGAAAATAAACTTCAAAAACAGCTCGTTTATTATGAATATTTCTTCTAAAATAAACTTGCATCATGTTGATTTGATACAAATCCGTATGCAAGGTTAAACTATCATCTGGATACATAACGACTCCTTGTAAGATGTATTTTTACTTATTATACCACAAATCAAAAGAGCAAGAGGAAATCTTGTTCAACTTTAGGTGTTTAAATAACTATTCTCAAGTTTTCTGTTGTATTGCGCTGTTTAAATTTTCAGTTTTAAAACATCTTAAAAACCAAGGTGCATTTGGAACAACTTTAAAAAAGTCGCAAATTTATCCTTGGTTTTATTATATTATTATTTATCTTTAAATTTCAATTGGCTATAAATACCAAATACAAGTATCCAAATAGCTGAACCGATTGCTCCTACAACGGTTGATTTTTGTAAAAAGAGGGTTATAAATACAAAGGCAAAGAAGAGCAAAGTAAGAGGATTGAGAAACTTATAGGCTGGCATTAGATAGCCATCTGCCATAAATTCTTTTGATTTTCTGTATTTCAAGTGAGCAATCATAGTGAGTGCATAGATAGCAATATAAACTCCTGATGAAGAAGCAGTAATCAAAGCAAAGGAGTCTGATACTCCTGGTAATACCTGAATAAAAGCAGCTAATGCAATCACTACCGCTGAGGTCAAAATAGCGTTTTGCGGAACATTTTGTCTGGATAATTTCCCAGCACCGATTCCATTCAAAAAGCGATTAGGTGAATCATGTGCAATTTGATACAAATGACGCCCAGTCGAATACAAGGTAGAGTTCAAAGCTGAAGCAGCTGAAGTCAATACGACAAAGTTAATCAAAGCTGCAGCCCATTTAAGGCCTGCCAACTTGAAAACAATCACAAAGGGAGAATCTGTGGTTGCTAAATCCCGCCAAGGGATAATCGCCATAATTGCAAGCAAAGAGCCACCGTAGAAAAGAACGATCCGCAAGGGGATTTCTTTAATAGCCTTTGGCAATACCTGCCGAGGATTTGCCGTTTCAGACGTTGTGATTCCAATAAATTCAATAGCTTGATAAGCAAAGAAGACCATTTGAAAGCCCATGACAAAACTCATAAAACCATTAGGAAATAATTGGAAATTTTGACTGATATTGCTGATGCTGGCTACACCATTGGGCGTTTTAAAGCCTGTCAACACCATAAAAATCGCTGTCACAATCAAAGCAATAATCGCTACAATCTTAACCATGGCAAACCAAAATTCAACTTCACCAAAAACTCGGACTGCAATCAGATTGACCATGCTCAAAACGGCAAGGAAGACGATTTGAATCAGCCATGCTGGCCAAGTCGGAAACCAAAATTGGACGTACTGTGCAACTGCCGTGATTTCTGCCATACCGATAAAAATGAGGGAAATCCAATAGGACCAACCAGAAAAATAACCCCAGCCATTCCCAAGATACTTGGTAATGAAGTTGATAAATGTGTGCTGGTCTGGATCATAATACAACATCTCTCCAATCGCCCGCATCATCAAATACATAAAGACGCCGGTCAACATGTAAATGAGAATAATTGACGGCCCTGTCAGACTAATCGAACGTCCTGCTCCTAAAAAGAGACCCGTTCCAATTGTCCCAGCAATAGCAATGATTTGGACATGACGATTTTTTAAGCCACGTTCCATTTTATTCTTATTATTTTCAGAATTCTTTTCACTCATACGAAGCCTCCTTTTCACATGAACTTTTCCATTGTACCACAATTCTGACAATTTCACTAGTCATTTATGAGAGCACGAGAATTGAACAAATCAAAAGAAACCCTTTCATTTCCAATCCTCCAATGCATTACTTGTTTTTCATTAAGCAAAAAGAAGCTGGAATAAGTGCTCAGCTTCCTTTGTTTATATCGTGCGTTTAGAGTACACTTAATGCTGGAACAAAAGTCTAAAGACATTCGCTTTACAAGTTCGAAAGAATACCTTTGTCAAACACTTCGTTTTTTATCCACCACCTAAACTGCTGAGAAGCCTTGCGTGGCTGAGACTACGAAACAAAAATTTTCAAGATGATTTTGGTCTTTCGCTCTAAAAATTCTCTGTGATATACTTGTAGACTTCTTGCCCTGCAACCGCTCCGTCACCGACAGCTGTCGTTACTTGGCGAAGATCTTTTTCGCGAACATCTCCAATAGCATAGATGCCAGAAATAGCCGTTTTCATATGATTATCGGTTACAATCCAGCCTGCTTCATTGGTAATGCCCAAATCTTTGGCAAACTCACTAACTGGATCTAAACCAACATAGATAAAGACACCGCCAAATTCATGTTCAGATATTTCACCCGTTTTGACATTCTCTACCATAACGCTGCTAACGCGCTTGTCACCTTTGATTTCCTTCACAACTGAATCCCAGATAAAATGAATTTTTTCATTGGCAAATGCACGTTCTTGCAGTAACTTTTGGGCTCGCAATTCATCGCGCCGATGAATAATCGTCACCGTTTTTGCAAAACGAGTCAAAAATACAGCCTCTTCCACCGCAGAGTCGCCTCCACCGACCACAAGCAAATCTTCATCTCGGAAAAAGGCTCCGTCACAGACTGCACAGTAAGACACCCCGCGGCTGTTTAATTCTTCTTCACCCGGAACTCCTAGATGACGATGAACAGCTCCAGTCGCAATAATAAGCGTCTTGGTTTCAAAAATCTCATCTTCTGTAAAGACTTTTTTTATTGCTCCTTGGTGTTCGATTTTTTCAACAGAGCCAAACAAATGCTCCACTCCCAAATTTTCGAGCGGTTCAAACATTTTTTCGGCTAGTTCTGGACCACTGATATTAGCATATCCAGGATAATTTTCAATATCTGAGGTATTGTTCATTTGTCCGCCTGGAATGCCACGTTCCAAAAGAGCCACTTTAAGATTACTTCTAGCAGCATAAAGCGCAGCTGTCATGCCTGCTGGTCCAGCTCCAATAATAATTGTGTCGTACATAAATTTACTTCCTTTATTGTAATCACTGTTATTCTAACGTTATTAAGCTCTTTTTTCAAACATTATGCTCTGAAGATAAGCAGAATCCCCATCATTGCAAAGGATAAAATCGGAATCGTCATCACTGCAATCAATAGCATATCATACAGATGAGCTTGTCGATCTTTGATTGTTTTATCAACACGGCGAACAGCACGCAGCCCAATCCATAATCCGAGAAAACTCCCTACCAATAGCGCCGTAATCAGTAAACTCTCTAGATAGAGTAAAAAAACTTGAGACAGCATAGTCACTCCTCTATTCCCTAATTTTTGTTAAAGGCATTCAAAACAAATGCCGCAAACTTGAAAATAAACCCAGCTAGCAAGGCCAACTGGGCTTCTTTTTCTATTATATCAAATATATGTCCGTTTGTAACTGGCAAAAAATTCTTTTGTGCGTTCTTCTTTAGGGTGGTTCATTATTTCATCTGGAGTTCCCATTTCAATAATGTGCCCCTTATCCAAAAACAGCACTTTATCTGCCACTTGAGACACAAAAGACATGTCATGGCTGACTAAAATCATGGTCTGACCAGCCTTGGCTGCATCTGCAATGGATTTTTCAACTTCCCCTACTAGTTCAGGATCAAGCGCTGATGTTGGCTCGTCTAAAAGCAAAACATCTGGCTTCATCGCAAGCGCACGCGCCAAAGCGACACGTTGTTTTTGTCCACCTGACAGATGACGTGGATAGTGATTTTCACGGTCTGACAGACCAACTTTTGCCAGTTCTTCTTTGGCAAGATTCGTCGCTTCTTGGTCTGATAATTTTTTTACAACCAATAAACCTTCTTTGACATTGTCCAAAGCCGTCCGACGCTCAAAGAGATTAAACTGCTGAAACACCATAGCTAACTTTCGTCGCAAGGTTAGGATTTCTTCCTTGCTAATCGTAGAAAAATCAACAGTAAAATCATCAATGGCAATCGTGCCGCTGTCTGGCTGTTCCAGATAATTCAAACTGCGTAAGAAAGTGGATTTCCCCGCACCAGATGAACCAATTAAAGCAACCACTTCTCCTTTTTGAATCTCTAAACTAAGATTGTTTAAAACCATTTGTCCAGAAAAGGATTTGCTGAAATTTGAAATACGAATCATTATCGAACATCTCCTTTCGCCTGTATTTGTGGATTGAGATTATCAGGCGCTTCAATCGCCATTTTCTTTTCGATAAACCGCCCAAATGCTTCAATCACAATATTCACGCCCCAATAGACAAGAGCAACCGAGATAAAGCGCTCGAAGTAGCGATAATCTGCACCACCCAAAATCTGCGCTTGAGCAAAAATCTCAACAACTCCTGCACTGAAAGCCAAGGAAGTTCCTTTGGTCAAGCCAATCAAAGAGTTAATCAAGGTCGGTGTGGCAACCACTGCGGCATTGGGAATAATAACACGGCGGTAAACCTGTCTGTTTGTCATTCCCAAACTACGAGCCGCTTCAATTTCTCCAGCATCAACAGACAAAATCGCCGCTCGAATGGTTTCACTAGCGTAAGCCGCTTCATTAAAAGCAAAAGCTACAATGGCAAATAGATAGGCTGGAATAGCATTGATATTCAGACCCGTACCGAATCGCAAGTTGATGGCCTTCAGAAGCAAAGGAATCCCATAATAAGTCAGCATGAGCTGAACAAGCACTGGTGTCCCTCGCAAAAAACTAACGAAAAAAGCCTGCAGAGGATATAAAATTTTCACACGGTTGATTTTGACAATAGCAAAAATGAGAGCCAAAATCAAGCCAAAAAAAGCTCCTCCTAAGGTCAGTAGTAGTGTTGTTGGTAATTTTTCGATAATTCTTGGTAGTCCGTCAAACACAGAGCGCCAGCTAAAAAGCTGTCCGTCTGGAATCTTTTGAACCAATTCTTGATACCAATTAGAGGTTAAAACCGCTGTTGTAACAATCATAGTAACTTCCCTTTCTCGATAATATCTAATTCTATCACAATTTTTTTATTTCACCAATTATTTACTACGATAAAAATAGACTAGCAAGACTAGTCTATCACATTCGTTCTCTAAAGAATAATTGTTTTTATTTATGAGAGTGATAAAGAAATTTTAAGACTAAAAACTTTGACGTTTCGCTTTTCTTTCTGCACGACCGCGTGCGCGATTTTCAGCTCTTTTTGTCTTACGGCGTTTTTCATTGACAGCCCACTGGATTTTTTTCTTATAGCCCGGTTTGATTTTCTTCTTTTTCTTTTTAACCAGACCAATCATTTCCGTGTCCAATTTTTCCTGTGTTTTTTCACGATTGGCACGGCGATCGCGGTCATAGGTATCTTGAAATTCTCCGTTTTTAATCATCTTGGGAATGAAGTGGATACCCATTTTCTCCAGCTCACGAATATCTGAATCATCGCTCGGTTGATAAAGTGTAATAGCCGTACCTGGCAGTCCATTTCTGCCAGTTCGTCCCACTCGGTGAATGAAGAAGGACAAATCTTGCGGAATCGCATCATTGATGACATGACTAACGCCTTCAATATCAATTCCCCGCGCAGCTAAATCTGTCGCAACAATGTATTCAAAATCTAGGTTCTTCACCTGATTCATAATCCGTTTTCGCTCCCGCGGTGCAATATCCCCATGAATCTTTGCCACCTTGAGACCTTGCGCTGTCAAATAGCTATGCAATTCATCCGCTCGTGTCTTAGTATTGACAAAAATCATAGCTAGATAAGGCTGTAGGAGCTGTGTGATTTCATAAATCTGCGCATTCTTATCACGTCCTTTTGTTGAAATCAGCCAATTTTCAATAGTATCTGAAATAACCGTTTTGGTTTTGATTTGCTCAATGACCGGGTTGGATAGATATTTTTTTAAAAATGGCTGCAATTTTTGCGGAATGGTCGCAGAAAAGACTAGAAATTGCAAATCCTTCGGCAAACTGGACGCAATCTTATCCACTGTTTCTAAAAAGCCCATATCCAAGGTCATATCTGCTTCATCAACGACAAAGGTATTCGCCTTATGAATGGCTAAGTCACCTGATTCGACCAAATCATAAATGCGTCCTGGTGTGCCAATGACAATATGTGGTTGACTGGAACTCAATTTCCCAATCTGACGATTTTTATCCGTCCCACCGACATAGTTAGCAACTCGAATTTCCTTATCAGAAAAAGCAGCAATTTGGCGTGCAGCCTGATAAATCTGCCTAGCCAACTCACGACTAGGAGCGGTAATAACGACCTGAACACTATCTGCATCTTCATTCAGCTTTTGAAAAATCGGCAGCAAGAAAGTGTGTGTTTTCCCTGAACCTGTTTTGGACTCTCCCACCAAGTCACGACCAGCAAGCACAACCGGAATGAGTTTTTCCTGGACTTCTGTCGCCTCAACAAAGTTCAAATCTTTAAGTGCCTCTTGAATGTAATCTTTAAACTTAAATTCTGTAAATTTCATGTTTTCCTCTATTCGTCTCTTATCCTATCTATTATACCAGAACTTGCTTTAAAAATAAAAATGAATCATGTTTTTCTCTTCTTATTTCCTCCCTTTTCTATGAAGCTCTCCTTATTTTATGATACAATAATAATAAGTTTACAAAAAAGGGATGACCATGAAAAAATTTATTATTACTCTTGTAACGACTCTCTTGATCTTCCTAGCTCCTACAGTTTTAGCGGACAACTTTGAAGTAGGTGCTAAGCATGCTATCGCAGTTGACGTTGCAACCGGAAAAATTTTGTATGAAAAAGATGCTAATCAGCCAGTTGAAATTGCTTCTATTACTAAACTACTAACAGCCTATTTAGTCTATGAAGCGATTCATCAAGGAAAATTCACTTTACAAACTTCCGTAGATATTTCTGACTACCCTTATCAACTAACCGTTAATTCGGACGCCAGTAACGTTCCTTTGGAAGCTAGAAAATATACTGTCGAAGAACTGTTAGAAACTTCTTTAATAGCAAGTGCTAATAGTCCAGCGATTGCCTTGGCTGAAAAAGTTGCCGGTAGTGAGAAAAAATTTGTGGATTTGATGAAAGCTAAATTGCAACAATGGGGAATCAAAGGTACTACTATCATCAATGCTTCTGGGCTGAATAATTCTGTTTTAGGAGAGGAACATATTTATCCTAGTTCAGGAAAAGAAGACGAAAATAAAATGAGCGCCCACGATGTTGCCATTATTGCTCGGCGTTTAATCCTTGATTACCCAGAAGTTCTAGAAATCACCCAAAAAGCTACGTCTAACTTTGCAGGCATGACGCTTACATCGTCCAACCACATGCTCAAAAATATGCCCGCCTTTCGAGCTGGAGTAGATGGCCTCAAGACTGGAACTTCTGATAAAGGAGGCTCTTCCTTTGTCGGAACAATCCAGCAAAGAGGGATGCGTTTGATTACGGTTCTCCTCAATGTTGATCATGCAGATGAGGATGAGAATGCCCGCTTTACAGCTACCTCTAGATTTATGACCTATATTTATCAGCAATTCACAGTCCAAACTCTTGTGAAAAAAGGTGAAGCCTACAATAAAAGCTCTGCTCGCATCATTAATGGGCAAAAAGATGAAGTCACTGCTGTTGCTAGTGAAAAACTCACCATTGTGCGGAGATACAATCATAAAAAACCGACTGTTCATTTTACAACTGATAAAAACGGTTATCCCACTCCTTTAAAAAAGGGTGTCATTGTTGGGAAATTGACCTATACTGATAATGATTTGATTGGAAAAGGCTATCTTGACAAGAAGCCACCAACTATTTCCATGCTTTCAGCGGAGAAAATTGGTCGTCCTTTCTTCCTCAAATCATGGTGGAATGAATTCGTACAATATGTCAATGAAAAATTATAAACGAGCGAAATAGAAATCAGTATTTCGTAGAAGCTTGATTTCATCGTTCATCTCCGCATAGTTCGAAAGACTTGAAAAACCTTTTGAGGTTGGAAATAAGCAAATGTAACTTAATGACAAATGGGCTGTAAAAGTTGATATAGAACATATTATAGCTCATTCAATAGTAATTGGGAATGTGACAAAACTCAAAATCAAAAATTTTTAGTTTGTAGTCTCATTCCCACAAGGCTGCTCAACAGCCTGAGAGACTGTCGAGGTGGCAGATAAAGAAAACAAAGTTTTCGTCAAAAGTACTCTTCCAAGCTTGAAAAGCGAATCGCCTTGAGACTTGCTTTTCAAGCTCTATCCGTAACCTCAACGCAGTGCTTTGAGTAATTAGCTACTGCGTCTGTAATGCTAACGATATAAACAAAGAAAGCTGAGCACTTTTGTCTCAGCTTATTTATTTTAGCTTCATTTACTCAACTTTTCAGAATTTCCAGCTTCCTCAATCGCCTTTTTAAGAGCGTTCCAACCTAAGGTTGAGCATTTGATGCGTTGAGGGAACTTAGCAACACCAGCTAAAAAAGCTGCGTCTCCTAGTTCCTTTTGCTGCTCATCGTCCTTACCTTGCACCATTTGAGAAAAAATTTCTGCCAAAGCTAGCGCTTCATCCTTCGTCTTCCCTAGGACTACATCCGTCATCATACTGGCTGAAGCTGTAGAAATACTGCAGCCAGAATTCACAAAGGCAATATCTTCAATCATGCCCTGCTCATCAAATTGAACCGACAGGCTGATGACATCACCGCACGTAGGATTGTTGAGACTAACTTGTTCTACACCCTCCAATCGACCTTGATGATGAGGGTGAGCTGAATGGTCCGTCACAACTGCTTTATAAAGGCTATTTAGTTTAGAAAGTGCCATCGAAAAACTCCTTTGTTTTCTGCAAAGCTTCAACAAGCTTGTCGCAATCTGCTTTGGTATTATATAGATAAAAACTAGCTCGAACAGTCGCTGACACTCCTAGGTAACTCAACAAAGGTTGAGCACAGTGATGTCCAGCCCGTACAGCCACGCCTTCATAGTCCAGAGCTGTTGCTACATCATGAGGGTGAAGCCCAGCTAGATTAAAGGAAATAACACCTGACCGCTGAGTCAAGTCCTCCGAACCATAAATGGTAAGCCCCTCAACAGCTTGTAATTTTGGAAATACATAAGCTATCAATTCCTGCTCATACTGATGAACTGTTTCCATTCCAATCTTGTCCAGATAGTCAATGGCGGCAGCTAGACCTATAGCACCAGCTATATTGGGTGTGCCTGCTTCAAACTTCCAAGGCAACTCTTTCCATGTCGCTTCTTGTTCATAGACAAAATCAATCATTTCCCCACCAAATTCGACAGGCGACATTTGCTCAAGTAGCTCTTCTTTGCCATAGAGAACACCGATACCAGTCGGACCTAGCATCTTGTGACCCGAAAATGCAAAGAAATCAACGTCCAAGTCTTGTACATCAATCTTCATGTGAGGAACTGATTGAGCTCCGTCCACCACTAAAAGAGCATTTGTCTGGTGCACTAACTCTGCTATTTCTTTTATGGGATTCACCACACCTAGTACATTAGAAACATGCGCCAAAGCAACAAATCGCGTCTTTTCAGTCAATTTCGACTGAAAGTCAGCGAGGTCTAACATACCGTCTTTCAGATAAGCATAAATCAATCTAGCACCTGTTTCCTTACAGGCTTCCTGCCAAGGAATGATATTGGAATGGTGCTCCATAACGGAAATCAGCACTTCGTCGCCTGGCTGCAAGACACTTTCGGCATAACGCGCTACCCAATTGAGTCCCGTTGTCGTTCCTCTCGTAAAGAGAACTTCTTTCGTTGAAGCGGCATGGATAAAGGAGCGCGCTCGTTCCCGCGCAGCTTCATAAGCTGCCGTTGCCCGTTCTGCTAGTGTATGAACACCACGATGAACATTGGCATTATCATTTTCGTAATAATCCGTAATCGCTCTTAAAACCTGCCTTGGCTTTTGGGTCGTTGCTGCATTGTCCAAATAGACTAGTGGCTCATCATTGACAATTTGATTCAAAATTGGAAAGTCCTTCCGAACAGCTTCTACATCAAGTTTAGACATTTCTTTTCCTATCTCTTACTTCTTAGCCAAAATTTCATCAATATTTTCAATCATCTCAGCACGCACTTCTTTGACTGGAATTTCAACGATAACAGAGCCTAAGAAGCCACGCACAACTAAACGTTCCGCAGTCGCCTTATCCAGTCCCCGACTCATGAGATAGTACATATCTTCTGGATCCACCTGACCGATAGACGCCGCATGCCCTGCTGTCACATCATTTTCATCAATCAAAAGAATAGGATTAGCATCTGAACGTGCTTTATCAGACAACATGAGCACTCGACTTTCCTGTTGAGCATCTGCTCCCTTGGCTCCCTTGATAATGTGACCGATTCCGTTAAAAGTCAACGTTCCCTTTTCCAAAATCACTCCATGTTGGAGGATATTACCAATCGAATTGCAACCGTAGTTGGTGACACGACTGTCAATCCCTTGTATCTGTCTACCACGAGAGAGAGCCACCACTTTCATATCCGCATGACTGCCACGACCAAACAAATCACTGTCAAAATCAGCAATCACATCGCCTTCATTCATGACCCCGATTGCCCAGTCAATCATTGAATCATCGTCTAACTTACCCCGACGACTGATATAGGCGGTCACATTTCCCCCCAGACGGTCAATAGCTGAAAACTTAATCTGAGCACCAGCCTGTGCAATCACTTCCACCGTGATATTAGCAGTCACGGGAACAGTCCCAGAGCCATAGGTCTCCAGACGCTCCAAATAGGTAAACTTGGAATGCTTCCCTGCGATAATCAGGATATGCTTGTTAAATGGCACATCACTTTCACTATCTTGGTAAAAAATGCCTTCAATGGGCTGATTGATTTCAACATTATCTGGAATATAGAGCACCGCTCCACTATTGAAATAAGCTGTATGGTAAGCTGCTAGCTTATCTTCGTCATATTTAACAGCAGACATAAAATGTTTCTCAATGATTTCTGGAATTTCCTCAAGAGCAGAATAAAAGTCTGTGAAGATGACACCCTGCTCCGCCAAGTCAGCCGGCAATTGCTCTAAAGCAGTCTGCGTCCCAACCTGAACCAATGTCAAATGGTCATTCAGTGCTGTAAAATCAGGCACATTTGCAAGAACCTCACTTTCTGACAGCGTGCCGTCTCCCAAATTCCAGCGGTGAAATTTCACCCGCTCAATAACAGGCAGTTCCAACTTATCTATTTTATCAAAGGCAGCTTGACGGAGATTTGCCAACCACTCAGGCTCCGCATGCATTTGTGAAAAATGTTTAATGGTTTCTTTTGTCATTTCATTCTCCTATCTTTTCTAAGTAAAAAGAAAGGTTGACTAGACTTCTTCTTGGTAATCAAAACCAAGTTCTTCAGCCAATTTGGCATAACCTTCCTGCTCCAAACGAACAGCTAATTCCGGACCACCAGAAGCAACTACACGCCCATCCATCATGATATGGACCACATCAGGCGTAATATAATTCAACAGACGTTGATAGTGCGTAATAATCATAGCACCAAAATGTTCACCACGCATAGCATTGACGCCCTTAGACACCACTTTCAGTGCATCAATATCTAGTCCAGAGTCAATTTCATCCAGTAGCGCAAAAGTTGGCTCTAGCATCAACAATTGCAAGATTTCATTGCGTTTCTTTTCACCGCCAGAAAAGCCTTCATTCAGATAACGCTCGGCCATTTCCTCTTTCATATTCAGCAATTCCATTTTTTCGTCCAATTTCATGATGAAATCACGAACAGAAATTTTTTCGTCGTCTTCTTTACTTGCATTCATAGCTGCACGCAAAAATTCTGCATTGGTAATGCCTGGAATTTCACTTGGATACTGCATAGCAAGAAAAAGCCCCATGCGAGCTCGTTCGTCCACATCCAATTCTAAAATATTGACACCGTCAAAGAGAACTTCCCCTTCGGTTACCTTGTAATTTGGATTTCCCATAATCGCTGCTGATAAGGTGGATTTTCCCGTACCGTTTGGCCCCATAATGGCGGCTACTTCTCCTGTTTTAAGAGTCAGATTAACTCCTTTTAAAATTTCCTTTCCTTCGATTTCTACGTGGAGATCCTTGATTTCTAAGACAGACATGGTAAATTTTCCTTTCTTTGTAACCATAATATACCTTATAAGTATAGCAAAAAAAAGCCAAAAAGGCTTTTATTTTGTTTTAATTTAAGATTCTATTTCTTTCTTCTATTTCTGAATTTTGTACGAATTTCTTCTCGATAAGCAGAATTTCCGATAAAACGAAGGATATTGAGTAGCGGTGTTCGATTTGGACCCAGAACACCAATTAGTTCTACCAAAAGTTCCACTCCAAAAAGTAGTCCAATAATTAACAGCGTCCCACCGATACGGCTCGAAACATTTAGCAAAAGAGAAATCATGGCAAAAATCATAGAAATGCCATAAATAACCAAAACTGTCCCACGGTGGGTCAAGCCTAAAGAGAGCAGGCGGTGATGAAGATGACGTTTATCGGGGGTATAAAATTTTTGTCCAGATAAAGTTCTACGCACAATCGCTAAAAATGTATCTGTAATCGGCACTCCCAGAATAATCATCGGAGTAATCACAGCGACAGCTGTCGCATTTTTCAAGCCTTGCAATGACAAAACCGCAATCATAAAACCGATAAACAGCGCTCCTGTATCTCCCAGATAAATAATAGCGGGGTGGTAATTGTAAGGGAAAAATCCTGCGATAGACATGACCAAGACAAAAATAGTTAAGGTTAGAAAAACATTGTGATCTGGCAAGAAAAAGTAGGAAACAATCCCCATTGTCACCAGCGAAATAATGGATACACCACTCACTAATCCGTCCAACCCGTCAATCAAATTAACGGCATTGGTAATCGAAATAATCCAGATAACGGTTAAAATGAAAGACAACCAAGGAGCAAAGTGCAGCAGCGACCCACCAAAAGGGATTTTAAAATGATTCAAACGAAAATCCGTCAATAACCAAATCAAACTGGCAGCCAACACAATTCCTGACATCTTTGCTAAAGGCTTCAACTCTTTCACATCATCAATAAGGCCTGTTAAGGCAATGATGCCGCCTCCTAAGACAACAGGCCAAATATAATCAAAATAACTTTTTCCATGAAAGGTTGCCTGCACAATCATCGGCATAAAAACAAGCGTAGCAACCGAAAAAGCAATGACAATAGCTAAACCGCCGCTGCTTGGCATCGGCTTTTTGTTGATTCTCCGAGCATTTGGATAATCAACCGCACCTATTTTAAATGCCAATAGACGCACCAAAGGCGTGAGAATCACACCGATGAAAAAGGTTCCAAGCAACACCAAAATGAATTTTAAAGGGAAGGGAATCATAAGCATTTAACCTTTTGAAGACTGGCAACCGCCTCGTTGACAAGCAATAAGTAACCGTGTTCTTGCAAAACAGCTCTTGTCACATCCGTATCCTCTGCATGCTCACGCATCAAAGCCAGGAGCCAAGCTGGATAACGCTTTGGACGCCCTTCAATATCAACCAAGATTGTCAAATAATAGTGGTCGTCCATTTTGTACAACTCCGAAGTATTGACAGCATAATCTACTGTCTTAGAAAAAACAATTGCTTCTTTCAGGCTAGAAAATTTCAAAATGTAATAAATATATTTCTGCGTTAGTTCGTCACTATTTTCCTCTGACTCCATATCAGAAGTGCTTGTGTTATCGTCTGCTTCCGCCGTTTCCAAAGAACGAACAGCCTCCATATCGTCTTTACTTTTCTCAAAAATATTTTTTTCTAATGTCTTTAAAAATTCATCAGGAGACATTTGAGACAGCTCTTCTACATCTGGCAAATCTGCCAAATCATCGAAGTTCAGATTCTTATCAATCTTAGACTTGGTGACAAAGACATCCAATCGGTCGGGCTTTGGTGTCACACGAAAACTGAGCATGCCGCTATCTAAAAAGCTCTCTGGCATTTCCAACTCATCTAAAATCGCATAGAAAAACTCTTCTGTTTTTTCTTGTGGGACTAGAAAATCTGCCATTTCCATCCCACGTTCCTCTAAATCCTCTAATTTTATTGTGATTTTAATCGTTGTATCACTAATTTGCTTCATTTCCATAGGCATTACCTCATACTTCTAGTCTTTTCATTATACTAAAATTTCGGGTTTTTTACAAAAAATAGACAGCCTTTGTTTTCTTTTGCAATTCAAACTTCTAAGAGACATTTTGCCTCAAGAACTTTTGAACTTCAAAATAACAAAAAGCGCCCACTAGAGCGATTTTTATCTATTTTGTCCCCTCTCGAGGTAATATGGGTTACTAACCGGATATTAAAGTCCGTAAGTTGCAAGGTAAAGAGAGTTTCCGTCCCCTCTCGAGGTAATATGGGTTACTAACAAGATAAGAATACGGGAAAATTGATTCATTATATTGTTTCCGTCCCCTCTCGAGGTAATATGGGTTACTAACCCTATATTTTGTACATAAATACCAGAAAACCACCATATCTTGTTTTAACAGCCCAAAAGTGGAAACTTCTTTGATTATAACATATTTTGAACCAAAAAGGAAGAACTGAGAGCTACTTGAGCAGTTTAAGTAACTCCTCATTCTTAACATCGTAATAGGAGAATCGTTCTTCTCTAATATCATAGTTGGACTGGAGGATATCCTTTAATGTTCCCAACAAGGCGCGCAATCTTTTTGAGCTAATTGCCTTTTTATCGATTTCAGCGAGACCATGCGCTAGACGATTTCTTTCCCCGTTGAAACTCTTCACTAATTTGATACTTTCCAGTAAAGACTCTTCCGCCTGATAAAATTCCAAAATATTGCTAAAAGACAAAAGGTTCAAAGTAGAAGTCTTGTTATAGACTCTTTCCTTGCTTTCACTCCCACGCTCCTTCTTCATCTCATGCTCCAGATAGTCAATGATAGCATCGGCATCTGGGTGCGACAGGTTTAGCTTGGGAAGATTTTCCTTTCTGACGATTAAGCCCGGATGTTCGGATTGGATTTTTTCTTCCAAGATATACTCTGCCAAAGACTTCGCCTTGATGAGCACATCAGCGATTTGACCCCGGCGATTTAAAATATCAATCATCAGGTAATAGTTGAGAGCTTTAACAGCCTCTTGGCTATCCCCTTCCCGAGCCAAATCCTGCAAAATGGCCTGCTTTTCAAAAACATCGGTAAAATTATTTAAAATATTGCATGCCTTGGCTCTTTGCGATTTAGAAAGGATCTTATTATTTTTTTCCTGCAAGATAGCCAAGGCAGCCGCATAATCATAACGCTTAATTAACTGACACAGATAGCGTTTGACTAGAGACTGATTGAACTTTTCAGACTGGTCTTCTAAACTGCGATTTTCAAAATCTTCCTAATTGTCTTTATTGCTATCAATCAATTCCTCAATCGGTAGTTCTGTGGCTGGATTAAAAGGTCTGTTGGCTGATTTTTCAGGAGTAGCCACCTGCACCGCCCGAATGTTGTAATTATTGATGCGATTGACCGCAAACATGGCGGAAATAATCTGCGGTGTAGCAGACGAAAGGTTCAAAATCAGTTCATCCTCATCGCTCAGATAACGCTCAATAATCTGAGTGATTTCTGCGTACATTTTGTCAAAAACATAGACTTCATCATTTTTAAGGATTGTTGGGTCAATCATAATTTCCGGATTGTAGCCGTCAATAGACTGCAAAGCTGCTTGAATCCGGTCTTTTTTTACCAGCATTTCCTCACTGTAAATCAAGACTACCTTGTTCGGTCGGTAAATACGGCACAAATGCAAGAGGGCTCCGTCGTGATTTTTTGTAATAGGGTCGGTGGTCCCGACAGCAGAGATTAAAATTTTCATCTTATCGTCCTAACTTAAATCTTCTAATAATTTCTTGTTCATTTCATCGTAAAAGGCAAATAGTTTCCTATCAAAAGAATACCAGTCCTGAATCAGGTCTTTCAGAGATTTCTGGGCAGCCCCCAAAAGTTTAACATCTTCTTCTTTCAGGGGATTAAGACTGTGTGCAACTGCATTTCTGGACTCATTCAGATCCAAAATAGGTTTAATCTGTTTTAAGAGCTGCCATTCCTGTCTCTTTTTAAGAATTTTTCTGAAATCCCAGATAGACAGATATTTAAGCTCATCCTCTTCAATATCCTGTAGTTCCTGAGGATAATGTCTTTGGATGTAATCCTCCAGCATAAACTCAGCCAAGGACTTGGTACGAATAAAGCACTCCATCACATTTCCTCTTTTGACCTGCAGGTCAATGGTCAGGTAAGCATTTAAAACCTTCTTCTCTGTTTCACCCAGTTTCCTTTTGGCCAGTCGCTTTGGGATATCCTGAATATTAAGGGCGGTTACTAGATTGCTCAGTTCTTCCCTGACCCTTTTCAACTGAGTGGTAGCAGCCAGTTGCTGAATCACTTCTAAAGCAGCCTTGTAGTCATGATTCTCAATCAGAGTGCGAGCAGTACGCTTTAAGATAGATTGTTTAAACTTCTCCGATTGATCTTCGACTGTACGATCCACAAAGTCAGGATTATTGTCTTCGTTGGTCTCAATCAATTCAGCAATATCCTCCTCATTATCATGCCCGAGACCTTCATTAGACGCATTAACAGGATTTACCACCTGAACGGCCTTGACATTGATGTCATTAAGGCGATTTAGGATGAACAAAGCAGCTTTCATCTGAGGCGTTCCGCTGGACAAGTTTAAAATGAACTCATCTCCTGTATTTAGATATTCCTGAAGAATTTTCCAGATTTGGTCGTACATGACATCAAAAAGAAATACTTCTGAATTTGGAAATACTGAGGGATGCGGAAAAATTTCAGGATGATAATCCTCAGATATAGACTGAATGGCTTGAGTAATCCTGTCGTTCCTTTCAACTGTACGTTCAGAATGCAAAATAATAACCTTATCGGGACGATACTTCCTTACGATATGAAGTAGGGAGCCATCATGAAAAGCCCGAATGGGATCTGTATCTCCAACTGTCGAAATTACTATTTTCACACTTTTACCTCCTGAATAATGAAATTGGCCTTACCCATTTCATACAGATTTTCATTATTTTTGACCAACTTTCTCACCTGTCCTTTGACAGAAAATGATTTATTTTCAGCTCTAGTCAGTTTAAGTACGCCTTTCCCAATCATCTTTGTTTTTAAGCGTTCGTATCTCTTTTGTAAAATCCCATCAGCTTGTCTGAAAATGGTCTTTGTCCAGGATCCACTGCCGGCCCCTAGATAGATAGGATATTGGACATTATCCTGAATGTATCTTTCAGAAAAACCGTCCAAAAAGAAGTCTTTGTAGCTATTGTAGAAATCAAAGGAAAGCTGGTCCAAACTTCTTATCATGCTGGCTGCTCTTTCAGTTGTAGTAGTAATGGTAAATTCTGCTACAGTGAAGGGAGGAAGAGCCTCCCGATAGAGAGGAAGAGCCCGTAGCTTATCTCCTGATTCTTTACTGGACTTGTCCAGTTTTTGAACCAGAATGATGTCTTCATTCTTAAAATCAATCCCATTGATCTTAAGGGACTGACTGTCGCTGACCCGAATTTCGTTAAAAAGATCGTCGAAATCTTTACCAGATTTTGCCCCCCAAGAGATGACAGTTTTATCTTCCTTTTCTTTTCCCCTATGTCCAGTCACAAAATCAGCATCTTTCCATTCGGGATGGGTATTTAAGAGAATGGTACGAATAGCCCCTTTGAGACTGGAGCCGGGAATATAGGGCTGACCAAAACCATCGCGGACAATCTTGTAAATCTCATTGAGAGTTCCTAGACTAGATTTATCATTTTCATAACCACTTTCTTTAATCTTGTAACCACCAAAGTTTCTGTCTTTAATGCGGTTGTCATCAGCAAAAGAGACCAGACGATTATTGACAGCTCTCGCCCCATACTCCATCAGAAAGGCTTCAAATCTACGGTCCAAACCTTTGGCTACCATACTAGCATAGAATTTTCCCATATCCGGGAAATAAAAGCTGTCATTTTCATAAATAAACTCCTGGCTGGTGTACTTTTCTCCACTTCCGATATGAACCGGAGCCATGGTACGCAGCGTGAATTTAAATGTTTTGTAATCACTCTTCATCCTAGACCTCCAGTTTGTAAAATAGCGGTTTGGCAAAGTTTAACACAGGATGCGGGAAACCTTTTGGTCGGACATCAACTATCTGTCCTCTGAAAGTTTCAGAGAAAGTCGATCCCACCTTAAACTTATACAGGTCCTGCTTACGATAGTTGGATGCTTCGCTCGTGCTAAAGGCAAATCCGCTTGATTTAGTCAACAGGTACTTACTTCCGGCCATGGCAGCTTCCAATTCATCATCTACCGGCAAGGCGCTTGTCAAAAGCATGACCTCCCGATCTAATGATTGGGTCAGTTTTCGGGCCAAGTCACTCGGCAAATCATGAATTTCTAAATCAAAGTGACCGTAACCACTGCTTCTCTTACCTCCAATACCAGAATACTGCAGCCCGGTCATCAAAAGATCAAAGAGTTGGCTTTGCTCAGCAATCACATAGAGTTTGCTGTCTTTGGCATAAGTCTTTGTCCCAACCTGAAACAAACCACCCTCTTTCAGAGGCTGATTCTTGGTAACAAGACTGGATTTTGCACAAACTTTCGCTTCCAAACTGTGACCATTTAGAAAGTTCTCAAAGTCTGACAGACTAATATAGTTTAATTTTTTTGATTTTTTAGCCTGCTGGCGCATTTCCTGAACATCCAAATCCTGAGGTAACTTGTCCAGACTTGGATAGCCGATTGGCTTAGGCAGAAAGGCTTCTCCTTTATAGGGAAAGGCATCTGATAGTACAAAGCTCTCCCGATTTGCCAGCTCAAGAAAATCATCCAGCTTATCCGCTTTAATGGCCTCTAAGACCAAGGCGGAAAAAAGGCGATCGGCAGAAAAGGTCAGACTGGCAGTATCCAGTTTCCCACTTCCAAAATGAGCGGATTGGAAATCCATCATATACATCTTGTAGGTCATATCAGACCTCCGTTTTTAATAATTGATTCAACTGACCTTCATCATACTGACCAAAGACTGTCTGAGCCTGAAGGTCTTCAAAGACAACTTTACCGTATCCGCGACTTCCAGAACCGCCCAGATAATCAAGCTCCAAGAGCTTCAAACCGTCAACAATAGCCTGAATATCCTCGTTAACCTCACCCGCAGACTTGTCATTGATTTCATAAATCAACTCGAAACCAAAGCGACTCTCCCGGATAGCGCGTTCAATCTGCCGTGGATTGGCTACTGCAGTAATTCGGTCGATGGTATTTTCAAATTTGACCTCAGTATAACTCTTGGCCCCCTTGGCATCAAGGTCATCTTTGTTCAGGAGAAAGGCATCACGGAAGATGAGGCGGCCGATTTTATAATCTTTTGAATCGTGATTTCCGAAGAGACGGCTGAGTACTTCTCCGTCTTCTTTAGGAGACTTAGCGAGTTTATCATTATAAACACGAGCCAGGAGGGTTCTCATTTTTCCCTTGATACTGGAACCAGGAATAATTGGAAGATTGGTGATTGGATCTTTGATAACAGGAGAGTCCGTGGCTCCAATAGCTGCAAAGGCGTTGCTGGTACCGATGTGCAAGCCTGTTTCCAAGCGAATCTGAGCAGTAATTTTCACTTTTGCGTATGTCATATTAATCTTTCCCTCCATAGAATTTAAAATAGGCAACCAAGGCTTCCATATAGCGACAGAAACGCTGCAGCGTTTCCTTATTAGAGACTTCTTTGAGAGCTTCTAGTATCTGAGCCTGCTGAACCAAATCTTTTACTGCAAATTCTCGACCTGACTGATAGACGAACTGAACTCGCAGATAAGCAATCTTATCCTGCAGGTCGGGGTAGCCTTTTACATTGCTTTCATCAAACAATGCACTTGTCAAACTCAGCAAGTGGCGAATCTTGCTGGTAGTCAGCAAGAAGGCATCAGGATTTCTCCTATCCCGATTATTTCTTTTTAATGATTTGATTGCCGCCTCAGCCTTGTCCACATAGTTGTCATCTGTTAAAATTGCCATTCCTTAATCCTTTCTAATTTCATAAATATAGAGTAAGAGTGCCATTTCAGCTTCTTGTCGTTCTTGTTCACCGCCTGTATACCAAGCCCAGAAAATGTTTTTAAATTCTTTGAACTTTTCTTTTTCCTCCTTGGAAGCAGCGTCTTCCAAGCGAGCCAGCAGATAAGCCAGACGGGCTGTATTCAACTTATCATAGGCTCTCAGAAGCTTAATCAAACGATAGATAAAAGCTTTGCCTCTCTCATCCTGTGATTTAAAATACTTGCGAAGCTGCACCAGCTTGCTTTGATAGACACCTTCGATAAACTGGTCAAACTTAAATGTGAAATTTTGTTTAAAGAGCGCGATGCTGTCTTTCCCGTTCGACTTAGCCGCTTCTTCCAAATCTCCGGAATCCTGAGCCATAAGGTGAATCGGTGTCTTATCCGGATAAAGACCAATACCTGCCGACAGGGTTAGTTTCCTATTGGTCCAACTGAGAAACTGCTGACGAAGCTCTACTGTAAAGGCAATAATATCCTGCCATGAACCAATGGCAAAAACATCATCACCACCGGCATAAATAACAGTCAGCTTCTTTCCTCGGGCAAATTGATGAATATAGTACTTGAAGAACAAGCTCATATTCTGTGAAAAGATAGCTGAACGGGCAAAGGTTGAAAAGCGTCCATCTTCCTGACCAGCAAAACCAGCCATAAAAGCAGCACCCAAATCATCCACATCCAGCCGAACGACAGCTAGACGTTTAATTCCCTGCTTTGTCTGACTGTCTCTCGATAGATCGGCATAGTCATAGATCTCAGCCTTTGTGCCATCTTCCTTGATAAAGTTATAGTCACCGACAAAGACTGGTGTGCCTATTGTATCATCTGACCACTTATTTTTCACATAGAGTCTAGCCGGCTGTTTGCCAAGGTCTACTTTTTCCACTGATGTCAGAACTGCACCCGGTCCGATAGGCAGACCAGACTGACTGTCAGAGACGATTTGAAAATAATCCCTGTCAATCTTTTTGGCAAAACCGCTCAGTTCCTGACAGACTGTACACAAGTCATACTCTTCACCTTCACCGTAATGGACTGTTTTGACCTTCTCAACAGAATGACAGATGGCACACTCGCGTTCAGAGCTCCTACCACCTTGATTTAAAAGCAGCAGACTAGCTGCATCATAGCGAGACAGCTTCTTCTCCGAAATCATACGACTGACACCTTGGTAGATTTCCCGATAGTTTTTCAGATAGTCAGGTCCAGAATAGGTATCTACCATAATATCTGCAGCTGAAAATGACTTCCAGCCAAAGGCCACATAGAGACCTGTTTGAAAATGTTCCAAAAAGAACTTGTTAAAGGCTTTTTCAAATTTCACTAGCTGACCAATGGTTTGCTCGGTGTTGGCCAAGATGAAATAGGCATGTCCACCCCCAACATAAAGGGCATTGACTCGGGACAGACCCAACTCGGCCAAAAGACTGTCTACAATATGCTCGCTCATCAAGTCCAGATAGAGGCTACGAGCCTTGAGCTGCTTAGCCGCTCCCTTACTGGCAATATTGTAGATAAAGTCCTGAATTCCTGACAGATCAAAGCTAGCCAGTAAAAAGCTTCGTATCCCATCAAAGGTAGGCAGATCATCCAGCAGATGCTCCTGACCACTATCCTCCAGATAGTCATAAATCGCAGCTGCGAAGCCCGCTGTAAGCTTGCTGTGTTCTGCTAGAGAAATGTCACCCAATTCCTTATCACTGGGAAGTAGAGGCACTGTAGAAAAGAGACTCTGCCAAATATTGAAAAGGGCTGGGAGACTTTCCTCTTCCAATGAAATGTCACATAGTTTTCTTATCAGCTGCTCCAACAGCTCTTGATAGTCTGACTGACTAATGGAGGTTATCTCCTGACTAGCAATAGAAAACTCACTATCATCTGTCAAAAACTCAAATTTCTGATAGCGTAGACCTTCCTTCTTCGCTTTAAAGCGGTTAAAAATATCAGCCAACGGTTGGGAGAACTGCCCATCGGATACTTGTTTCTGCTCAGGTAGACCTCTGACAATAGAATCAGCCAGAGCAATAATCTTGGCTATTTTTTCATTATTCTCTAAGTTCAGCTGTGGTAAACAATTCTGAAGCCAGTCTTTTCCCTCAGCTGGCTCTCCATCAGATCGACCCTGCGAGCGACTGACTAGACGACCGATATTGTAAAACAAAGCCTTGTAAATTAAATCAAGCTTTTCTTTCTTCAATTCTCATCCCTCCCATTCCTAAACTACACTTAGTGCCAACTCCTGAAAATTCTCCAAATCTCAAAAGCATATGAGCATAGGCTTTCAAAGACGATGCTCCTTGAATACGAATCGTCACCCTGCCTCGAAAGGCAGGGTATTTTCGACCGTGAATTGGAAAATAGTGGCTTCTCAACTGATAACTACTAATCTGGCTGTGGTCTGCCAAAAATTGTAAAGTTTCTTCCTCTATCTCTGATTTTCCTTCTATCAATCTGCTGTATTTTTGCATGAGACTTTGAAAAATCAAGCGCGTATCTGGAAAGAGCACAAACTTCCCCTGCCGTTTAAAGGTGGTCGGAGTATAGAAATGGATATATACGATAGAACTAGGATTATCCTCCTGAAAAACTTCCAGCAAACTCTGTTGCGAGAGAGTCTGAATCTCCAGTCCCTTTACAGATATAGATTCTGAGTAAGTATTCAACTGAATCTCTTTTAAGTCCAAAAGCTGAGGCAATATCTCTTCTTCTGCTTCCTGAGCGAGTAGATTAACCGTCCAGATCATTTTTTCTCTCGTGGAGTATAGATTCAAAGAGTAGGGATTTGTTTCTTGCTCATGGAGAAAATCCGCAAAATCTGCCGAAATTCGGCTCATGAGAAATCCCTGTAACTTAGCCACCAGATCATCGTCCCTTATTTCAACCTTTGATAAATGCAATTGTACTTTCTTCACATTTTTAATCCTCCTTACTAAAAAAACGCCCAAAAAGGTGAAAGTATTTTTCACCAATTTAAGGGCGCCCTCTCTGTCTATCAGAACTGTTCTTTACAATCAATATATTAGCATAATGTGAAAACGTTGTCAAGTAGTCTTATGAATTTCACCTAAAAAATCCCCTCTCGAGGTAACATGGGTTATTAACTTAGAGACTATGAAGCCGAAGATGGTTTGTTTACAAGGTTTCCGTCCCCTCTCGAGGTAACATGGGTTATTAACCTGATTTAGGAATCTATAATATGATCCATGAAAAGTTTCCGTCCCCTCTCGAGGTAACATGGGT
>NZ_KV837637.1:244791-245172 GCF_001838575.1 Streptococcus sp. HMSC034B03
TCCCCTCTCGAGGTAACATGGGTTATTAACCTTCTTAAGAAAAGTTTATAAGAAGATGAATAGGTTTCCGTCCCCTCTCGAGGTAACATGGGTTATTAACGCTGAAAATGGAGACGGTTATAGAGTGTATCTTAGGTTTCCGTCCCCTCTCGAGGTAACATAGGTTATTAACTGTTGTCGGTTGGCCTTTCTACATCGCCTTTCCTGTGTTTCCGTCCCCTCTCGAGGTAACATGGGTTATTAACTAATGGTTATGGTCGTAAGAATACACCTAAAACAGTTTCCGTCCCCTCTCGAGGTAACATGGGTTATTAACATGCAAACGTACAGGCTAAACAGAGAGCTCTAGAAGTTTCCGTCCCCTCTCGAGGTAACATGGGT
>NZ_KV837637.1:245272-293766 GCF_001838575.1 Streptococcus sp. HMSC034B03
TCCCCTCTCGAGGTAACATGGGTTATTAACTTGACTTATAGGAGGAACTTATGGTAGTAGCATTTTTGTTTCCGTCCCCTCTCGAGGTAACATGGGTTATTAACTTTAAAGGTTGGATTCAGCCAGGTGGGAAAGTTGAGTTTCCGTCCCCTCTCGAGGTAACATGGGTTATTAACTGTTAAGAGGCAAGGATAACATGCTCCCTGCCTCGTTTCCGTCCCCTCTCGAGGTAACATGGGTTATTAACCGTAACTCAATGATTATTATTGATAAAATAAACGTGTTTCCGTCCCCTCTCGAGGTAACATGGGTTATTAACCCTATATCTTGTATCAAGCTTCAGAGAATGACCCCTAAATCTTGTTTTATTCAAGATTTGGAAACATATCTATATTTTACCACATTTTTCATTAAATTAAAAGTTTCAGAAAAACAAAATATCTTCCAGAATTTCTGCTCCTTCATAAGAGTTGAAGATGACTGTCTCTTTCTTATCACCAACATAAACAATTATATTGTCTCCCTCCTCCTGACAATAAAATTTTTCTAAATCTTGAAGAAGGTGATGATAGTTTGTTTTTTCAACATCAATCTCAAAACAAGAACGTTGGACTCGCATGCCATATCCTTCCAGCAATTTAGAAAGTTTGAGACGTCGCTTATTACTAATAATATCATAAATAACAAGGCAAAATACCGTTTTTTTCTGCGCAAAGTTTTTCGCCTCTTCGTCTAAGTTGTAAAAAAATCCCATTATTATTCTCCCGTATACCCGCTTAAAAATTCCTTATGATTCTCCGTTTCAAAACAACGAATCAAAGATTTTATCTGTTGATCAGCCATATACAAAAATGAATATCGCTTCTTATCAAATTCAATATATTGATGAATCTCCAAAACTCTTGAACGCATTGCTTTTGAAAAAATCTCAATCCCTTCTGCTGTTAAAACAACTTCTTCCTCATCTCCCTCTTCAAAATGTTCTGCCCTAATTTCTTCATTTCTAATCAAGCTCATTATTGTATCGTCCACAATAACAGGTCGCCACTCTTCCATAAGATCGCTAGCTAGAACCGAATGATGTTGATGAGGTCGATGAATAACACCAAAACCAAGACTCAAACCATTTTTGCGAATCATTCCAATAAAGCAAGAATGAAGAATAGAATAACCGAAATTTAAAAGTGCATTAAACCTATCCTTGGACGGGCGCTTAGACCTCTCATAAAATCGGAAGTCATCAGTCAGTAAGAAGTTTAACAGATAAAAATATGATTTAGCAATTCTGCCTTCAAACCCCATTAGTTCTGGAATGTTTTTTGCAGTAGAAATTCCTAAGATAGCCTCTTGAAATTGTTCAAAATCTTTGCTATCTAAAATATTCTCATCATCAAATGCTTTCAATAAATTTAATTGATTTCTGATTTTAGAAGAAGCAATCCTTTTAGCTATCTCTAAACAGAATTCTTGATTAAAACTCGAAAGTGCTTGCTTTTCTTGTTTCTCATAATCCGCTTCTCGTCCTGAATCTAGTACTGAAAGAAATTTTCCATATCCTGAAAAGTAGAAAACATTTATCCTATTTTTAGCTGAGGCAGCTAATAATTGCGTTGTTAATTGAGCTTTACCAAAAACTAATATATTTTCAATTAAGCTTAAAGAAATTTCTTTTACTATACTTTTTTCGTTATCCTTTATAACCACTCTATCATTGTTTAACGATAGATGATAATCTGACTTTTGAATATACAAATCTCCCATTTTCTCCTCCGTTTATCCTTATATCATTTTAACATATCAAATATAATGCTCAATAAAAACTCTCACTTCTGGCGAGAGCAGTTTATTATCTCAGAAATTTTAAAAATCTCTCTCCCATTTCGTTCATAATTAACCTCAAATATTTTAAATTGACTGACCTGTCATCTCATTGACATTAAATTACAATCCTTGGAACAAAATGAACTGAAGTCACTAACTAAAAACTCAACAATCTCTGCTGAGTTTTTGTATGCTTAGAAAATGGCTTTAAAAATGCCGTAAATAATAAGCAGGACACCAAGTCCAATACGGTATTTCCCAAAGATTGTGAAGTCGTGCTTTTTCACATAGTCTGTCAAGAAGCGAATGACATAGAGACTAACCCCAAATGCAACGCCCATTGCCACAAGCAACAAGAAGAACTGACCAAATCCAAGTATATTTCCTTTGATGATAAACTTCAAAATCTTCCAAGCACTTGCCCCAAACATAACAGGAATCCCTAAGAAGAAGGTGAACTCTGTCACCACGGAACGACTAGTACCATTTAAAAGCCCTCCGACAATCGTTGCTCCAGAGCGACTGGTACCAGGAAAGAGTGACAATACTTGAAATAACCCAATGTAGAGAGCAGTTTTATAAGGCAATCGATCTAAGCTGGTAATTGTCGGTTCTACGTTTTTATTACGTTTTTCCAGTAAAATAAAAGCAACACCATAGATAATCAACATACAAGCAACAGAAATGAAGTTATAAAAATGTGCATCAAACCAATCATCCAAAGGTAAGCCAATAATGGCAGCTGGCGCAGCTGCAATCACCACTTTCGCCCATAATTGCCATGTTTTCTGCACTTCACGCGCTGTCTTTCCAGATTTAAACGGATTTAATTTATCAAAATAAATCACGACAACTGCTAAAATCGCTCCTAATTGGATAACGACATTGAACATTTCCATAAAGGCAGCATTCTGATTTTTATACTTGATAAACTCCTGTATCAAAATCAAGTGACCTGTGCTAGAAATAGGCAACCACTCTGTAATTCCTTCCACAATCCCAAAGATGATGGATTTTAAAATTTCAATGATAAACATGTTCTTCTCCTAAGGTTGATTTGTTTCATTATAGCATAATTTCAAGTGAGAGAATAGAGGCACTTTTTAAAAAGCACCGCCTCCACCTCCACCGCCTCCACCAGTGAAGCCGCCTCCGCTACTACCACCTGATGAAACAGTGAAGCTACTAGCTGAATTGGCTTCTGAGCCATAACTAACAAAAGCGTGGGAGCTAGTATGGAAGGTATACGACATATCCTGATAAACAAAAGCATTCATAGACGGATTGTCAATTGTGATTTTACGTAGCTTCATAGCCTTAGTCACCTTATCAGCACAATTAAACATAGTAGCATAAACCAATAATCGGTTCCATAAAATGACCCCGTCAACTTCTGTGTCCTTTAAATGAGCAATATCACGTAGCATATTGGCAAAACTCTTCCAGTAATAATAGTTTTCTGCCCCTTCTTCATTTAAAACTCCATCACGTTTCACCATTTTGCATTTTCTCCAGAGGTAATACAAAAATCCGCCGGCAATGAGAAAACTAACTATGAATTGGAAGAAAATCAGTCTGTACCACAAGAATATCCAGGCCAAAATACCAAGAGAAACAACCATAATAAGTGCCATCAAGGAGATTGAAAGATATAAATACAAGATTTCCTTTTTAGCAACTGGGCGGTAATTATTTGGCAATTGCTCCCGCTCAATAATCTCATGCACATTTTCTGTAATATTCTTCAAATAACATTTTAAGAGATTTTTTACCCTGTTGCCCGCTTTACGGACAGCTTCCTCACCTCTGTTATACACTTTCTTATCAATTTTAAAGTCTGAAAATAGCTCTTTTACAAGAAGCTGCTGGTTGTTGCCCATAGCCATTTTTAAAAATTCTTTTTCAAAACCCGATAAACCTTTATCCGTCACTCTTTGCAGCCTTGGTTGCTTCGTATCGTCTGTAAAAACAAGATTGCCTCGATCAATCAAATCTAATAAAGTAGCTTGGACAAGATTTTCAAATTTCAGAGATGTAGCTTGTCGCTCAGTCGGATCCAATTCTGTCAAATCTACCGAATAAACATTGGAAGCAATGACCATTGGTGGCAAATCTTGCGGTATTTCATACAAACGAGCACGCTTAGGAAACGTTACACGGGATTTTGTTCTAAGATGAAAAATAATGTAAAAAACCAAACTAATTAGACCAACCAATACCAAAGCAAGTGGTAAGTCCCAGTCTACTAATCTCTGGTATTTTTTTGTACTGGTGGCAACTTCCTTTTCAACTTGACGAAACTCTTGCAACCGATTGCGTTTTGTAACAGCTAAACTATTTTCAGGAACAGTTACTAGCGATCGATCCCAATATGCATGAAATTCTAAATTTCTATTTTTAGCAATACTAGCGACACGGATCAGATAGCTATCTCCCTCTCGTGTCACTTGAGCTGGCTTCATAAAATAACCCGTGTGAGCATACAATTCGGTCTGCTGAGAACTTTTTGGAACTGAAATCCGAAACTCCACATTGTTTAACTTCTTATCCCAGTTACTAATCGGAATCCAGTGCAACTCCACGATGTCATTGTGGACAAACAGCATATTTTTCAGTTTCCACGTAACCGCAATAGTCACACGATCCCCTTTATTACCAGCATTATAAATTTTATATTTATAACCACCCGCAATGTATTCCTGAACAGCAGTAATATCCGTTTTTGGTTGTCCATTTCTTAAAGCTAGAATCGTCGGCTTTCCTTCCACATCAAAGCCCAGAGGAACTTTACCAGACGTCCCCAAAGTAATGATTTGTCCTCTGTAGCCGCTTGAGAAATGGTAAGTGACTGTTTCAACAAATGTCGCTGTATTATCAGAATGAATCTGTAAATTGCCTTTATAGGATTCAATATCATAACTCACCGCCAAGACTCGTTGACTGAAGAACAAACACGAGAAAAAAATTATGATACTCCAAAAAAACTTTTTCATCTAGCAATCTCCTTATACTAATTGCCTTTATTATACCATTTTTTCAAGTAAGGGTTTCCCCAATATTGAAAAGCATGTCATTTTTCGGTACAATGAAAGGAAGCTATTTTTAGATGAGGAGAAAATATGAAGAAATTATTCTTATCTCTATTTGCACTTCTGCTGCTTAGTTTCGGATTTGCAAATAGAGCTCAAGCCGATGAATACTTGCGAATCGGAATGGAAGCGGCTTATGCACCGTTCAACTGGACGCAAGATGACGATAAAAATGGTGCCGTCAAAATCGAAGGCACCAACCAATATGCCAATGGTTATGACGTCCAAATCGCCAAACAAGTCGCAAAAGCATTGGGCAAAAAACCGTTAGTGGTCAAAACTTCTTGGAATGGATTGATCCCTGCATTGACATCAGGTAAATTAGATATGATTGTCGCTGGAATGAGTCCAACTGCTGAGCGGAAAAAGGAAATCGCATTTTCCAATAGTTATTATACCAGTGAGCCTGTGGTATTGGTCAACAAAGACGGGGCTTATGCTAATGCAAAAACGTTGAAGGACTTCAAAGGAGCAAAAATCACCTCTCAACAAGGTGTCTACCTCTACAATTTGATTTCCCAACTGACAGGCGCTAAGCAAGAAACTGCAATGGGCGACTTCGCTCAAATGCGCCAAGCACTTGAGTCAGGAGTGATAGACGGCTACATTTCTGAACGTCCCGAAGCCCTCACAGCAGAATCCGCTAATTCAAAATTTAAAATGATTCAGTTCAAAAAAGGTTTTGAAGTTAATGAAGAGGATGCTACGATTGCAATCGGAATGCGCAAAAACGACAATCGCCTAGAACAAGTCAATGCTGCTATCGCTAAAATCAGTGCCAAAGACCAAGTCGCTTTAATGGACAAGATGATTCAAAACCAACCTGTTGAAACTGACACCAGCAAAGATAAAACTACTTTCTTTGGACAAGTGACAAAGATTCTGAAAGACAACTGGCCCCAATTTCTGCGCGGAGCTGGCTTAACCCTTCTCATTTCCATTACTGGTACAATTGCAGGGCTCATCATTGGTCTCTTAATCGGTGTTTACCGCACCGCTCCTACAGCCAAAAATAAAGCTCTCGCTCTTTTACAAACTTTATTCGGTTGGTTCCTGAATGTCTACATCGAAATTTTCCGTGGAACACCTATGATTGTTCAATCTATGGTTATTTACTACGGAACAGCACAGGCATTTGGAGTTTCCATTGATCGTACAATCGCAGCCATCTTTATCGTTTCCATTAACACGGGTGCTTATATGAGTGAAATTGTCCGCGGAGGAATCTTTGCTGTTGATAAGGGGCAATTTGAAGCCGCAACTGCTCTGGGAATGACACATAACCAAACCATGCGCAAAGTTGTCCTTCCTCAAGTCGTGCGCAATATTCTACCTGCTACAGGGAATGAATTTGTCATCAATATCAAAGATACTTCCGTACTGAATGTTATCTCCGTTGTTGAACTTTATTTCTCAGGAAATACGATTGCCACCCAAACTTACCAATATTTCCAAACCTTTACGATTATTGCCGTTATCTACTTTGTCCTAACATTTACGGTAACACGCATTCTCCGCTATGTAGAACGGCGTTTTGACACAGATGATTACACAACGGGCGCTAATCAAATGCAAACGAAAGGAGTAAAGGCATGAGTGATACCATTTTAGAAATCAAGCATCTTAAAAAATCCTACGGACAAAATGAAGTCTTAAAAGATATTTCCCTTACCGTCCACTCCGGAGAAGTCATCTCTATCATCGGAAGCTCTGGTAGTGGAAAATCGACTTTCTTACGCTCTATCAATCTCCTTGAAGAGCCAAGTGGCGGAGAAATCCTTTACCGTGGTGAAAATGTACTAGAAGAAAACTATAACCTCACTCATTACCGTGAAAAACTCGGTATGGTGTTCCAAAGCTTTAACCTTTTTGAAAACCTTAATGTTCTTGAAAATACCATTGTCGCACAAACAACTGTTCTCAAGCGAGAACGAGCAGAGGCCGAAAAAATCGCCAAAGAAAATCTTGAAAAAGTTGGCATGGGACAACCTTACTGGCAAGCCAAACCAAAACAACTCTCTGGCGGACAAAAGCAACGGGTTGCTATTGCACGTGCTTTATCCATGAATCCAGATGCCATTTTATTTGACGAGCCAACCTCAGCGCTTGACCCTGAAATGGTCGGTGAAGTACTTAAAATTATGAAAGACCTTGCTCAAGAAGGCTTAACCATGATTGTTGTCACGCACGAAATGGAGTTTGCGCGTGATGTCTCCAATCGTGTCATTTTCATGGACAAAGGCATCATTGCTGAAGAAGGCAAACCTGAAGACATTTTCACTCACCCTAAGAAAGAACGCACAAAAGAATTTTTACAACGTTACTTACGATAATCCACAACCGACGGGAGTGGGACAAAAATCGGTAATTTCGGAGAAATTTGATTTTGTCGTCCCACCCCCGCACAGTTGAGTAGGGCTGTAAAGGTTTATTTATCAACCGAATAGAACCCACTCAACCACTGCGACTTGCAAGAAACTCATACGAATCTGACGAGGTTAAGGACTTTTGTCCCAGTCTCGTCTTTATTGTCTCTCCAAAATCTTTAAGAAGTCAATTTAAAAACTAATTTTTATTCAAACAAAACAGAATGTTTGAATACACATTCATTAGAACATTTTCTTGTTAAAAATAAAACTCTAATTTTTAAGAATATTTTTTAAAATAGATTGTATTGTAGAAAGCGGTTTATCATTTTTCTGTAAAAATATTCATTCTAAAGAATTAGATAGGAAGCGAATAAATAAACTTTCTGCTTTATAATTATTTGTTATTTCCGTATAAAATTATACTATTTTACAATTGCAAACAAAAAAAGCAGGCTGATAGCCTGCTAAAAATACAACGATTAGTTTTCAAACTTTTCGTGGTTTTTATCGTAAAAATCAATCAATCCAAGAGCGGTTTCAAATGAAATATTTTTCACTTTAGCACGACCTTGAGCAAGGGCAATGATAGACATTTCACGAGCGTTCGTTTCTTTACTGATGCGATAACCCGTGATTTTTTTATCACGAACCCAGCTAACAACTGATTCTACTTTTTCAAAGTTAGATTTAGCCATTTCCTTCTCCTATTTTATTATTTCTAACTAAATATTGTAAAGGTTTTTGTTTGTTTTGTCAACGGAAAAGGATACCTATTTTGATGAATGAAACAATTCAGAATATTCTTTATTTAGCTTTGAGTGCAGATAATATTTGTGTTCGAATACTTTCCACTCCGTCAGGATTTGCTGGTAAGAAAATTGTATTATTTCCCTTATTGTCTGCAAAATTATTCAACGTGTCAAGGTATTGGTTGGTTAAAAGAATGGACATGATTTGTTCTTCCTTCAATTCAACATTCGCACCTTTTAATTCCTTAATTGAGTCTGCCAATCCATCTACAATTGCTTTCCGTTGTTCGGCGATACCAACCCCATGAAGGCGATCTTTTTCAGCTTCTGCTTCTGCGGCTGTCACAATTTTAATCTTGTCAGCTTCAGCTAATTCTTGCGCAGCAACACGTTTCCGTTGGGCAGCGTTGATTTCATTCATTGATTGCTTGACTTCTGCATCTGGCTCAACTTTAGTAATCAAGGTTTTTACGATGATATAACCGTAAGTAGACATTTCTTCTGCCACTTGCTTTTGGACTTCAAGCGCAATTTCATCTTTCTTTTCAAACAATTCATCCAAGGTCAATTTAGGAACAGATGAACGCAATGCGTCTTCAATATAAGACTTGATTTGAGCTTCTGGGCGAATCAATTTATAGTAAGCATCCGTTACATTATTTTCATTGACACGGTATTGTGTAGCGACATTCATCATGACAAATACATTGTCTTGTGTCTTGGTTTCAACCACAATCTCGCTCTGCAACAGGCGCAATTGCACACGCGCTGCGATATGGTCAATACCAAACGGCAAACGCAAATGAATTCCGCTATTACTGAGTTTTTGATATTTCCCAAAACGTTCTATAATCGCTACGGACTGTTGACGAACAACATACAACGAGCTAAAAAGAATGAGAAACAGCACGACAATAATAATTGGCACTACTAAAAATAACATGATGTGAAACTCCTATCTTCTTTTTCCAAGATTATAGCACACTTATAAGAGTTTATCAAACAGAAACGATAATTAAAACACTCTATAAGTTTGCTTAAGATTTTTTGGAATCTTTTTATTAAATCCAGCCATTTTCTTGCGCAATTCGAACTGCTTCCAATCGATTTTCCGCCGTTAATTTCGTTAAAATACTTGACATGTAATTGCGGATAGTGCCATTTGATAGATAAAGCTTTTGCGCAATTTCTTTACTAGACAGACCTCTTGCTGCTGCTTGCAAAACCAAAATTTCCTGATTGGACAAGGGATTTTTACTCGTCATCATAGCTTCCATTAGTTCAGGAGAATATTCTTTTTGCCCTTTTAATACTGTATGAATTGTTTTCATGAGGTCAGCAATACTGCGTTCCTTTAAAACATAGGCATCTACATCTGCTTTGACCGCTCGCTCAAAGTAACCAGGACGTTTAAATGTGGTGACAATAACGACTTTGACGGTTGACTGCTGTACCTTGACCCATTCCAACACATCCAGCCCTGTTTGCTTAGGCATTTCCACATCTAAAATAGCAACATCAATATTTTGGGATTGGAGAAGATCCAGTGCTTCCTGACCATTAGAAGCCTGATGAACCATTTCGACATCTGGCTGCATTTCTAGTAATTGGCACAAAGCATCCCGTAACATACTTTGATCTTCGGCTACTAATAATTTCATCTGTATCCCTCCATTGGCAAGTGTACTCGAATCTTAGTTGGCTGTTTATAATTTAAAATCTCTACTTGTCCAGACAAAGCTTTTACACGCTCCTGAACCGAATGTAATTCTTTTCCTGTTACAGTTTTGAAACCTTTCCCATTATCCTCAACATCAGCAATTAAGCGTTTGTCTTCGGAATATAAACGAATTTTACAATGACTTGCTTGAGCATGTTTGATGATATTCGTCGTCAATTCTAGTAAAACCATACTTAAGCTTGATTGCATAGTTGGTGCAATACTAGCTATATTGAGTTGATTCAGTACTTGTACTTGAATCCCACTCATTTCTAACATCACTTGAATCGTCACCAATTCATCATCTAACGTTCGTGTTTTGAGATTATCAATAATTCGTCGTACATCCGCCATAGATTGCTTGCTAATTTCATGCACTTCTTGCAATTCTTTGCCAGCTTTCTCATAAGCTTTCATTTGAAGAAACTGTTGCGCCAATTCTGTCTTGATACTGAGCATAGCAAAGGTATGCCCTAGACTATCATGTAGGTCTCGTCCAATACGATTGCGCTCATTTTCAGCTAGGAACAGATTCAGCTGGGCATTTTGTTTGACCTTTTCTTCCTTGATCCGCTCTGTCATTTGAATCCGATGGAGACCAAAGGTCAAGCCATCCGAAAAGAGAAAGGTTACAACAAAGAAGAGTAGCTCTGCTGGACCAACATTACCCACCAAGTAATTAGTCATCACAATAATGGGCTGCAAGGCGATAAAGGTTAAAAAACGCCAGGATTTAAAAGAAATATCATCTAGTTCGTAAATAAGCAGATTAGATAGATAAAAAATGTACCAAGTAAACCCTCCATTTAACCAGACAGAACCATAATATATGTAAGCTACCAAGAACCACCAAGAAAGAAACTGGATAAGGCGATGGTTACTTAACAAGACCGCATAGTAAGCCGCAACAAAAATAGCTGTCCAGAGCAAGAGGAAAAGCGGGTATTCCCCGCTAATCACTCCCGCCACTGGAAAGATGATAAAGACCAGCGCAATATGAAACATATAGTGGACTTGTTTAAATTTTTCCCACATGGTTTTATTTTACCTCAATTCGATTTTTGAGTTGCAACACAAGAATGCTAACCAAAACCGTATAAATCAGAACAATCAAAGCGGCCTTACCATTGAATTGATGGTGTTCTAGATAAGAAGACACGACCTGCATCAGTTGATAACTTGGCGTCAGCTTACCGATGGATTGGAGCCATTTTGGGAACATGGTCAGAGGGAACCATAGCCCGCCCAGAACAGCCAGTGCCATATAGACGATATTGCCTACTACAGACATGAGCTGAGCACTTGGCAAGAGGCTAACCAATACACCCATGGCAATAAAGACCATACTTCCCACCAGAAGTATCAAGGCAATAACGAGCCAGTCCACCATTGGCAGATCAACACCGCGTACAAAATGCCCGACTGAAAAGACCACGATAATGGAAAGCATGAAAGTCAACAGCGTACTACAGAGTTTGGATATATAATATTCTACCATAGAAACAGGTGAGTGCTGAATCATTTTTTGCCAATTATTGGTTTTATCAGATTGCAAGGAGCTGGGAATACTAAAGAAAGCACTAGACATGATACTGAAAACCGTCATTGAAAAGAGATATAGTCGAAGTACACTGATTGGTGTGTCGTTTGACATCACGCCTGAAAAAATCAGATAAAAGACACTAGGCAAACCAATAGACAAGAGGTAATAAGCGGCCTGCCGCTTCATTAAAATCAATTCAACCTTCATTAAACTGGTCATATTTTTCATGATACATCTCCTTTTACTCTTGCGTTGTCTCAAAAATACTATCTAATAGTGTCCGGTTGCGTACTTCTACTTCCTCAATCGTACAGCCATTATCTACCAAGACTTGCCACACTTGACCAGCCTTTCTAGTTGCAAAGGACAGAGCATTTTGCTTGATTTCAATTTCGGTCACTTCAGGTAACCCTTCCAAAATAGTTTGGTAAGAAAGCGGAATAGTAAAGTGTTTTTCTTGTTCTTCGCTGCGCATGGCATAAGGCGTCGTATCACGAATCAATTCGCCCTTATGCAAAACCAAAATACGATCTGCTGTATGCTCCACTTCCTCAATATAGTGAGAAGAATAAATAATAGTCACACCCTTTTTCTTCAATTCATCCACAATTTCCCAAAAATGCTGGCGAGTTGACGTATCCATAGCAGAAGTTGGTTCATCTAAAAAGAGTATCTTCGGACGACCAATAAGAGCTAAAATAAAGGAAAATAAGCGTTTTTGACCACCTGATAATTTAGAAGCCAACTGTTCTTTTTGCTTATCCGTAAATTTTAAAAGAGCATCAATTTCCTGATTGGTTAGACTGTTTGGGTAAATATTTTGAAAAAAGTTCAATAGTTCTTTCACTTTCAGATCTTCCACTACTGTATTTTCTTGTGGCAAAATAGCAACCATCTGCTGTAATTGCTCATCTGTTGGCTTTAATCCTCGAACACTAGCCTGTCCACTCGTAAGAAATTTATCCCCTAGCAAACAATCCATGAGAGTCGTTTTCCCAGCTCCATTCGGACCAATCAACGCCACACATTCTCCAGCGTTAATCGTAAAAGAAATATCCTTCAAAATATCTTTTCCATGAATCTTTTTAGATAAATGGTTCACCTCAATCAGCTTCATCTTTTTCTCCTCATTATTTTCTTTGGTGGAAATGCAACACATACAGAAGTCCTAGCAATTGGCTCAGGAAATTTCTGGTCAACGATTAGATTACCACAAAGTTACTTGCAGCAAGAAGAATAAAACAGGTTGTAGACTTGGTTTCTAACTCTATATTTCCTCTTGTTACTTTCATTATAGCTCAACTCTTTTATCGCCACTAGATGATTTTGTCATCGCTCAACATGACAAATGTCATAAAAAAGACGACTCTCTCAAGTCGTCCTTTTCATCAGTTATTCTATTTATTCAACACTAAAGAGATATGGATAAACTGGCTGTCCGCCATTGTGAATTTCTACTTCTACATCTTCAAATTTTTCAGTAATGTCTTGCGCTAATTCATTGGCCAAGTCTTCACTTCCATCTTCACCAATGTAAATCGTCACAATTTCACTATCTGCATCTAACATGTTACTGAACGTTTCATTCAATGTCGTCAGCATATCTGGATTGGAAACAACAATTTTTCCGTCTACCATACCTAAATTATCATTTTCATGAATTTCAAGACCGTCAATCGTTGTATCACGGACAGCTGTCGTCACACTACCACTGACAACATCTGCAAGTGCAGCAGTCATACGATCATGATTTTCTTCAATAGATTTGCTTGGGTCAAAAGCTAACAAGCTAGTCAAACCTTGCGGAATTGTTCTTGTTTCAATCACTGCAGCAGATTGTTCAATCACTTCAGCCGCTGATTGCGCCGCCATGAAGATATTCTTGTTGTTTGGCAGGATAATGATATGACGAGCATTCACATGTTCAACTGCCTTGATGAAATCTTCTGTTGAAGGATTCATCGTTTGCCCGCCAGAGATGATGTAGTCCACACCTTGCGCTTTAAAGATGTCTGACAATCCTTCTCCTGCAACGACAGCAATGATTGCATATTCTTTTTCTTCTGTTGGCTGGCTATTTTCACGCTCTTCTTTTTCAACCTGCGCTTCGTGTTGATTGCGCATATTATCTACTTTGACCTTGACAAGACTTCCGTATTTCAAGCCTTCTTGCATGACCAAACCTGGGTCTTCCGTGTGAACATGAACTTTTACGATTTCATCATCATTTACGACAAGAAGTGAGTCGCCCAGTTCATTCAAGTAGTTGCGAAATTCATCATAGTCAAATTCTTTAACATACGTTGGACCTTTTTTCAAGGCTACCATGATTTCCGTACAATAACCATATTTGATGTCTTCTGTTGCCACATGACTAGCTACTGACTTATGGTGCTCTGCATTGATCATTTCTGTCATAGTTGCAGGCGTTGCTTGAAATTCTTCAGACGCAATATATTCGCCTGTCAATGCTGACAAAAAGCCTTCATAAATGAAAACAAGACCTTGACCACCAGAGTCCACAACACCAACTTCTTTTAAGACCGGAAGCATGTCAGGTGTTTTAGCAAGAGCCACCTTAGCACTATCAAGAGCTGCTTTCATGACTTCAACAGCATCATTAGTCTCTTCTGCTTTTTTCTTGGCACCAATTGCAGCTCCGCGAGAAACAGTCAAAATCGTTCCTTCAACCGGTTTCATCACAGCTTTGTAGGCTACTTCTACTCCAGATTGAAAAGCAAGGGCTAAATCTTGTCCTGTTAATTCTTCCTTCTCTTTTACACTTTGAGAGAAGCCGCGGAAAAGCTGAGACGTGATAACACCCGAATTCCCACGCGCACCCATTAAGAGACCTTTTGCAAAAATTCC
The DNA here is from genome assembly GCF_001838575.1 of Streptococcus sp. HMSC034B03. Taxonomy (NCBI): domain Bacteria; kingdom Bacillati; phylum Bacillota; class Bacilli; order Lactobacillales; family Streptococcaceae; genus Streptococcus; species Streptococcus sp. HMSC034B03. Next base: position 259,432 of record NZ_KV837637.1, read on the forward strand.
AGCCACTTCACCAACAGTAGAAGCAGATTTGTCCGCAACTTCCTTTGCACCATTTTCAATGGTCATTCCCATATTGGTACCTGTGTCACCGTCTGGCACAGGAAAAACATTTAAAGAATTGACATATTCAGCCTGTTTATTCAAACGAGTAGATGCAGACTGCACCATTTCTTGAAATAAACTAGTAGTAATATTTGACACGATTATTCTCCTACAACTTTAATATTTTGGATATAGACATTTACTGTTTCAGCAGTAATTCCAAGCTGATTTTCAAGACTGAATTTCACACGTTCTTGAATATTTTTAGACACTTCACTGATCTTGGTACCATAGCTCAAAACTGTATAAACATCAACAGCAATGCTACCTTCTTCCGTTGTCTTTACTACAACGCCTTTCGCATAATTTTCTTTGCCCAACAAAGCTTGAAAATTATCTTTAATGGCATTTTTGCTGGCCATTCCGACTACACCAAAAATTTCAGTTGCTGCCCCACCAACAATTGTCGCAATGACATCATCTGTCAGTTCGATTTGACCATCTTTTGTATTGATTTTTACAGTCATAGTTTCTACCTCAAAAGTATTTTATAGTTTATTTTACCATATTTTACGCGGACTGTAAAAGAGAGAGTACATAATTAGAAAGTATTCAGTCAATGTTGGGGATTTTCCTTGTCCTAAAAAATCTATTTTCTTGTACAAAAAGAAAAGGGACCCCAGAGGTCCGATTCTTCATAAATTAAACGCGTTCAACTTTGCCTGATTTAAGGGCACGTGCTGAAGCCCAAACTTTCTTAGGTTTACCATCAACTAAGATTGTCACCTTTTGAAGATTTGGTTTCACAGTACGTTTTGTTTGGTTCATTGCGTGAGAGCGGTTGTTTCCTGATACAGTTTTACGACCTGTAAAGTAACATACTTTTGCCATTGATACTTGTCCTCCTGATTAGTTTCACGGGTTTTATACCACATACCGTAAAATTTTATCACAATTTCTATGATTTTGCAAGACTATTTTCTCTATATTTCAAAATTTAGCCAAGGCAGCCCCAATCCACCAGTCTTAAATATAGATAATTCCCAAACGACCGAAAGATACATCTCCCTTTACATAGAGGGTCTTGTCTTTCTCATTGATGTTACGGGGATTGGTAACTGTGCCGAAAGCATTGTCTACATCCAACTCCACACGCCAATTGCTCGGCACATATAATGTAGCATTTCCAAAAGAAACATCAATATCAAAGGTCGCAGAATCGCCTTTTATCGTGGCATTGTCAAAATAAACTGTGGCATTGCCAAAGGTACAATCTAGCGTTTCATAGGTAAAATCTTCCGAATTGATGTAGCGCGTACCACTTCCAAAATTAATATCCCCATTTATAATGCGATGAGCATTTGAACCACGATAAACACCCCAAATTCGTTTTGGTTTGAAAATTAAGCCAATACCAATAGAAGCCAAAATCCCTGCTAGGAAAATCGTTCCAGATGAGATGGGCAAAAAGTGATAGCTGCTATTTGCAACGATTAAGGAAATAATGGCTAAAATAATCCCGCCAGATAAATTTCCTCTCCAAAAATTTTCAATTGCAAAGTAAGCAAATCCAAGCACAACAAGCATTGGCCAAAAATTGAAATCAATAAGCGGAATACCAAAATTTCCTTGTAGCAGCACCCAGCCGGCTAATACCAAAAACCCCACTCCAAACAATGTTTTTCTCATAATATTTACCTCATTTCACTTAATTTTTCTTTTAAGAATTGAAAATAATGCCTAGACACATGCACTTGCTTATGGGTATCATAAAAGCGAATACTGCTCGTTCCTGAAAAAGACTTTTCTAATGAATAAATTGCTTTAATATTCGTAATCGTTGATTTAGAAATACGACAGAAATACCGCGGCAAACATTCTTCTAGCTCATACAATTTCAGTTTGACTTCATAAGCATTATTTCGAGCATGCGCAAAAATTTTATTTCCATCCGTTTCAAAGAAGAGGATATCTGCTAAATCAACATAATATTCACTCGTATCTTTGTAAAAAAGTATAGATGGCTTGGCAACTTCTTCCAGAGAACGTTGAATGCGCTCTATCTGTTCATCAAAGCGAGGTGCCTTAATGACAATTTCTGCTTCTTCCAGATTCGAATCTAACTCTACTCGAATTTTCATAAACGCTCCCCTCGCTTTTCTTTATTTTATTATAACAATTGTCACATGAAATTCAAGCGATTTTCAGTAAGTGGTTCATTCGGATAGGTAAGTGGTCGTGAAATCTGAATAACTTACTTGTTTTTCATGAGCTGACCAGATTATAGCCCCTTTTTACGTACTGTATAAACAACAAAAAAGCCTTCAATTCAATGAAGACCTTCAATGATGCCGATTATAGGGCTTGAACCTACGACCTACGCGTTACGAGTGCGTTGCTCTACCAACTGAGCTAAATCGGCATTCAACACATACTTATTCTAACACGTCAATTTTTTTGTCAAGAAGTTTTTAGGAAATTTTCTCGATTAAAACCATGCAGGGATTGTGTGAATCCCACAGCTGAGGGAAGATTTCTAATTTTTTAAAACCTTGAGCCTGATAGAAAGCATTCGTTCTATCGTAGGTTGGATAATGACCCGGTGCCACTGTTTTGACTTGTAAATAGTCAACTTGTTGTCTTGCTGCCATTTCCAAAACATTCACTAGCTTTGACCCAATCCCTTGTCTATGATAGTCTTTCTTGATTTCTTTAATCTGAGCCATTCCTCTCTCCCATTCCTGCCAACAAATTTTTATCTTTTATTTATTCAACAAAAATCCCGCACAAGGCGAGATTTTCTTGTTTATTTAGTAAGCGATTAAGCTTTACCTTCTGAACCAAATACGTCAATACGTTCTTCAACAGCTTCTGTAATTGCTTCGAAACCTGGTTTCAAGAATTTACGTGGGTCAAAGAGTTTCTTCTTATCGTATTCTGCTTCGTTTGCTTCGTATTCAGCAACGAATTTACGAGTAGCTTTTGCAAAGGCAATTTGACATTCAGTGTTTACATTTACCTTAGCAACACCAAGTTTAATTGCTGCTTGGATTTGGTCGTCAGGAATACCTGAACCACCGTGAAGTACGATTGGGAATCCAGGAACAGCTTCTGTCAATTTTTGCAAGTGGTCAAGGTGAAGACCTTTCCAGTTAGCTGGGTATGGTCCATGAATGTTCCCAATACCTGCTGCAAGGAAGTCAATTCCAGTTTCAACCATTGCTTTTGCATCTTCGATTGGAGCCAATTCACCATCACCGATGATACCATCTTCTTCACCACCGATTGTACCAACTTCAGCTTCTACTGACACGCCATTTGCATGCGCAAATTCAACCACTTTGCGAGCTTTTTCAAGATTTTCTTCAACTGGAAGATGAGAACCATCAAACATAACTGAAGTGTAACCAACTTTGATACATTCAAGTGCATCTTCATAATGACCATGGTCAAGATGAATAGCAACTGGTACAGTAATTCCCATTGATTCTACAAGGTTTTCGATGAGAAGTTTACATACTTTGTAACCACCCATATATTTAGCAGCACCCATAGAAGTTTGGATAAGAACTGGAGCTTTTTTAGCTTCTGCTGCACGCAAGATAGCTTGAGTCCACTCAAGGTTGTTTGTATTAAATCCACCAACTGCATAACCATTGTCACGAGCTGCTTGGACAAATTTTTCTGCTGAAACGATTGCCATTAGTATTAGGCCTCCTATTTATTTTTATGGGGTTTCCCATTTACATTGTTTATTTTATCACTTTTTAGGAAAAAATACCAGCATTTCCTAACCTTTTAAGCGTTTTCTATTATAAAACTGTTTTTCTTTCCTCACATTTCAAAAATAATGAAACAAAAAAACCGGCCGAAGCCAGCTTACCTGATGCGGAGAGAGGGACTTGAACCCTCACGACCTAAAGCGGTCACAGGATCCTTAGTCCTGCGCGTCTGCCAATTCCGCCATCCCCGCGATTGAGTACCTTATTAGTATAACAGGATAGAAACTCCTTGTCAAGAAAATTTTTTGAAAAAATGTATCTGTCAGCACTTAAAATCACTCCCTAATGCCAACTCTTGTTTGAAACTTCTTCAATATATGTTCTTTAGACATGACAACAAAAAGAAACTCCTACGAAGCTTATCGTTTGTAGAAGTTTCTTACATTTGTTTTATTTCACATGATTTTCGTAGTCATCTTGTGCTTTTTTATTAGAGATTTCTTTTTCTTTTAGCCATTTCTTTTTAGCACTTTCGTATTCTTTTGTTGTTACAATTTTGTCTTGCAATTTGACATATTTAAAGTAACTGCTTGAAGCACCTTTGATTCCAACTAATGAGTAAGAACGGCTAAATGGAACTGTTTTCGTCACGGACGGTGTTCCTCCAAGAGAGAGGTTTGGCATTGTCAAGCCACTATCGATTAACCATGCTTGTGCCTCGGCATATTTTTCATAGCGTGTAGTTTCATTGGTTTCAGCATTTGCTTCTGCTAGCATCTCTGTATATGTGTCCAGTCCAACTGCCTTGATCTTATCATTTTCTTGACCTGGTTCCAGACCAAAGTTTTGTAAACTACCACCATTTTTTGTATTCAAAGTATCTAGATAAGTAGATGGGTCTTGATAGTCACCAGACCAACCACCATTATACAGATCGTAGTCTTTTTGAGCAGCTGTATTAGCAAAATAACTGATATTATTTAATTCATCTGAACTCATTTGTTGAATATCAATGACAACATTTTCTGTGCCCAAGACGGACTCAACAGATTGCTTCATGGAACTTTCCCATTGAACACCAATTTTACTTGTCTGATCAGCTGGTACATCTAAGTGGATAGGGAACTGAACACCCTTTGCTTGCAGTTCTGCTTTAGCTTGAGCAAACTTTGCTTTAGCTTTTTCTGGATTGTAATAAGCATCTTGTGCATCGGCTAAATTCATGTTTGACCATTCTGAGCCATAGTTTACTAGCTTAGAAGACACAACATCACCAAACGTTTTATCACCGATAGAAACAAATGTTGGTGGCACGAGTGTGTTCCGCAATACCTTTGTTGCTCCGTCTTTCCCATTACTTTGTGCACCATAAGAAGTACGATTATAGGCAAAGTTGATAGCTTGACGGAAAGCTTTGTTTAGCACCGCTTCTTGTGTCGCAGCCTTTTGAGCATCTGTTTTCTTCGATGTATGGTTGTAAGACTGACGATTTAAATTAAAGTTATAATAGTAGCTGGTCGCATCTTGCAAACTATAGATGATATTGTTAGCATATTGTTTCTTAACAGAAGCAAAACTAGAGCTATTTGGATAAAGACGAGCTGCACTATAGGCACCATCTGTGAAGTTACGGATAAGGGCTTCTTGGTCAGAGCCGTCATAATATGTCAATTTAATGTTATCCAAATGAACATTCTTTTTATCATAGTAATGAGGATTTTTAGCAAATTCCATAGAAGACTTGGCTGTCAGAGACTTCAATAGATAAGGACCATTGTATAGAATGCTGGTTGGTTTTACAGAACCAAAATTTTTTCCTTGTGATTTCAAGAAATCTGCATTAACTGGGAAGAGGATATTATTGGTCGTTTTTGAATTCCAATAAGTCTCTGCACGGCTGAGTGTATACTGTACTGTATAGTCATCTAGAGCTTTTACTCCAACCATTGAAAAATCTTTCGTTTCACCCTTGATGTAAGCATCCAAACCTTTGACAGAATCTTGAATGAGGTAAAGGGCTTCTGATTTATTATCTGCGGCGTATTTCAAGCCAGTTACAAAGTCTTGCGCTTTTACACTTGCGTACTCTTCACCTTCTGATGTGTACCATTTAGCATCTTTACGTAATTTATACGTATATGTCAAGCCATCTTTGGAGACTGTCCATGACTTAGCAAGCGCCGGAACTAAATTTCCGTACTGGTCATTTTCCAATAATCCATCAACTAAGTTAGTCACAACATCTGAAGTTGTCGCACGGTTCGCCATCAGATAATTTAGCGTGTCTGGATCTTGTGTATACACGTATGAATAAGTTGATGTGCTAGAAGCTGACTTGCCACAACCTGCCAATAAGATTCCAGCACTTAGTACAACTCCTGTTGCAATAATCCATTTTGATGATTTCATAGATAAACCTCCTCTAATGTCACATCTTGTTACATTGAATATTATACCGGAATATTTTCAAAAAGTAAAGAGCTGTTTTTGACAGAAAATATTATTTATTCAAAATACTAGTTATTTGCTGCATAATATGATTAAAATAAGCCACGAAATACATAAAGAAACAAAAATAACAAATTTTATCTTTTGACTCAAATTGAATAAACATTCTTTTAAAGTTAAAAAATAAGCCATTCTACTTTATGAAGATAGCAACTACTCCCCTCCTTCAACTAAATATTGAACCTATTATACACTTTTTTCGTATAAGTACAAGAAAAATCATGATTTTTTAATATATTTTTCGGATTTTCTGCTATTTAAAACAAAAAAAGAGACATCCAGAGATAAAATTTGCATTTTTAGTTTCTAACCTCATCTCTCAGAGGGGTGATTATTCAGCAATCTAGAAGACTAGTGAGGTAGGGACGAAGTTTTCGTCACAAAAAAGCAAGGCAGAAATAATATTGTCCCCACCTCGTTTCTCTTATAAATATAAAATCGCAAGTGTTAGTAAGCTAGCTATAAGACCGATTCCCCAGAAAAAGAAATCAACTTTCCATTCGCTCCAAGCTTTACCATGACCTGATAGACCTCCCAGTTCAAAATGATGATGAACTGGTGTCATCCGAAAAATACGTTTGCCGCCGGTCAATTTGAAATAAGAAACCTGCATCATAACCGAAGTTGTTTCAAAGACATAGACAATTCCAATGATGAGCAGCGTCCATTCTTGATGAAGCGCCATCGAAATGGCTGCTAACATACCACCAAGTGCTAAGCTCCCTACATCACCCATAAAAATTTTAGCTGGTTTATGATTGAAAATGAAGAAGGCAAGCAGACCGCCAATCATACTCAAAATGACAATTAAAATATCAAAACGATGCTGAACCACCGCAATAACTGCATAAGCTGTCAAACTGATTGTAACAGAAATGCTGGCTAATCCATCAATGCCATCTGTCAAATTGACTGCATTGGAAAAACCAACCAACCAAAAGAGGGCAAAAGCGATATAAAGATAACCTAAATGAAGTGGGAAACCAAAAACATTAAGCAAATCGCCTCCACCGTGGGTGTCAAAGAAGAAGTAAAAAACAATACCACCGATAATTTGAAGAGCTAATTTTTGCTTGGGATTTAAGCCTTCATTTATTTTGCGAAAAATCTTTAAAAAGTCATCCAAGAAACCAACAATACCGTACAAAACAAGAATAAACAATATCATCAAAGCAGCGCTTGAGAGTTCTCTTGATATAAGTGCAATCACAAAACTGGACAAAACGGAAGCTAGCAAGAAAACAGTCCCACCCATGGTTGGAGTTCCCGCTTTTGCTTGGTGCTGCTTCACATCCTCGTGCATTTGTTGCCCAGAAATATGAGCTTTATGATAAAAACGAATAAAAGCAGGTATTCCAACCAGAGTTAGAATAAAGGTCACAACACCTGCAACGATAGCTTGTAACATGCTAATCTCCTAATGTAATTGTTATTTCTTTTATTTTCTTGAGTGATGCGTTGGTTTTGACACTTTGGGCAACGACCTTAGAGCCTTTACCCTTAACATGCACTTTTATGCCCAACCATTCACCGAATGTTTCAGCATTTTTCTTCGTCCAACCGTACATATCCGGCATTTCAGTAAAGTCATCTGTTAAGACAAGAATTTGCTGATTGGATTCCAGTGCTTCACCTGTTTTTACAGACACTTTCTTAATATTTTTACTAGTACCTAGGATAATAGGTTGTACAAGATTGCGTCGTAACTCATCCGCTAAATCACCAGGGCTGGTATTTTTAGTAGAGGGCATTTTATAAGTTATTTCTTTTGAAACTGACTTTAAAACAGGTGATTGCGTCGTCAAATTCAACGTATCCTTCATCGCTGCAGCTTCTTCTAGCACCGGATTGACAACTTCTTTCCAGAAGATTGGTTGGAAAGATTCTGAGGGCTGTTTCAGAGTTACATACATGATAAAATCAGGATTTTCTGCTGGTGTCATTGCCACAACAGAATAGATGTAATCATTTGCCCCTGTCAGATAACCACTGCCATTTTCTCCGGCAATTTGTGCTGTACCAGATTTAACTGCCACATTTTGATTAGGCACTTTGATAATCGGACCTTCTGCCTTGCTATATAAGGTTCCGTAAATAGGATCTGTACCGACAGTCACCATATGGTCTCTCGTTGACTTAGCAGCATCTTTGGAAACAGGGTGCCCGACAATTTCTGTAGAAGCCTTACGCGCACTCCCGCTTTTGGAATCATAAATGGCACTGATGAATTTTGGTTCAACCATTACACCATCATTGGCGATAGAAGAAAAAGCACGTAACATTTGTATTTGAGTAACCGAAATTCCTTGACCAAAAGCACTCATTGCATACGTAACGATATTATCTGCTGGAAGACCGCCGTAATCTTCATAATTCATTCCAAAGCGTGTAGGTAGTCCAAATTTAAACTTGCTAAGATAGTCTAGCCATTTTTCGTCACCCATTTTTTTCTCAAGAGAAGCCATTCCCACATTACTAGAAAGAGCAAAACCTTGAGCATAGGTTAATGTCTGTCCTTCAGAAAGTCCCATGTTGACATTCCAGTCTCGAATCGTTACATCTGCAATTTGCAGCCCACTATTATTATACGTTTCATTTTCTGGGAAAGTGTTATTGTCTATAGCTGCAGCTAGTGTCATAACCTTCATCGTTGAGCCAGGTTCATACTGATTTTGATAGAGAGCACTAGACCAAGCAAAGTCTTTTGTCAGATCTTGCTTTGTATCAGCATCAAAACTTGGACGCTGCGTCGTTGCAAGGATTTCTCCAGTTTTTGCACTAACTAATGTGGCACTGGCATAAGTTCCCTTAGCTTTTTCCACAAAAGCATTCATCCGCGTTTCAAGGAAAGACTGTAAATCCGAAGATAAGGTTGTATAAACATCTTTTCCATCTTGTGTTTGCCTTGAAACCTTGTCTGATCCCGGTACTATATTTCCGTTTTTATCTTTTTCATAGGTGATGACACCATTTGTTCCAGCTAACGTCTTGTTTAAAGCAGCTTCTAAACCTGTTGTTCCAACAAGTGTTTTACTACCATCTTTATTTTCTTGTAACTGAGCCAATCCAACAAAAACAGAAGCAAAATTCCCATTTTTATAGCTTCTATTTGGACTAGTTGTGAAATCAACTCCCTTTACTTTCGCTTTTTTCAATTCCTCACGAATAGTATTCATATTGCTATAACTGATACCATTCCCTTGAGCACCAAACGAAACTTGTTGTAATTTTTTTCGAGATAGTTGTTTTTTGACGTAGTCCTTGTCCATACCAAGATACTTGTTAAATACATCAGCTACCTTATCGTATTGAGATTCTTCTACATAGAGAATTTCTCCTGTTGCTGACTTATAACTTTTATCAATAACAGCATAAACATTATAGGAAGTCGCGTCTTCAGCTATTGGCAAACCATTACGGTCATAAATAGTTCCACGTTTAGCTGGGACTATCTTTGTGATTTGATGCACTTGACTTGCCTGTTCAGCTAAATTCACGCCAAACTTCTTTCCCGTTCCAATGATAATTGCAAAATTGATTAGGAAAACAAAAAAGACAAAAACCGTCAAAACGCTTAGATTTTTCCCTACTCGTCTACGATTGTAACTAGGATTCCTCCGATTTTTCAAAGCATGGTTTAAAATTCGTCTTCTGAGTCCATTCATGCTCTACTCCGCCGTTCTGATATTTTCATTATTCTGAGTCATTTCTTGCGAACTCGCTAATTTTGACAAACGTTCACTACGGATCAATTCATTAACCTCTTGCTTGGCATCATCTAACTCTGTTCGCTTCGCCTCGATTTTTGAATTGACAGTTGTTAAATCACGCTGCACTTGCAATAATTTTGTCTGCATAAAGACAACACTTGTCGCTAAGATAACTGCCGTCAAGACTATAGCGCCATAAAATGCCTTTTCAACACGAGAAAATCTTTGAATACGCGCCTGAAGTATCTGACTGGCCGTTCTTGGTCTATTATTTGCCATCTCAATCCTCACTTATGTACTTTTTGTGCCACACGCAGCTTAGCTGAATGCGCGCGATTATTGTTATCTAGTTCTTCTTTACTTGGTAAAATGGGTTTCCGAGTGACCAATTTCATTTTAGGTTGTAAATCCTCTGGAATAAATGGTAAACCTTTCGGCACATCCACTGTTGATGCCTCTTTAAAAAGTTGCTTGGTCAAGCGGTCTTCTAACGAATGAAAGGTAATCACAGAAATCCGCCCATCAACCGATAATAAATCCATCGCCTGTTGAATGGACTCGTCTGCCGCTCCCAACTCATCATTGACCTCAATACGAATGGCTTGAAAAATCTGTTTAGCTGGGTGACCTTTTTTCTTTAATTCCTTGGCAGGCTTAGCAGATTTAATAATCTCTGCCAACTCCGTAGTGGTCTCAATCAGTTTCTTTTCACGCATTTGCTCAATTTTACGAGCAATTTGTTTTGAAAACTTATCTTCCCCATACTTAAAAAAAATCCGCACTAAATCATGATAGCTATATTGATTAACTACTTCATAAGCTGTTAGCTTTGCCTCACGATTCATTCGCATATCAAGCGGAGCATCTTGTTTATAGGAAAAGCCACGCTCACGCTCATCAAGTTGCGGACTCGAAACTCCTAAATCATAACAAATACCATCAATTTCTTCAACACCTAGTTCATTCAAGCGAGCTTTTAAATGACGAAAATTGTCATTGATAAAAGTCACCATTCCTTGTTCAACATACGACGCTAAGCGTTTTTGAGCATGCTCAATAGCAGTCCGATCTTGATCAAAAGCATATAGATGACCGTTTTTTCCTAATTTACTCAATAAATATTCGCTATGCCCTGCTCCACCTAATGTTGCATCAACATAGACTCCATTTGGTTTTATATCAAGTTGATCAATGGTTTCGTGCAGAAGAACTGTTACATGATGAAATTCATTTGTCATATCTTTACTATTATACCACAAAGATTTAAAAAAAGAATTTTAGAATCATGTAAAGTTTTTTGTCAATTATACTTGACATATTTCCCGAATATATTTATAATAAAAGGGCAAAAGTCACTTATATTTGACACTAGGATAAGGAGAAATGCATGAATCACGTGAAAGATTTCCGAAAAAATCTAGGACTCTCGCAACTAGACCTTGCCAAACAAATCGGCGTTTCGCGGCAGACAATTAACATGATTGAAAACAACAAATATAATCCCACACTAGAACTTTGCATTAGTTTAGCGCTAGCTTTGAAGACAGACCTAAACACACTTTTTTGGAACAAGTAAAAAATAGAAAGACTAAATTCAAATGAATCTTCAACAATACAAAAAAATTATCTTACCTCTTCTAGCTATTCTCTTTATCATTTCCTTCTACTTTTTCTTCACCTTGACAGATCCGATATTGTTTTGGATAGATGTGGCAGTGTTTGCTTGCTGCATCTTTCTCGGTCGAAAATTTTTGAAGAAGGATTAGACTTCTTGCGCCTTCCTTCTCGTTTTTTAAGCTGCTTTGTGGTAAAATAAAGTCATTATTCTATGAAGGAAGATACGAATGTCACGTTTTTTATCAAGATTATCTCCTGCTAGGCGCATTTTATTGAGCTTTGCCCTTGTAATTGTGGTGGGCTCTCTTCTTTTAAATCTGCCTTTTATGCAGACAGCGACTTCTAAAGCTAATTATTTTGACCACCTCTTTACATCAGTTTCAATGGTCTGTGTGACGGGGCTTTTTACGCAGTCTGTTGCAGATACTTACAATGTTTGGGGACAGATTATCTGTATGCTCCTCATTCAGATTGGCGGATTGGGGCTGATTAGCTTTATTGGGCTGATTTATGTCCGCTCCAATCAGAAACTCAGTTTTTCCAATCGTACTACTTTACAAGAAAGTCTTAGTCGAGATGAGACAAATTCTATTCGCGACTTTCTTCGCTCCATTTTTCTCATTACTTTCAGCATTGAAGCTCTTGGAGCATTTATCCTCAGTTTTCGCTTTGTCCCCCTTTTAGGATGGGGAAAAGGACTTCTAACCTCCATTTTCCTTGCTATCTCTGCATTTTGTAATGCTGGATTTGACAACTTAGGAAGCACTAGCTTGCTAGCTTATAAAACAGATGCCTTGGTCAATTTGACCATTGCTGCCTTGATTATCATGGGAGGCTTGGGTTTTTCAGTTTGGTTTGACTTAAAAACAAATATCCAGACAAAAGGACACAAGCGGAAATTACGCTTTCACACAAAATTGGTTCTTGCTTTAACAGCTCTCATCTTAATCAGTGGAACCTGCTTGACATTTCTGACAGAATATCAAAATACAGCTACTATTGGTCGACTTCCCTTTGAAAAGAAACTTTTAGTCAGCTTCTTTCAAACCGTCACCATGCGGACGGCCGGCTTTGCAACAATTGACTATACACAAGCTCGCCCAGTGACACTTCTCCTTTACATCATTCAAATGTTTCTAGGGGGTGCTCCCGGAGGAACAGCAGGGGGACTGAAAATCACTACTTTTTTGGTCGTATTAGCCTTTGCCCGAACGGAAATCCTTGGCTTGCCTCATACTAATTTTGGACACCATACGTTTTCTCCCTCTACCATTCAAAAAGCCTTTAGTGTCTTGATTGTCTTTACAACAACCTTTATCATTGGCTTGACTTTTTTGACTATGGTCGCTGATAACGGACATCGCTTTATTTACTTAATGTTTGAAGCCATGTCCGCTCTTGGAACGGTAGGCGTAACGGCAAATCTAACGCCTACTTTAAATCATGCCGCCTTAACGGTGATTATGTTTTTGATGTTTATCGGACGAATTGGACCACTGACCCTAATCGTTAGTCTCTCCAATCGAAAATCAAAGAAAAAAGATACGATTAAATTTTCCAACGCAAATATTATTATCGGATAGGAAGGAATTTCATGGATAAACGAACAATTGGCATACTAGGACTAGGAGTTTTTGGTCGCAGTATCATTAACACGCTCCGTAAATACAACTGCGATATTATCGCTGTTGACGATCATGAAGATGTCATCAACCATTTTGAACCCATTTTAGCACGAGGCGTGGTCGGAGATATTACAGACCACGATTTGCTGCAAGCTGCAGGAATTGATACCTGTGATACGGTAGTGGTCGCTACTGGTGACAATCTAGAATCGAGTGTCCTTGCCGTCATGCACTGCAAATCATTAGGCGTTGAAAAAGTAATTGCCAAGGTGAAAAGTAAAACAACCCGTGAAGTGCTGCTAAAGGTCGGAGCAGATCGCTGTATCTCCCCTGAGCGTGAAACAGGAATTTCACTTGCAAAAAATATCCTGCATCAAGCTACGACTGACGTCATTGAACTAGATAAAAATGTATCTATTATCGAATTTTATCCACCTCAGTCTTGGATTGGTAAGAATTTAGCCCAATTAAAACTTCGTCAAAACTACAACCTCAATATCATTGGTTTTCGAGAAATGCCCGACGGTGTTCTCAACATTGATACATCACCTGACTATACCTTTAAAAAGGACGAATTGTTGATGGCAGTTATTGACAGTCAAACATTTGACCATTTTGAAGATATTACAAAATAGCCTAGCAAAAATCGCCGAGAATGTTTCTCGGCGATTTTTGCTGCCTTTATTACGAATTTGGATCATCTAAACTTCGACCATGCAAGCCTTTTTCACGTTGGACTTGGCGAAGTTTTTCTGGCGTGATGTCATTGCCCTCTTCATCCACAATTTTAATCCCTTCAATGTGGTGGCGAACGCTACGACGATAGCCTTCAATGTATTCTTCACGCAATTTAGCTTGCTCTACTTTTTCTTCTGGCGTTAGACCAACTGTTTTTTTCTTTTTGGCAAGTTCGTTGATACGTTCGATTTTCTTTGGTTCCATTTTTCCCTCCTTGGATTATTTTGTATTGATTTGGTTAAATTGTGCCACTTTTTTGGCTTTCGTCATTAAGGCAGCTATGAGTGCCAAACGATTTGCTCGGATTGTTTCATCTTCAGCCATAACCATAGTATTGTCAAAGAAAGCGTCAATCACTGGACTTAAAGCGAAGAGTTGCTCAATATTATCTGTTAAGTCATCAGATAACGTTAAGTTTTCTACTGCTGCATGAAGGGCTTTTTCTTCGGCATTTTCAAAGAGACTCTCGTCCACAACACCAGCCGTTTCTGCTTTTTCTGCTAAGTTAAAGACACGTGCTAAACTTTCGACCGACGATTTGAAAGAATCTTCTTGTGCTTTTTCTGCCAAACGACTTGCTGCTTCAACCAAGTCCCGCACAACAAACGTTGAACTATTTAAAACAGAAGACACGATATCTTTTGGAACATCGCTGTCCATCATTTTTTCAATACGTGCACGGAAGAAATCAAGCACTTGTTCTTTATTGCTATATGTGAGACTGTCAAATTGCAGCGCATAAATCTCTTCTACCAATTCATCTAAAGCAATGTGCCAACCAAATTTATCAAGAATACGCACGGCACCTTGCGTTGCTCTACGAAGAGCATAAGGATCATTTGAACCACTTGGAATGAGTCCGACCGAGAAGAAAGAAAGAATCGTATCCATCTTGTCTGCAATGGCTAAAATGGCACCAACTTTCGTGTCTGGCAATTCACCGTCACTGGCAGTTGGTAAATAATGCTCTCGAATAGCTCTAGCTACTGCTGTGTTTTCTCCTGCAAGCAGGGCATATTTTTCCCCCATGATACCTTGCAGCTCATCAAACTCACCAACCATACCAGTCAACAAATCAAACTTGTAAATAGCTGCAGCTCGCGCTACGTCTTTCATTTCTTGCTTAGATAACTGAGCTTTTTCTGCTAAAAGGGCTGCAATTTTTGCTGTTCGCTCCATGTGCTCTGCTAGAGAGCCGATTTTTTCATGGAAGGTCACATTTTTCAACTTTTCAACCAAATCAGAAATAACCAATCGTTGGTCTTCGCGCCAGAAAAATTCTGCATCTTCCAAACGAGCTACCAACACTTTCTGATTCCCTTTGACCACATTTTCGAGATGTTCTGCATTTCCGTTACGTACCGATACAAAATATGGAAGTAGCTTGCCATTTTCGTTACGAACAACAAAGTAGCGTTGATTGACTTTCATGGAAGTCACAAGGACTTCCTCAGGTACATCTAGGTAACGCTCGTCAAAACGTCCGATAAAAGCGGTTGGGTATTCAATCAAATTCAGCACTTCATCCAGCAAATCTTCGTCAATCTCCACATGAACATTGTGCATTTTCTCGATTTCTTTGATTTGATCCAAAATCATGTTTTCGCGTTCCATTGGGCTGGCAATGACAAAAACTTTGCGCAAGTCCTCTTCATAAGAATCTGCTGACTGAATCTTCACTTCATGACCGAGAAAACGATGACCCCGACTTGTCCGTCCACTTTCAATATCAAACAAATTCATCAAAAAGGACTCATCATCCAACAACACAGTTAGGGTATGAACGGGGCGAATATATTCAAATGTATTGGTGCCCCAGTGCATATTGACCGGAAAGCTCAGAGAGGTCAGCACATCGGCAACTCCGTCAATCAATTCCTCAACAGGTTTTCCGATTTCTTGCTTGGTGACATAGACATATTCTTCGCCTTTTACTTCACGAAATGTGATATCTTCAACCGTCAAGCCTTTTCCACGAACAAAGCCTTGCGCAGCTTTCGTAAAATGACCATCTGCATCCAAAGCAATCTTCTTGCTTGGTCCTTTAAAATCTTCTGTTAAATCTGTTTGCTTTTCACTTAGATTGGACACGCGCACAGCCAAGCGACGAGGAGTTGAAAACATTTCAATCTTATCAAAAGTTAAACGATTATCTGTTAAAAAGGCTGCAATTTTATCACGTAATTGCTTCATGCTTGGTGTCACAACATAAGCTGGCATTTCTTCTAGCCCTAACTCAACCAATAAATTCTTTGTCATTTTTATTCCTCCTCAGCCAATAACTTCTCACGTGTTGCTTCATCCAATAATGGATAGCCCAGTCGTCTGCGCTCTGCCACAAAAGTTTTAGCAACAATACGTGCTAAATTGCGAATGCGAGCAATGTAGCCTGCACGTTCTGTCACAGAAACAGCTCCGCGAGCGTCCAATAAATTAAAAGTATGAGAACATTTCAGCACATAATCATAAGCAGGATGGACGAGATTGTATTCTAAACAGCGTTTCGCTTCTGCTTCAAAATGATCAAAATTTGCTAAAAGCAAAGCTTGGTCGCTCACTTCAAAACTGTATTTTGAATGTTCAAATTCTGGTTGGCGGAAGATTTCTCCGTATTTTACGCCATCAGCCCATTCAATATCATAAACAGAATCCACCTCTTGGATATAAGATGCCAGACGCTCCAAACCATAGGTAACTTCAGATGTCACTGGGTTGGTAGGCAAACCACCGACCTGTTGGAAATAAGTAAACTGCGTAATTTCCATACCGTCAAGCCATACTTCCCATCCTAGACCTGCAGAACCTGTTGAAGGATTTTCCCAATTGTCCTCTACAAAGCGAATATCATGTTCCAACGGATTAATTCCCAATAACTCCAAAGACTGCAAATACAGCTCTTGAATATTACTTGGACTTGGTTTCATCACAACTTGAAACTGGTGGTGTTGGTAAAGGCGATTCGGATTTTCACCGTAACGTCCATCTGCTGGACGACGTGAAGGCTCTACATAAGCTGCATTCCACGGCTCAGGACCAATGGCACGCAAGAAAGTATAAGGACTCATGGTACCAGCACCTTTTTCATTATCGTAAGCCTGCATAAGCATACAGCCCTGATCATTCCAGAATTGCTGCAACGTTAAAATAATTTCTTGAAAAGTCAACTTCTTTGACATAAGATACTCCATTCTTTTTATGATAATATTCTTACTAACCTGAGTTTATAGTAGAAATAACACTAGCGTCAACAAGTGAATCAATTTGACTGACAAAACAAAAAGCAGAACTGCACTTGACACGATACCTATACAGATTTGTATAGGGGCGTCAAAACGCGGTTCCACCCTAGTTTATTACTTCATTGTTAATATAGCCTTAAGATAACATCAAGGACTAAAATTTACCGAAAGCTCCATCTTCATTTAGCTCTTATCTGGCTTCCACCATCCCAGACTCGCTAGCAAGTAATTGCATGAGACTTCTTTCATACAAAACATTATAGCAAGAAATAGGAAATTTGTAAAAGGAAAATATTTTATTTTACATTGGGTATCAAAAAAAGTCAACAAAAGTGTCTAATTTTTCTTTCTTGCACTCTTCACTAAAGTTTTCAAATCTATTTTTTACCTTGTTCATTCATTTCTTGCTTTCTCACAATTTCAAATTGAATTTTTGAATTTCCCGTTGTTTGTTTTAATATCTTTTCAGCCATTTTTTCTGGGGTTACTAATCTAAATGTACTATCCCTAATATATTTAGTTAAGTAGGTTTTAAATTCATCACATTTTTCAATTAATCTCGTTTTCTCCGAGAATTCATCGGCAATTTTTGTATATTCATCAAAGTTATTTACCTTAGAAATTTTTTCAAAAAAATTACTAAATAGGACAACTTCCTCATTAACTGCTGTTTTTAACTGAGAAAGTTTGACATCATCTTGAATGACGATACTTAATAACAAATCATCTCTTAAATCTATATAGTGATAATATTTATTAATTAAGTGTTTATAATAATATTTAACGAACTCAGTTTTGAAATCCAATTTCTCTGCAACATTTTCGACAAACCATATCCCCTCATCACGAAACATTGTCTCAGCCTTTTTCAACTCATTCAAAATTTGATAAGATCTTTCAGCTCGTTCAATCGTAAATTGTAAGAAGATGCGTTCTCGTTCGTTTTCCTCTTGTTTATCAAAATATTCTCGTTGTAGCTTATGTTCTTCTTGTAATTGCTTTGTTTGTTGTTTATTCTGGATATGTGCGACATACACAGCTATCCCACCACCAACCAATGCTCCAAGCGTTGAACTGATAAACTGTGAATTTAAAAAATTACCCAAGTTTTGACAAATATCTACCTTATCCATAATAATTTCTATCACCTATACTCCAAATTTCATTTAATTATCAATTGATATACCCTTTTCATCTAATAGTTTATTAAATTTTGAAGAATATTCATCGTTTAAAATATTCAATATATCCTGAGATTTATGTTGTATATCAGGACAAATAAAGCCTTAAATTATTTTCATCCGAATCTTTTTTAGAAAATAATACATACAAAATAGTAAAATTGTACCAATAAATCCTCTAATAGTCAATAAATTCATCTCTTCTCCCTAACTTTTCAATTATCTTCTAGCATTCTTTCGTTTAGCACACATAAAGAAAAGACGTTTTTCGTACCATCACAATATCAAAACCATTCCCAAAATCCAAATAGTATCAACCACAATAATTCTCCTTTATCTATATTTTATTAATTCCTCAACAACTTCATTAATTTTATCTATCTCTTCATCAACTATTTTCATGAAATTGTCAAAATTAATATCTACATAATACTCAATAAAATCCCTAAAATAATTGTCCGGAGTTGAAAACTGGGAATAAGGAATTTCTTTAATAGAATAATGAAAAATATTATTTCTAAATTGACTATCTCTAAGAAAATATTACCTTTTACGTAAATAGTAGTTTGTATTTTTTCTGCTAAACCAGAATTAATACTTTTGGAATATTTACTTAAAATTTTTGCTAAAGAATTGACGCTAACTAGATAAGATTGGATTTTTGAACGATAGAATATATTACCTTTATTTTAGAATACTTTCGGGAATAAGCTATTTAGAAAATTGTTCTGACATAGAATATTGAATAACTGTAATTGAACTTCAAGTGGCAGATTCCCTAGTAAAATATCTTGCCTTCTGTTATCCATTAAAAACTTATCAATATGTCTTAATTTACAACTTGAAATATCCAGTTTCATTGCTGGATCTAAATTAAAATCTTTTTCAAAATTTGAAGTGACCGAATTGATAAAAGCAGACAGATCACGAGAATAATCAATAAAAATTGGTTCTATTTCTTGTTCCCACTTTTCTATAGTTGTAAATTTATTTAACCTCAAAATATATACTCATTTGACTAATGTTTCCATAAGGAATATCATCAATAGTAAAACTCCCAAATCGTGCTGCACAAAGCAATAAACAAAAAATTTTTGATAAAAATTATAGTTCGACTCTAATAGGCGCTTTCTTTCAACCGCACTATTATTTAACTTATTACAAGCTTTTGCAAATTTATTATCAGAATAGAGCTTCACGCCAATTCTAATTTTTTTCATCATGGTTACAAGGTTTACATCTCTGATGTTTGGTAATTCTAAAATGATTCCTTGTTCTTGAAACTTCTCAATCCAGCCTAAACAAATTGATGATAAAAACGGGAAAAGTGGTATGAATATCTCAGAATTATCAAAATCGTCGGTAAAATTAGTTATTATATATAAAATTTGCTTTGCTTCCATCGTTTCTTGTAATAGAAAGTATAAATGATATATTTCCCAATAATTTTTCTTCGTTCATAATAATTCGCTTCCCATTTTTCACTCACCTGCAGTTTCATCAAGTTTGTGTAGGTTTCTTTTGATAGAATTATACCACGAAACCACCAAAAATCCCCTAGAAATCATTCTAAGGGATTGACTTTACCCTGCCATCTCTGCCACTTGTTCCGTTTTTGCTTTCTTGCTTGGACTGGATAGGCGGCGCTTGCTGTCGCGGATGGTGTTGAGGTCTTTGAGGAGTTTAGCAAAGTGGAGTTTTTCGGGATAGGCTTCTGCGGAGGCTGCGGTATAGCGCATAAAGAGGTCATAGATACGGGAGAGCTCGGTACGCAACTGCTTGGTTTTGCCGACTTCTTTGCTGGACTTGGCTGCACGCGCCAGAGTTTCTGCCCGGTCATAGTCTTCCTGAGCTGTTGCCACGGCGGTAAGCATCGGCAGAAGACCCAAGGTAGTCACTGCTGCATCATAAGGTTCCTCCTTGAGGGTTTTGAGGAGACTCTTGATTTCAGCAGTTGCGACATCGTTGGTATGCTTGGTGATGTCCTTATACTTCGCAAGGACTGGCGTTAGGGTTTCGTGGGCAGCTTTGAGATTGGGCTCCTTGATTTTGGCAAAGCCCCTATGCAAGGTAAACAGTCCGACTAGGGCACTGTCCCGCTCCTTATCCACTTCTGCTAGACTCAAGGTTTGTTTATTTTCTACGCTGGCCAACTGGGCTTGGAATTGCTCCAGCTTACTGTCAAAGACTTCAAGATGATCATCATACATAGCCTCATCCTTGTAGGACTTGGCAAAGCTAGTAAGAACCTGATGAGAGTCCGTCATCAAGCTCTCAAACTCACGGTTAGTAAAGTTGCTGTAAGGCAGGGGGCGAATGGTGTAGGTTTTTGTCATAATAATCCTTTCCACAAATATGATAAAACAAGTATAGCATGTGGTGATAAATCTTTGGCAAGGCTACTCTGAAATGTTGTTTTTAAGCTCCGAAAAGGCATTTTTCTCTTTTTCAAAGAAAAAAGGCAGCAAAAATCCCCATCTGATTGCTAGTAAACCTTCCGACGGGGACTATTTGTCTATAAAAAACGAATCATCCGAGCATTCAAGACTTAGAATACCTAGAAACTTTAGTGATTAGTGTCATCCTAGACATAGAATGCCAATCAATTTTAGTAAATCCTGTCATTCGAGGAATAGATTATTTGGAAATTTTCATAAATAGGACTATCTGAAAGCTAGATTCCCTCCAAATTTTAGTAAGGAAGACGATTCGACTCCTAGATTGGAGTAGGACGTTGATAAATGATATTGACTGAAGCCTTGACTGCTTCTTTTCTTCCTTATCTTCCTACTCCCAGTAGCTCAATAACCTCCTCAATCAGCCCTTTGATTTCTTTATCGCACAGAAGAGAAAGTTTTGATTACAGTTTCAGTCAATCATCATCTAAAAATCCATCTTATCTGGATCTGGAGCGCCGCCTTCAAGACCTTGAATGTTTTTCAACACTTCTAGGTCTGCTGGACTGAGGGTAATGTCAAAGCAGTCCAGATTGCTCTTGATTCGCTCAGGCGTAACCGACTTGGGCAGGGGCAGGAAGCCCTCTTGCAGGCTCCAAGCCAGAGCGATTTGGGCGACAGATTTGCCGTATTTATCGGCCACAGCCTTGACTTCTTCATTGCGGAAAAGTCCCCCTTGACCGAAGGGACCCCAAGCCTCTAGGAGAATATCATGCTTACGACAATAGTCCACTGTTTCAGCCTGATAGACACCAGGCGCCAGACGAATTTGATTGACCGCAGGCAAAATACGCGCTGTCTCAAGCAGAGGCTCTAGGTGGTGAGGCAGGAAATTGCTGACACCGATAGCTCGGATTTTCCCCTCCCGATAGAGGTCTTCCATAGCCCGCCAAACCTCCCGATTGCGCTCCTTCCAAGCTTCCTGCTCTCGCAGAGGTTTTGGATTGGGCCAGTGGATAAGATAGAGGTCCAGATAGTCCAGCCCCAAACGCTCTAAGGAGCGGGCAAAAGCTCCTTGAGTCTCCTCATAAGTATGATTACCATTCCAGAGCTTGGTCGTAATAAAGAGCTCTTCTCGCGGTATACCACTGTCTTTGATTGCACTACCCACACTTCCCTCATTCTTATAAACAGCCGCAGTATCAATGTGTCGGTAGCCTGCTTCAAGTGCTGTTAGCACCGCCTGATAGGCCTCTTCACCATCTTGAGCCTTCCAAGTTCCAAAGCCCAAAACCGGAATCTCTACACCATTGTTTAATTGATAACGTTCCATCTCCGTCTCCTTTATTAAGCAAGCAGGCAGCCCAGTCAACTACCCCTTCCAACAAAAAATCTATTTCTTAGCTTTCTTTTTCAAGGATTTGGGTTTAAAGACATTCTCCTTGGTTGGTGCCATTCCCCTGCCGAGAAAACTATAAGTAATAAAAGTTATGCCAACTACAATCATGAGCATACGACTCAGATAACCTCATTATATCACGCCCCTTATTGCAATTCAAATCCTTAAAAACCTTTTCTTAACTACATGTATTTTAAAAAGTAAAATGAAAAGAGTCGGTTTCCCAACTCTTTCAAGATAAAAAGATTCTATTTAGCTTCGTATCTCTTTTCGCCATCCAAGTAGGTCGCAACCAGTTCCAAATCCTTGTCCAACACAATGAAGTCTGCATCATGTCCTTCCTTGATTTGACCACAAACATCCTCAATATGAACGGATTTAGCCGGATTGAGGGTTGCCATCATAACTGCTTCGTGTGGGTTAGCAATCCCCCATTTGACAACGTTCTTTAACCCGTCTTTCAATTTCAAGATAGAACCGGCTAGGTTACCTGTTGATTTGAGTCGAGCAGTTCCATTTGCGACTACTACTGGAAATTCTCCCAACATATAGTCACCGTCTTCCAAGCCTCCTGCAGTCATACAGTCTGTGATGAGCGCAACATTTTCATGCCCTTTTTGCTTCATCAAGATGTCACAAGCCTTTGGATCCACATGGTGTCCATCACAGATCAGCTCAGCATAAGTGTGTGGCAGCTCGTACATAGCGCCGACCATGCCCAGCTCACGGTGAGTCAGACCACGCATGCCATTATAGGCATGAACCCAGACACTAGCGCCAGCATCTACCGCAACTTTAGCTTCATCAAAAGTTGCATTTGAGTGCCCAAGTGCAACTGTTACGCCTTCATCAGTAATGGTTCGAACAAAATCTTCAACACCTTCTCGTTCTGGAGCTAAAGCGATTTTATTGAGCAAACCATTCGATGCTTTTTTCCAAGCACGAAATTCATCCATTCGAGGATTTTTCATGTAAATTGGATTTTGGGCTCCTTTATAT
This sequence comes from Streptococcus sp. HMSC034B03, assembly GCF_001838575.1. Taxonomy (NCBI): domain Bacteria; kingdom Bacillati; phylum Bacillota; class Bacilli; order Lactobacillales; family Streptococcaceae; genus Streptococcus; species Streptococcus sp. HMSC034B03. Next base: position 282,608 of record NZ_KV837637.1, read on the forward strand.
TTTTCTGTGAAATACGGACCTTCAAAATATAAGCCACGAATCTTAGCACCTGTCGCTTCCTGATAATGAGCACCGATATTTTCTGTCACAGCCAAGAGTTGTTCATAGCTTGAAGTCAAAGTCGTTGGCAGAAAACTAGTCACCCCCGTCGTCAAGAGACCTTCACTCATCGTATGAAGGGTGCCCTCAATATTGTTATCCATGACATCGACACCGCCAAAACCATGAATATGGGTATCCACCAGTCCCGGTGCGATAGAATAACCTGTATAATCTATCACATCCGCACCTGCCGGAATAGCTTTCGTCCATTTGCCAAATTTACCATCTGTGATTTCCAAGTAGCCACCTTGACGGATACCATGGGGATAGAAAAATCGATCTGCTTGAATATATTTAGGCATAATAAAACCTCCTTCTTTCAGTGAGAGTTTATATAAGCTGTCACTTTAGACAACTGTAAATGGTATTTTAAATCACTCTCGCATTGTTCATTATGTCTCTTTCATTATATCGCTTTCTTTTCTTTTTGTAAATGGTATAGACCTATCTTGCTAGATTTTAAGTGATTGTATAAACACTACTGTTTATACTATTTTCTATACTGTCCATTTAACAAACTTGTAGTACACTTCGTTTAAAAGAGTGATCTAAATTCCATATTGGCAGGAGCTGACTTTGATGCTGCTTATTTTAGGACAAATACTAGTACTCATTCCATTTGCAAGTCTTGTTTGCTAGATATTTTTCGATATTAAATTCAGACCAACCTTATAGTCGTCTTGTTTTTTCTTGTTGTTTTCATATTTTTAGTACTAAATAGATAATTTCTGTCAAATGAATCAATTAAGGCACTCAACCTAAACCATCAAGTTTATATTCGACTTTCCGGTTACTACCTTATTTAAGTCTTTATGTTCTATCTTTTATTTGAATAATTGTCTGTATTGTGTTATAATAAATATGGAAAAAGTATTTTGTGTTGATTTTTGTCGCAAGGAGCTGATTCCCAATTTAAAAGAGACAAATCGGCTTTAAACGACTTTAGTCTGCGCCTAGCACACTTATCTTTGGAGGTGTATCATGAAAAAGAAAGTCTTTACAGTCGCTGTCTCCTTACTTACCATTCTGCTTTTAGTTGCTTGCGGTAATAATAAGAAATCAACAGACACATCATCTTCTGAAATACCCAAGACCAGTTCTAGTCAAAAAGCAGAACAAAGCTCAAAAACCATTGAATTTTCTACCACAGCTATTGACACAGTTATTTACGAAGGCAAAGGTGTCACACTTACCTATAAAGGGCTAGAAAAAGATGATTATGAATATACCCTTAAGTTAGCATATAAAAATACTTCCAATAAAGAATATGAAGTGCAAACTCGTAATGGTAAAGTCAATAATATTTCCAATAATGATGACCACAAAATTATCATTTGCTCTGATACCTTAAAAGCTTCTGCTACTTCTGAAGGTAGTATTAAATTACCAATAAATGCTTTAGAAGCAGCTAGTATTACCAAACCAAAAGTTTTAGAATGCAATTTAGAAGTCATTTATGATATCACAGAAACCATAGCCAAAGTACCAATTAAGGTTACTTTTGAATAATTCAGTAGGAGCTAATGTTTAGCTTCTCTCACATCATGTATGTATACAGTACATAGCAGCTAAATTAACTTTCAATACATATTGTTCTAATAATAAATTAAACAACCAGCCAGTCCTCGCTTTACGAGGATTGGCTTTTTATATGACTAGTTTCCGAACATCCTTAATAAACTAGTTATGACAATCTCCCCATCACCATAATATTCTCATCAAAAAACATGAGTCTGGCTTATAGAACATACTAAAACTTTTTCTAATTCAATACCCACAATCTACTGATAGCCAGCAATAAGAGGTTCGAATAGTTTAACAAATGCAATTTTACAAGAAAGATTTAATCAAAAGTAAAAAGTATATTCCGAAATTGGTATTTTTCTCCTTGATGAACTGGTTTAGAGTTTGTAAGCTTTGATAAAGATAAACTGTGACATCTTTCAAGTTCTACTCTACCTCTATTTGCTCTATCACATTGGATTGATAACAGAGTCAAGCCAGTATTACAGCACAGATGTTCCACTTTTTCTTGTGTACCCAACTTGATCTCACAGAGTCATTATTAATAAACTTTCTACTTGATCATACAAGATAAGTAGGGTACAAAAAAACAAACCACCTCAGCAGTTTGTCTCTCAATCTTAAATTTGTTCCGCTTGGACCTTTTCCGCTAAGTTCATGGCGTGATCCGCTACTCTCGTATAGTGAGAGATGATATCAATAAAGTTCACCCCAGCTTGCGTAGAGCATTCACCTCTGTTCAGACGATGAATGTGCGTTTTCCGTAGCTTTCGTTCCATTTTATCAATCGCTTCATGCTTAGCCACCAAACTATTGGCCAATTCAATATCATTATCTTCTACAGACTTCAATGATTCTTTTATGAAGCTGAGCGTCATATTGTAAATCAATTCCAACTCTTGCAAAGCTGCTGGAGAAAATTCCACCTTTTTCCGACGGATATAATCAGTCAAGTTAATCAGCGCTTCACCATGGTCCCCGATTCTTTCTAAATCTCGAGATGAATCCAAAATATTTGTCAGCACTTCACTTTCTTTTTGGCTAAGAGGCTCACTAGATAAATCAATGAGGTAACGTGTGAGATCTTCATCAATCTTATTGATTGCTTCTTCTACCTTGTGTCCCTTGTCTGCTGACTTTTCAGTATTGTTCACAATATAATCATAAGCCAACTCAAATGAACGCATCGCATAACGTCCTAAATGCAGCAATTCTTTTTTGGCATTTCCAAGCGCCAAAGACGGAGCTTGTTTGATTAAAATCGGATCTAAATAAAGCGGTTCATATTTCACAACTTCATCTTCACCTGGAATCAGTTTTGTTACCAAGGTAGCTAACAAGCCAATAAATGGAAATTGAATAATGGTATTAGTAACATTAAAAGTTCCGTGAGCAAAGGCAATGGTCATTTCTGGGCTTAAATGGAGAGCTGTTTGAAACCACTGAATCAAGCTTGTAAATGGTCCTAACACAATCAAACACAAAATGGTACCAACCACGTTAAACATTACATGAGCACCTGCCACACGTTTTGCTGCAATATTGGCACCTAAAGATGCAATAATCGCTGTAATCGTTGTCCCGATATTATCCCCAAAAAGAACTGGCAAAGCTCCTTTTAGCTCAATCAAGCCACTTGCATACAGATTCTGCAAAATCCCAATGGTAGCAGACGAAGCTTGAATGAGCAATGTAATCCCTGTTCCTACAAACACACCAAGGACTGGATTTCCACTTAACTTTATCATATATTCACGGAAAGCGTCTAAATCTTTCAATGGCTCCATAGCGCCACTCATCAGATTTAAAGCAAAGAAAATCCCACCGACCCCAAATAAGACACGACCAATATTATTGATAGAGCGCTTTTTGGTAAAGAAGAGACAGACTGCTCCTAAAAAGAGAATGGGTAAGGCATAATCACCTAGCTTAAAACCAATAATAAAGGAGGTCACTGTCGTTCCGATATTGGCTCCCATAACAATCCCAATCGCTTGCTTCAAAGTCAATAGTCCAGCGCTTACCAGTCCAACCGTAATAACTGTCACACCTGAACTTGACTGAATCAAGGCTGTTAGACCAATTCCAACCAGAACACCAAAAAATGGATTGCTGGTATATTTGTCAATGAAATAACGAAGCCGATCCCCTGCAGCCTGCTGCAAACCATCTCCCATCATCCGAATACTATATAGGAAAAGTCCTAAACCGCCTAAAAAGCTAAATATAATTTGCTGCCAATTGATGGACATCTTTTCTCCTCCGAAAAATCTGTAGCGGATTATCTCCTTTTCTATTTTAAAGGATAAGTGTAAAAGTAACAAGCCTTTTTTAGCATTTTTATCAAAAAAAGAAAGAAAAATAGAATTTCCTTTCTTTTTAAATATATTGATATAGCTAAAATCACGTTTTATTTTTGTTCTAAATAGCGGAGCATTTGGTCAATTTTATTCCCGTATTCAATGGATTCATCTTTGATAAATGTCAAATCAGGAATTTTATACATCTTCAAGTTGTGACCCAATTCACGTTTGATCGTTCCTTTGGCTTTTTCTAAACCAATTTGAGCTTTTTCTTGCTCAGAAGCAAGGTTGCTCATCAGCGTGTAGTATACTTTTGCCATTGACAAGTCGCCCAACATTTGCACATCTGTAATGGTAATTCCTTGAACACGCGGATCACGAACTTTTTTTTGCAAGATTTCATTGACTTCACGTTTGATTTCCATGCCCACACGATCCACACGAAATTGATTTGCCATGATATCTCCTTTCACTTACTTTAGAAAAAGGTTGAGGCAGACTTTAATGAACCATAGCCTGTCTCTTTTCCATTCATATTTTATTTTGTGATTTCTTCCATGATGTAGGCTTCAATCATGTCGTCTACCTTGATGTCATTGTAGTTCTCAACCATGAGACCACCTTCTTGCCCATTGCCAACTTCTTTCACATCATCCTTATAATGTTTGAGGCTAGCAAGCGCACCATCAAAGATGACAACACCATCACGAATCACACGAACCTTAGAATCACGAGTTACTTTACCGCTAACCACCATAAAGCCACCAATGGTACCGACTTTAGAAACCTTGAAGGTTTCACGGATAACAGCTTCACCGATAATTTTTTCTTCGTATTCTGGATCCAACATCCCTTTCATGGCATCTTCTACTTCTTCGATGACTTTATAAATAATGCTGTGAAGACGAATTTCGACATCATCGGCTTCTGCTTGTTGACGAGCTTGTGGGGTAGGACGAACGTTAAAACCAATGATAAAGGCATTTGAAGCTTCGGCAAGAGTCACGTCAGACTCGTTAATAGCACCAACTGCTGAGTGAACAATCGTGACTTTAACGCCTTCTACTTCAATCTTTTGAAGGGAAGCTGTCAAGGCTTCGGCAGAACCTTGCACATCTGCTTTGATAATAACATTGACAGACTTGACTTCACCAGCTTTAAGGGTATCAAAGAGATTTTCCAAACTAACACGATGCGTTGCCTGACGTTGTTTCATGAGAGCACGTTTTGCACGTTCTTCACCAGCTGCACGCGCTGCTTTTTCATCTTCATATACGGCAAAATGGTCACCAGCCATTGGTGTTTCATTTAAACCTGTGATAGATACTGGTGTCGATGGCCCCGCAACTTTCACTCGACGTCCACGGTCATTGGTCATGGCACGCACACGACCAAAAGTATTACCAACAACAATTGGATCTTGTACATTTAAGGTACCTTGTTGAACAAGCAAGGTTGCAACTGCACCTTTTCCTTTATCCAAGCGCGCTTCGATTACTGTACCAATTGCGCGAACCTTTGGATCAGCTTTTAGCTCTTGAATTTCAGCTACAAGGAGAACGGTTTCGAGCAGTTCATCAATATTTTGGTTGAACTTAGCTGAGATTTCAACAAATTCAGAATCACCGCCCCATGCTGTAGACATAACTCCATATTCAGCTAATTCACCGATGACACGTTCAGGATTAGCACCTGGCTTATCAATCTTGTTAATCGCTACAATAATTGGCACATTGGCTGCTTTTGAATGGTTAATCGCTTCAATTGTTTGAGGCATGACTCCATCATCTGCTGCTACGACAAGAATCGTAATATCTGTGACAGAAGCACCGCGCGCCCGCATAGAGGTGAAAGCGGCATGCCCTGGTGTATCAAGGAAGGTAATTTTCTTACCATTTTCTTCAATCTGGTAAGCACCAATATGTTGTGTAATCCCACCTGCCTCACCTGTAGCAACACGAGAATTACGCAAGGTATCCAAAAGTGTTGTTTTCCCATGGTCAACGTGTCCCATGATGGTCACAACTGGCGGACGTTCTACTAAAGCATCTGGATCAAGATAATCTTCATCCACAAAGAAGCGTTCGATATCTGCATTATCGACTTCAACTTTAGCATGTGCTTCAATGCCATAATCTACCATCAGAAGTTCAATAGTATCGCCGTCCAACGATTGATTCTGCGTTGCCATAACCCCCATCATAAAGAGTTTCTTGACAATTTCGGCTGGTTCACGTTTAATCCGCTTTGCAATCTCTGCAACGGTCATGCCTTCTGTATATTCAAATTCTTTTGGCAATTCATGGAACTTGCGTTCTGTAACCGGTTTTGGAGTTTGGTTATTGTTCCGATTATTCTTGCCTTTTTTATTTTTCTTGTTATGATTCCAATTACTATTCTTTTGATTTCTCACTTGATTTTGACTGCTTCGATTCTTTTGTTGTTTTCTTGGACCATCTTCTTCGCGATCAAAGTCATCACGTTTCTTGTCTGGTCGAGCTTGTTTTTTCCGACGAGTATCAACTGCAGGAGTTGGAACCGCCTCAGGGGCAACTTGAGACTGTGGAGCCGGCTTCGTAGCCTCCACGATAGGCGCTGCTGCTTTGAATAATTCTTCTACCGGTTCTTTCCGTTTCTTCTGCTCACGTTGAGCTGCTTTTGCAGCTTGAGCCTGTTTAAAACGTTCCTCGCTTCCACGAGCATATTCGGCATTCTGTTCAGCTTTCAGAGCTGCTGCACGCGCCTTGAAATCAATGCGTGGTCCTTGATTTGTTTGAGGGCGATTCTGATTTGCAATATTTGAACGATTTTGTTCTTGACGACGATTATCCTGATTGCGATGATCGCGATTGTCGCGTTGTTCGCTGCGATTCCAACGGTCATTTCGATTTTGGTTGTTTCGATTATTACGCGGATTGCGCTCTTCTCGATTTCGCTTTTCACCATTTTGTTGTTTTTGTGGCCGATTTTCTCGCTGTTTATTTCGTCGTTCTGCCTGTTCTTTCGCTCTTGCCTCTCGTTCAGCCTTAAAATTACGACTTTTTGGTTTTGCAGACGCCGACTTCGCTTCCACTTCCGACTTTTGCGTCGGAGCTACTGCCTTCGGCTCTGCTTTCTTCTCAGCCTCGGTCGTTTCTTTCACTGCCGTTGGAGCTGACGCTTGCTCTTTAGGCAACGATTGAGTCGGCTTTTGAGTCGTTTCTTTTTTAGGAGCTGCTGCTTGAGAAAAGCTAGCTGTGATACGTGTTGCTATTTCACTTTCCACGCTGCTGGCATGACTTTTTACCTCAATACCAAGCTCTTTTGCACGCGCCACAATTTCCTTGCTTTCTTTTCCCAGTTCTTTCGCGATTTCGTACAATCTTACTTTAGACAAATCTTGTCCTCCTCTTCTATTCCATAAGAGACCTCATTTTCTTTGTAAATCCAGCATCAGTAACAGCAAGGACTTTTCTTGCCTTGCCTACTGCGGTGCTTAATTCCAGTGTTGAAAACACGGTTGATACTTCTACTTTGTAATAATGACTTTTATCAGTAATTTTCTTGGTCAAATTTGGAGCAGCATCGTTGGCTAAAAAGACCAACTTTGCTTTCCTATCTTGTATAGCCTTAACAACCAATTCTTCACCCGATATGATGCGACCTGCTCGTTGTGCTAAGCCAAGTAAATTGGCTAGTTTTTGCTTATTCAAGACCTAACTCTCTTCTTTTGACCTTGTGATCCACATAAGCAATCAGTTCATCGTAAAAATCGTCTTCCACTTCCATATTGAAACTGCGATTAAAGACTCGTTTTTGCTTAGCTTGAAGCGCTTCTTCATTATCAAGTTTGATATAAGCTCCACGTCCGTTCGCCTTACCTGTCGGATCAATGAAAATTTGACCTTCTTTGTTTTTGACAATGCGGAGTAAATCACGCTTGTCAATGATTTCGTTAGAAACTACTGATTTTCGTAAAGGGATTTTTCTTGTTTTTGCCATTCTTTCCCTCCTTTAGTCTGCTGCTTCAACTTCACTTTCCACAAATTCTGTTTCTACAGGACTTTCAACTGCTGTAAATTCTTCTACTTCTTCAGCAAATCCGCCGAGTTCACCAGCTTCTTCCATAGCTTCAAATTCACTTGCAGATTTGATGTCAATTCTGTAACCTGTCAAATGAGCTGCCAAGCGTACGTTTTGTCCGCGACGACCGATTGCAAGAGACAATTTGTTATCTGGCACAACGACAAGAGCATGCTTGCTATCTTGACTGTCAAAGATGACTTGATCCACTTCTGCAGGAGCAATCGCATTGTAGATGAATTCAGCAGGATCTGCTACCCACTCAATCACATCGATGTTTTCTTCAATAGGAATCATACGGTCTGATTTTGCATCATACTTAGCTGGATGAAACTTGCTGGTGATTTTCTTGATGTTTGCGCCACCACGTCCAACGATTGTACCAATTGCATCTATATTTGGGTTGTGACTGCGTACCGCAACCTTGGTTCGATCACCTGCTTCACGAGAAACGCTCATGATTTCAACCGTTCCGTCATAAACTTCAGGAATTTCTTGCTCCATCAAGCGTTTGATCATCTCTGGATGACTACGGCTAACAAAAACATTCACACCGCGAGGATTGTCCTCAACCTTATAAACAAAAACTTCAATGCGGTCGTGTGAAGCAAAGACTTCTCCAGGAATTTGGTCTTGTTTAGACAACTGCGCTTCAATGCTGCCAAGATTGACATAGATGAAACGATTGTCAAAACGTTCGACTGTTCCTGACATGATTTCATTTTCATGCTCTTTGTACTTATTGTAAGTAATCGCCCGCGTTTGCTTGCGCATCTTTTCCATAATTGTTTGCTTAGCAGATTGAGCTGCTACCCGACCAAATTCAGCCGGCGCTTCTTCAAATTTGATTTTATCACCAAGCTCATAAGCTGAGCTAATGGCAAGAGCATCTTTTAAGCTGATTTCCAAACGGCTATCAAAAACTTCGTCCACCACTTCACGAACTGTATAGACACGAAAATCTCCTGTTTTTTCGTTAAATTCAATGGCTGCGCTATCTGCTTGACCATAACGGCGACGATAAGCGGAGCGCAAGGATTCTGTCACTGCTTCGATAATGTCTTCTTTTTTAATCCCTTTATCTTCTTCCAAAATGCGGAAGGCCTCTAGCATTTCTTTACTCATGTCTTTTTCGCTTTTGTAAAAACAAAAGCAATCCTTTCTTTTTTTTTACTAAAATTTTACTGCTAATCTTGCTTTGGATACTAGCTTGTAAGGAATTTGAACAACTTTCTTACGCGTCTTATCCATATATTCCATTGTTAAATGATCTTCCTCAAAAGAAAGCAATGTTCCTTCAAAGGTTTTACTTTTATCAACTGCTTGATACAGACTAACATGGATATATTGCCCAACTGCATCTGCTAATTGTTCTTTCGTTTTCAGCGGACGTTCCAACCCTGGGCTCGTCACCTCAAGGAAATACTGCTCAGGAAAAGGATCCGGCTTAATCGTGTCCAAAAGCGGACTGATGATGTCCGTCAAATCTGCCGTATCATTTACGGTAATCCCTCCCGACTTATCTACAAAAATACTGAGAACATGGTCGCTCCCCATCTTACCATAGTCAATATTCACTAATTCATACGGCTCTTGGATGACTGGCTCGACAACCTCTTTTACCAATTCTACAATCGTTGCGATAAGACTACACCTCCTCACAGATAAGAGGCGAAGATACTTCCTCGCCTCTCTTTCATATTCATTACTTGTATTATAGCATAAGAAAAAATAAAATGCAAGAAAATATATTCCTGTATTTTATTTGATGCTATACTTATCAATCGTAAGAAAATTGATTGATTTCAGCATTGTGGTTGACAGATAATTCTAAAAAGAATTGACTATAAAGTCAAATAGAATAACCTACAATCAAAATCACTCCTCATAAAGGTTTTTTATTTCGAAATTAAATAGCAAATAATTGACCTACAAGATAAGTTACTGTCATAGTCAAAAGTCCAATGACTAAGTTTCGAATCATGGCATTTTTTATCGGTGCTTTTCCTAACTTAGCACTGGTGTATCCCGTTCCCAATAGCGATAAAGCAACAATGACTACTGTCGTCGGAATTCTATAACTAGCAGAAAAGAAGACAATGCTCAGCATGGGAAAAATAGCTCCTGCTACAAAAGCGATAAAGCTGGAGATTGCTGCATGCCAAGGATTAGTAAATTCTTCCACTTCAATACCATACTTTTCCGCTACCAAAGCTTTGAGAGGATCCTTTAAAAAAGCTCGATTGGTTAAAAGCTGGGCAGAAGTCTCACACTCGCCATTCTGGATATAAGCTGCATAGAGCGACTGCCTAGCAATATCTGGATTTTTCATTAAAAGATCTCGCTCTCTGACAACTGCGGCCTCCTCCGTATCCTTTTGAGTGGAGACAGATACATATTCACCACCTGCCATGGAAAAAGCTCCCGCAAAGACTGCTGCTAACCCAGAAAGAAAGATAATCCAAATACTTTCTGTCGCACTTGCTACCCCTATTACCACACCCGCGATAGAAATAATACCATCATTGGCCCCCAATACTCCAGCTCGCAAAATATTAAGCCGACCGCTAAAATTCTTATCAATTTCTTGTTCTCTCATCATCGTCAATCTTCTCTTTTCTCTTTATTTAGAATTATTATAAATAAAAACTTAATCAAGCACAAGAGAAAAGAACAAAATGAGAAAAGTTCTACTATTTAATAAAATTTCTTAAACATCTACTTGGACAGCAACGTTTTACTTTTTAGCAAGCTCAAAACAAGACCATTCTACCAAATCACACACATATATATGGTAAAAGGTCATCCGATTGATCCCACAATCTTCTACAATGTCCTGAATCGTAAATTTTGTTAATAGCTTTTATAACAAAATGTTTAAATGAAGCTTTTAAAGTTCATTTTGTCGCTTGAGACATTCTTTTGCTCCTCTTGTTTTTTAGCAATCTTTTCTCCTGAAAATCAGAAAAGGGAGTGGGACAAAACTAAAAATTGAAAATTTTTAGTTCGTAGTCCCACCCCCGCAAGGGTGCTTAAACAGTTATCAAGCTGTTTAAGGTTGCAGATGAAGAAAACGAAGTTTTCGCCAAAAGTGCTCTTCCGAGCTTGAACAGCGAATGAAGAGCCCAATCACCTACTGCGTTATTCGTTTATTACTAAATCTGATAG
>NZ_KV837637.1:293866-322242 GCF_001838575.1 Streptococcus sp. HMSC034B03
ATTCGTTTATTACTAAATCTGATAGAAGCTGGGATACTTTTTGCCCAACCTCTTTCAATTATCTATTTCACCTTAAAACTCTGCCTCAACCCGATAGATGACTTGACCTTTGTTGGCAAATTTTTGCTCATATTCCGTCATCACATTATTCTCAAAGTCGCTCGCGTGCAAATCCAACCAAACGCCATTTAGTTTCATGCCGTATTGAGAAAAACTTACCAAGCTATATTCAAAGAGACCACGATTATCTGTTTTGAAATGAATCTCACCATGTTCTGGTAAAATTTGCTTAAAGGTATCGAGAAAAGATTTGTAGGTCAAGCGCCGTTTTTCATGGCGTTTCTTGGGCCAAGGATCAGAAAAATTCAGATACAAACGATCAATCTCTCCATTTTCAAAGTAGTTGGTCAAATCAGAACCATCTACCCAAAGGAGCTTGATATTGGGAACATCAGCTACTAAAACCTTATCCAAGGCGTAACTCAAAACAGATTTTTGAATATCAATTCCGATATAGTTAATTTCTGAATGAGCTTTTGCCATTTCTGAAACAAACGCACCCTTTCCACTTCCCACTTCAATATGAATAGGATGATTATTGCCAAAAATTTCGTGCCATTTTCCCTTTGCTTCAGCAGGATTTAAAATCACATATTGCGGGTTTGCTTCTAATAATTTCGTCGCCCCTTTACGATTTCTAACTCTCATGACATCTTTCTTCCGTATTTTGAGCGGAAGTTGCGCAAGGCATAAATCTCCCGATTCACATTTTCCAAGTCTGCATTTTCATAATACTTCGCAATCTGACATAGGTAAGCATACTGACCATACCAGTATAATTTCTTCAATACCGTTTCATTATAGCGATAGCCATAGTAGGTCAACCATTCTTTCCAACGCGCTTCTGGAATATAATGACTTAACATATGGGCCACATCAAACATTCGATCTGTCAAACGCACAGAATCCCAATCTACCAAATACACCAAACCGCTGTCCGTTTCAATCCAATTACTATGCCGAACATCTCCATGTACAATCGTTGCATAATCCTCACGAAATTGCGGCAGATTGCTACGCATGTCTCTTAAAACAGACCGTAAATATTGATTATTGCTAAGTGCGATTGGAGCATGTTCCAACCAGGATTCCACTAAATCTGCTGGCGTTTCCAAAGCATAACCCAGCCGGCGCAGTTGTGTCATCAAGGGACGTGAGCGATGCAAACGCGTCAAAATATTTACAATTTGCTTTTTGTCCATTTCAGCTGGTGTCAAGATCTTTCCTGACAGCCACTCTTGCGCACTCATAACGTTGCCATCTGCCATGCGACGACTCCACAATAGTTGTGGTGCAATTTGTTCTCTAGCTAAACCTACTAAGATTGGGGTTGTATTCATCTTGACGAAAACGCGCGCCCCATCTGGATAGGTGCCCATGTAGGCTTTTCCACTCTTGCCTGCAATCGGCGTCAGAGTTAGCTCATTATCAACCAAGTCCATTATTCCCCTCCGTAAAAAGTTTCCCATCTATTTTACTAATTTTACTTCCTTTAGTCAACCAAACTTCTTAATTTAAATGGTAAATAGATGAAATAAAGTAGCAATGTAATTCCAATCATAAAAAGCAAAGCTACTCTATCTTGGAAAAACAACAAAGCCATTATTGTTTCCACAAAAAGCACGCTGTAGCCAATAAGAATAATCACTTGTTTCACTCCTTTTAATTTCAATCCAGTTTCCAAAGGAAATAAGAACGTCAAATATTGATAATCAAAAGCATTGTACAAGGCTGTCAACTGAAATAGCAAGAGATAATTCAACAAAGCCACGAAAATAGCCGCAATCCATGATTGACTGATAAAACCAATTCCCAAAAGAGACAGAAACAGCAACCGTATAGTCAAGGCCAGAAAATCACCATTTCGTAAATAAGAACGCAAATATATATTTTGCCAAGTGGTTGACTGTCTTTTTGGTAGAATATTTGTCAAACCATCAAGATACGCACGGCGTTTCACACTATTAGAAATTCCTTTGACATTGGTAAAGAGAGCAAAGAAACGTAGGATTGTCTGCTTACGTCTTTCTTCATAAGCAATGAGATAGCTCCAATTCACCCCTGCACCTTGGTAAAATTTTTGACTTTTCTGCAAAAATACGAACCATTTTGCTATCAACATAAGAAAAACAAGAATAAACCAGCCCCAAAGCGGCATGCCTAAGGCAAGAAAAAGCGGTACTAATAGTAACAACACAACGGTTTGAAGCAAGGCCCATAATCGATAAGATAAACGCGTTTGTTCTTGTAGGTAGCTTTTTAATTCCTCCTCTTTGACTAACAAAAATAAACTATCTGGTTTTTCCATATAAGTCGCGATTCGTCCCAAAGGCAATAATAAGAACAAAAGAACCACTAAAGCAAGAATGATTGGCAGGTGATTTTTAGGAAAATTTCGTAACAGTTGACTGTATTGAACAGCTAAAAAGCCAATAAAGACCAATAAAAAGAGGACAAAATGGTCATTAAAAACATAGCGTGAATACTTCAAACATTGATTGCGAAATACTTGCCTGCGCTTTTGAAACAGATTTCTCATAGGCTCGCCTCTTCTGTCAAAGCTAGATAAATGTCATTGAGACTAGCTTCTGGCATGGCAAATTCTGCTCGTAATTCTGCTAAATTGCCTTTAGCTCGGATTTCTCCCTTATGCAATATCACGAATGAATCACACATCTTTTCTGCCGAATCCAGCACATGCGTACTCATAAGAATTGACTTGCCTTTTGCCTTTTCATCCTCCAAAAGCTCTATCAAGTCAGCAATGGCAACTGGATCAAGTCCTAAAAATGGTTCATCAACGATAAAAAGGCTGGGGTCAACCACAAATGCACAGATAATCATGACTTTTTGCTTCATCCCCTTAGAAAAATGCACCGGAAACCAATCTAATTTTTCTTTCAAGCGAAACATCGTCAATAATTTTTCCACGCGTGCAAAAGCCACCTTTTGCTCCACATTATAGGCCATAGCAACCGTTTCAATATGTTCTCTTAAAGTCAATTCTTCGTACAAACTAGGTGTTTCCGGAATAAAACCAATTTTCTCACGATAAGCCGTAGGACTATCTTGCAGTTTGGCACCGTCAATTAAAATTTCACCCTTATAAGGAGTTAAAAGTCCGATAATTTCATTGATTGTAGTGGATTTACCCGCACCATTCAAGCCAATCAACCCCACCAGTTCCCCATTTCCTACTGTGAAACTGATGTCTTTTAAAACAGGGATATTCACATAGCCCCCTGTAAGCCCTTTTATTTCTAACATATTTTCTCCAAATTCTGGTATAATGTTCTTATATTATAACAAAATCTAGCAAAGTAGAGGTAAATTTGATGGCAGATTGCATTTTTTGTAAGATTATTGCAGGAGAAATTCCAGCTTCTAAAGTATATGAAGACGATGAAATTCTAGCGTTTTTAGACATCTCACAAGTAACGCCCGGACATACCTTGGTTGTCCCTAAAAAACATTTCCGCAACATGCTTGAAATGGACGGTGAAGCTGCCAGTCAACTTTTTGCACGAATACCAGATATTGCTCGTAAAGTGATGAAGGCGACTGGTGCAAAGGGGATGAATATCATCAATAATAACGAAGAAATTGCCGGTCAATCTGTCTTCCATACACATGTCCATTTAGCACCACGCTATACAGAAAATGATGATTTAAAACTGACTTTCGTGGCGCACGAACCAAACTTCCCTGCTCTTGCAGAATTAGCCGAAAAAATTTCAAAAGCATAAGGAGAAACCATGAAACTTAGTAATCTATTGTTATTCACCGGTGCAGCTGCAGCCAGCTTTTGCCTTGTTAAAAATAGAGAAAAACTCATAAACGAGGCTGTTGAAAGTTATGAGCTAATGGACAGGATTCAATACAATCTCCAAAACATTCAACGAAATCTCCAAGTCGTTCAAGAGCAAAAAGACAATCTCCAAACAATTTCACAGGATTTAACTTACCAATTCAAACTTTTTGAGCAAGACGCTACTGCTCGACTTCAACAAATTCAAGATATCTGGAACACTCACATCAACTAAGAAATAAAAAAGAATTTAGCGTGTGTCTAAATTCTTTTTTATTATGTCATTGTCCGTATTGACCGTAATACTGTCCATTTTGATCTGTTCCATAAGGATTGCTTGAATACGCAGAAGAATCAGCAGCACCAGTTGTTGCGTCATTTCCTGACTGACCGGAACTAGGAGCAGCACTGCCATACAATTCTTCATATAAAACCGCATTGGTTTCCAATTCAGTCACTTCGTCCAAGCCAAGCGATTTTCTCAGAACATTTTGCATTTCCAACATATGCTCCGAAGTTACGATTTGGTAAGATCCACCGTCTGGTAACGTGGCACCCTCACCTTTCAATTGCTTACTTTCAATATTTTTAAAAGCATCTTGGTAACCTAATAATTGCGGAATACTGCCAGAAGACAACTCTACATTGGTCTGCATATTGTTGCTAACAGCTTTTAAAATTGCTTGATAGTGGCTGACACTGTTTAAGCTCAGCACTTTTTGGACTACTTTTTGAATCACTTCACGTTGGCGCTTTTGACGTCCATAATCCCCTTCCGGATCTTGATAACGCATCCGCGAATAGACCAGTGCTTGATCACCATTGATATGTTGTTTCCCTGGTTCAACAACTGCTTTGTATTCTGGCTCGTTTTCTTCAATCGAGATAGGAAAACCAAGGGTGTTATTGACCGTAATGCCTCCAACAGCATCAACTAATTGCACCAGACCTTTCATATTGATCAGAACATAACGATCGATGTGAATATTCATCATTTTTTGAATCGTTGAAATCGCTAGTTCGGCACCACCATTAGCATAAGCTGCATTAAGTTTTGCTTGCGTTGTTCCATCAGCGGTTTTAATTTTGGTAAGAATATCCCTTTCCAAACTCATCATTGTTGTTTTTTTTGTCTTAGGATTAACTGTTACGAGAATCATGGAATCACTATTTCCAGCCCACCGATCTGAGCGCGATCCACTACCTGTATCCACCCCCATCAAAAGCAAGGTCAAAGGTTTGGTAGCAGCAATCACATTTGTTTCTTTCCCAAAGCTCTTGTAAGTCTTAGACAATACATCCGTTGATTGGTTATAAATCGTAAATCCATAAACGCCTAGTCCTGCAACCGTTACAAGACACAAGCTTAAAAACATTAAGATAATTTTTTTTAACATATTATTCTAATCTATCAGTTTTCCCATTAGGTAAACATCAAGAAATTTCCCCTCTGCAAGATAGGCTCCTCTTTTTTGAATGCCCTCAATCTCAAACCCAAACGCTTGATACAAATGAACAGCACGTTCATTTCTTACTTGTACAGTTAATTCTAATCGCCGAATCACTCCAGAATTCTCTGCCCAGTCAATTGCCTCTTCTAAAAGAAACTTTCCTATGCCTTGATTCCAAAATGCTCTTTTAACCACGATAAAGACCTGTCCAATATGTCGAATCCGCTCATGAAAATCATCCGTAATACTTACAAGACCAGCAATCGCATCATCTAATAGTGCAATTAGATAAATCTGATTATCTGACGCGGCTTGATGTTGAATGAAAGAGCTCATCTGCTCTTCTGTCATCAAAATCCCTGCGTCATCTAATGTCATGTAATCTGACTCTTGCCCAACCTGATTAAGAAAATCAATTAAAGATTTGGCATCTTGAGGTTCTGCTTCTCTTATAACTAGCTCTAACTCAGCCATTGACAAATTCCTCAAGCAGTTTCTCAGCTCGATGTCCTTTTGCGTCAAAGACCAATTCTCGACCATCACTTTTTCTTAAAATTGTCAATTTGAGATAGTCACTTGGCAAACTATCTCCCAACAATTCGCCCCATTCAATAACCGTCACTCCATCTCCAAAGAGAAAATCGTCTAAATCAATAGAATCTGGATCTTCCCCAATGCGATAAACGTCCAAATGATAAAGCGGCAGGCGTCCGTCATATTCTCGTACAATAGTGTAGGTCGGACTTTTAATCATTTGTTTGATACCCAGTCCACGCGCTAAACCTTTGGTGAAGGTTGTTTTCCCAGCACCCAAGTCACCCGTTAAAATCAAAACATCTTGTTTTCGGAGTAAAGCGCCTAATTTCTCGCCCCACGCCATCAACTCATCTTCATTATGGCTAAACATTCTTTTATTATACCAGAAGTTTTCATTTTCTGCTGAAATTTAACAAAAGAAAAGAGGCTGGGGCAAAAGTCCTTAACCTCGTCAGATTTTTATGAGTTTCTTGCAAGTCGCAGTGGTTGAGTGGGTTCTATTCGGTTGATAAATAAACCTTTACATCCCTACTCAACTGTGCGGGGGGGGGACGACAAAATCAAATTTCTTCGAAATTACCGATTTTTGTCCCACTCCCGATTTTTCAATCATTAAGCCAAAGCTAGACTAATAAAGTTTAGGATAAACAAAGCATCCAATACCCAGATAATAGGGTGGACTTCCTTGGCTTCACCTTTGATGATTTTCACAAAAGCATACATGATGAATCCTACGGCAATACCATGAGTAATACTATAAGTAAAGCCCATGAAAACGGATGTAAAGAATGCTGGTACTGCTTCTGATAAATCGTCCCATTCAATATCTTTCATGCTAGAGAGCATCATAATTCCCACAATGATAAGAATAGGTGCTACCGCTACCGTTGGTACAATAGCAAGAAGTGGACTAAAGAAGCTTGACACAGCAAACAAAGCTGCAACGACAAGCGCTGTCAAGCCAGTACGACCGCCCGCTTCAATTCCAGCTGCACTTTCTACATAAGTCGTAACATTTGAAGTTCCTGCAATCGCACCAATCGTTGTACCAACCATGTCTGAAAATAATGCCTTATCCATTTTAGTTTGAAGGCCAGACGAATCTTTAGCAGCTTCTTCATCTGCAGTGTTAAAGATGCCCGCTTTGCGCCCTGTACTAATCAAAGTTCCAATATTATCAAAAATATCTGTTAATGAAAAGGCCAAAATAGCAAGAAGCACTTCTGGAATGCGAGAAGGTTTTGCAAATAAAGCTAACAAACCGTTTTTGCCTAAAGCTGCACCAAAAATCTTTCCTAAATCCTGAACAGCAGCACCGATATTATTGGAAGCAAAATTGATTTTTGAAAGATCTACAACTCCCACCAAAATGGCTACGATCGTGGTTGCTGCAATGGAGAGAACAATCCCTCCGCGAATGCGTTTGAGAACAAAGAAAATGGTGATGAAAATTCCAAACAAAGCTACAAGAACAGCTGGATTGTTAAAATCTACCAAGCCCGGCGTTGCCATTCCATTAGCTGTGATAGCTGCTTGTGCTTTATCAGCGCCTTTTCCCGCAACAGTATATGTTCCCGGATCGATTGAAAATTTCAAAAGTCCTGCTTTTTTCACTCCGATATAAGCTAGGAAAATCCCAATCCCACCAGAAATAGCGTATTTCAAACTCTCTGGAATTGCATGAATAATAATTGTACGAACTTTGGTTAGCGTAACAATAATGCTGATAATCCCACAAAGGAAAACCATGGCAAGTGCTTCTTGCCAAGTATACCCCAGTGCAAACACAACGGTATAAGTAAAGAAAGCATTCAGTCCCATACCAGGCGCCTGAGCGTAAGGAATGTTGGCATATACAGCCATCATCAGCGTCCCTGCAACAGTCCCAATGATAGTCGCTAAGAAAACACCTTGTGCTGGCATGCCTGTTTGACTGAGCATTTCAGGGTTGACAAAGAGGATATAACTCATTGCAAAGAAAGTGGTTAAACCAGCAAGAACTTCTGTACGAACCGTCGTACCGTTCTCTTTTAGTTTAAAAAACTTGTCCATTTTTAAAATCTCCTTAAATTTTACGAACGATAATAGATATAATATCACAAAACATTCACGATTTCAACAGAAGTTTTAAAAGCAAACAAATTAATTCAATGTTTTATACAGAAAATCTTTATTTAGACTGATTTTTACTCAAAAAGACCAAGGACATGATTTGAATAAAGGTAAACCCTAAAATGAATAGCAGGCGCTCCCTCTGCAAAGCAGCTGTCAATCGCTCAAAGACTAACGTAGGATGGCTGACTAGATCCCAAGAATTGAGCCGATCATAGCGACCAATGTAAATCGCGAGACTCGATAAAAATGAGACAGCTCCAATAGTCAAATATTCCAGCCACCATTTGAGCTTCAAATAGCCCGAAATCAAATTCCAGCTCTCTATTCCGCATAGAACCCCGAAGAAAATACTTGGAACAAAGGCCATAAAAAGATGTAGACTTTCTCGGTTCCACAAGGTGTCACTCACCCAGTGCATGTGTACCAAATCTGTAATCATATAGAACGTATTGGGATAAAACACCAGCCAAAGAATCGCTACAAGTAAGAAAAACCATTTTTTCTTAAATTGAATGGCTATAAAAGCCGCATCATAGGCAACCAAAGCTAGAAACATATTCCAAATCAAATCCGGACCTTTTGTCAAAATTCCTTCAGCATAAACGATAGCAGAAATAATCGCAAAGAAAATATGAATGATAATTGTTTTACGCATACTCGATTTCCTCCTTCGTTATATAAGAAAACATTATATCACAAATTCTGCACTTTCATCTTAAAATCTGCTATAATAGAAAACAGCACAAATGAAAGAGTAGACTATGACAAAAAAAGTAATTGCAGTAGATTTAGACGGAACCTTGCTCAATTCTGACAGCAAACTATCTGAATTTACAAAAGAAACAATTAAAAAAATTTCTAAAAAAGGACATCATGTTGTCATCACAACTGGACGCCCTTATCGAATGGCACGGGAATTTTATAAAGAATTGGAGCTACACACTCCAATGATCAACTTTAATGGCTCTTTGACCCATATCCCTGAGAAAAAATGGCAACAGGAAAGATGTATCACTTTAGATAAGGAATATCTATTAGACATTGTCAAAAGGAAGGAAGAGATTGAAGCAGACTTCATTGCTGGAGAATATCGAAAGAAATTTTATATCACAGCCCCCAATGAAACGATTGCCGACCCGAAATTATTTGGTGTAGAATCTTTTCAACCTGAAAATCAATTTAATCCAGAATTGGTTACCAAAAATCCCAACTGTATCCTTTTGCAAACGCATGCCAATGATAAATATGCTTTGGCGGATGAGTTGAATCAATTTTATCAACAACAATTATCTATCAACACTTGGGGCGGTCCGCTCAATATCCTTGAATGCACTCCAAAAGGCGTCAACAAAGCTTTTGCTTTGAAATATTTATTAGAGGTTCTGAACGTAGAGCGAAAAGATTTGATTGCTTTTGGTGACGAACACAATGATACAGAGATGTTAGCTTTTGCAGGTACTGGCTATGCCATGAAAAACGCTAGCCAAACACTTCTTCCTTACGCAGATGAGCAACTGCCGCTGACCAATGACCAAGACGGAGTCGCTCATCAATTATTGAAACTATTTTTATAATGAGACTTAGAGTTGGACAGGTTTTCTGCCCGACTCTTTAATATTTACACGTAATCTTCCCAGATTTCATTTTTCTGCAACTGATTATGCACTAGCAATCATGGGGCGGTCTCATCAGCTGTTGATTTTCAATTATTTTCTATCAGTTTATTTATGCCATAAATTAAATATTATAAATTTTATTTTTTAAATTTAAAATGTTTCTAGATTTTTTATTGATTCTCCTCTTTCTTCTTCAATAATTCATGTAGATAGAATTATTTTTTCAAAACTTTCATTATTTTTCCAATCGCTTTTCAAAGTTAATATATTGTTTAAATTGCTAGTTTTGTCCGTTTACAATCTGTCAAAAATATGAAAGATTTTGATTTTTTTAGCTCAAACTATTGCATTTTTCATGAAAACGTTTTATACTTAAGTAGTCTTAAATTTTTCTTAAACTTAAGTCAAACATTTTATAAGGAGGAAAGACAATAATGAGTATCGGAATCATTATTGCAAGCCATGGTGAATTTGCTGCTGGTATTCATCAATCAGGTTCTATGATTTTTGGTGAGCAAGAAAAAGTTCAAGTTGTAACTTTTATGCCAAATGAAGGTCCTGATGATTTGTATGCTAAGTTCAATGACGCTGTGGCTGCTTTTGACGCGAACGATGAAGTTCTAGTTTTGGCTGACCTGTGGAGTGGTTCTCCATTTAACCAAGCTAGCCGCGTAATGGGTGAAAATCCTAACCGTAAGTTCGCGATCATTACAGGTTTGAATCTGCCAATGTTGATTCAAGCTTATACAGAACGAATGATGGATGCCAATGCTGGCGTTGACGCTGTTGCCGCAAACATCATCAAAGAAGCCAAGGACGGAGTGAAAGCTCTTCCTGAAGAACTAAATCCTGTAGCTGAGGTAGCAAGTGCACCGGCTGCACCAACTGCTCAAGCTGCTATTCCAGAAGGAACCGTTATCGGCGATGGCAAGTTGAAAATCAATCTTGCTCGTATCGATACACGTCTTCTTCACGGTCAAGTTGCAACTGCTTGGACACCAGATTCTAAAGCAGACCGTATCATCGTTGCTTCTGACTCCGTATCAGCTGATAAACTTCGTAAAGAGTTAATCAAACAAGCTGCTCCTGGTAATGTCAAAGCAAATGTTGTCCCAATTGACAAATTGATTGCGGTAGCAAAAGACCCCCGTTTTGGTAACACACATGCACTGATTCTTTTTGAAACTCCTCAAGATGCACTTCGTGCTGTTGAAGGTGGTGTCGATATCAAAACACTCAATGTTGGCTCAATGGCTCACTCAACTGGTAAAACAATGGTCAATAACGTTTTGTCAATGGACAAAGACGATGTTGCAACCTTTGAAAAATTGCGTGACCTCGGAGTGGAATTTGACGTACGTAAAGTGCCAAATGACTCCAAAAAAGATTTGTTTGACTTAATTAAAAAAGCCAACGTTCAATAATGGAAAGGATTTAGAATATGTCAATTATTTCTATGATTTTAGTGGTCTTCGTTGCCTTTCTTGCTGGACTCGAAGGAATCTTGGACCAATTTCAATTCCACCAACCACTTGTTGCTTGTACCTTGATTGGTCTTGTAACAGGACACTTGGAAGCAGGTGTCATCCTTGGTGGTACACTTCAAATGATTGCTCTTGGTTGGGCAAACATTGGTGCTGCCGTTGCTCCTGATGCCGCACTTGCTTCTGTAGCATCTGCAATCATCATGGTACAAGGTGGCGACTTCACTGATAAAGGTATCAGTTTCGCTTATACAACTGCTATCCCTCTTGCAGTTGCAGGTCTCTTCCTTACAATGATTGTTCGTACAATTTCAGTAGGTCTTGTTCACGGTGCTGATGCTGCTGCTAAAGAAGGTAACATCGGTGCTGTAGAACGTACTCACTTAGTTGCACTTCTTCTTCAAGGTCTTCGTATTGCTATTCCTGCTGCTCTTCTTCTTGCAGTTCCAACATCAGTTGTTCAAGGTGTCTTGAATGCTATGCCTGCTTGGTTGTCAGGTGGTATGGCTGTCGGTGGTGGTATGGTCGTTGCCGTTGGTTACGCGATGGTTATCAACATGATGGCAACTCGCGAAGTATGGCCATTCTTTGCTATCGGTTTTGCACTTGCAGCTTTATCAAACCTTACTCTTATTGCTATGGGTACTATTGGTGTCGCAATTGCCTTGATTTACATCAACCTTTCTAAAAAAGGCGGAAATGGTGGTGGCGGTTCTGCTACATCAAATGACCCAATTGGTGATATTTTAGAAGACTACTAAGAAGGGAGCTACTAATACCATGACAGAAAAAATTCAATTATCAAAATCAGATCGTCAAAAAGTTTGGTGGCGTTCAACTTTCTTGCAAGGTTCTTGGAACTATGAACGGATGCAAAACTTAGGTTGGGCGTACGCACTTATCCCAGCTATCAAAAAACTTTACACTTCTAAAGAAGACCGTGCTGCGGCCCTTGAACGTCACTTGGAATTCTTTAATACTCACCCATACGTAGCTGCTCCTATCATTGGTGTGACACTTGCCCTTGAAGAAGAAAAGGCTAACGGTGCTGAAATTGACAACACTGCTATCCAGGGGGTTAAAATCGGTATGATGGGACCTCTTGCTGGTATCGGTGACCCAGTCTTCTGGTTTACCGTTCGTCCTATCCTCGGTGCTCTTGGTGCCTCACTTGCTATGGCAGGTAACGTGGTGGGTCCAATCCTCTTCTTCGTACTTTGGAATCTTATCCGTATGGCCTTCTTATGGTACACTCAAGAACTTGGCTACAAAGCTGGTTCTGAAATTACAAAAGACATGTCAGGTGGTATTCTTCAAGACATCACCAAAGGAGCTTCAATCCTCGGTATGTTCATCATCGCCGTTCTTGTTGAACGTTGGGTAAACATTGCATTTACAGTTTCACTCCCTTCTAAAACTTTGTCTAAAGGTGCGTACATTGAATTTCCTAAGGGAAACGTAACAGGTCAACAATTGCACGATATTCTTGGTCAAGTAAATAGTGGTCTTGGACTTGATAAAATGCAAGCACAAACACTCCAAGGACAACTGGATGCATTGATTCCTGGTCTGATGGGACTTCTTCTTACATTCCTCTGCATGTGGTTGCTTAAGAAGAAAGTTTCTCCAATCACAATTATCATCGGTCTCTTCATCGTTGGTATTGTGGCACGCTTCTTCGGAATCATGTAAATAACAAAAAGAAGGTTTCGGCCTTCTTTTTTATTGACAATAAATGTGCTATAATAGGGAGGATAATAGATAAATGAGGATTGAACATGGCACAGTCACAAAATACAAAAATTGATTTTCAAACAACAGGAACTTCTTATCTGGGAATTGGAGGGAAAGTTGGAAAATTCTTAGTTGGAGATAAGGCACTTGAATTTTATGCAGATGCCAATGTCGAAGACTATATTCAAATCCCTTGGGATACTATCCATCAAATCGGTGCCAATGTGTCTGGCAAACGAATTAGTCGTCATTTTGAAGTCTTTACTGACAAAGGTAAATTTCTCTTTGCCTCAAAAGATGCTGGAACTATTTTGAAACATGCTCGAAATCATATCGGCAATGAAAAGGTCGTTAAATTACCGACACTGATTCAAACAATTGGTCAATTTTTTAAAAATCTATTTGCAAAAAAATAAGAATTCTTGTATAATCATAGGAAACGGATAAGTAAATCTAGTATCTCTTTCAGAAAGTCTGCGGCAGCTGTGAGCAGATAGGGAGCTAGCTTGAAATTCTACCGTGATACTAATTTCATAAACAATCAAGTGCACTTATGTGAAGTTGGATGGAACCGTGGCTCTGCCACTCCAACACTTTCCATAGGTGCATTTTTATTTAAGGAGGTTCTGATGTTAGATATTAAACGCATTCGCACAGATTTTGATATCATCGCAAAAAAACTAGCTACTCGTGGCGTTGACGCTGCAACACTTGATAAAATGAAAGAGTTTGATAGCAAACGCCGTGAACTCTTGGTCAAGGTTGAAAATTTAAAAGCAGAGCGTAACACGGTTTCAGCAGAAATTGCCCAAGCGAAACGTAATAAAGACAATGCTGATGATAAAATTGCTGCCATGCAAAAATTATCTGCTGAAATTAAATCATTAGACGCAGAGTTAGCAGAAATTGACGCTATATTAACCGAGTTTACAACGACTTTGCCAAATATTCCTCACGATAGTGTGCCGGTAGGTGCTGACGAAGACGATAATGTAGAAGTTCGCCGTTGGGGGACGCCACGTGTGTTTGACTTTGATGTAAAAGCTCACTGGGATCTTGGTGAAAATCTTGATATTCTCGACTGGGAACGCGGGGCAAAAGTAACCGGCGCTCGCTTCCTCTTTTACAAAGGATTAGGAGCTCGTCTAGAACGCGCTATTTATAATTTCATGTTAGACGAGCATCAAAGAGAGGGCTACACAGAAGTCATCCCTCCTTACATGGTTAATCACGATTCTATGTTTGGGACTGGTCAATATCCAAAATTCAAAGAAGATACGTTTGAATTGAGCGATACAAATTACGTTCTCATTCCAACTGCTGAAGTTCCTTTGACAAACTACTACCGAGGGGAAATTTTAGACGGAAAAGACTTGCCAATCTACTTCACAGCCATGAGTCCGTCTTTTCGTTCTGAAGCTGGTTCTGCCGGTCGTGACACCCGTGGTTTGATTCGTTTGCATCAATTCCACAAAGTAGAAATGGTCAAATTTGCCAAGCCAGAGCATTCTTATGAAGAATTAGAAAAAATGACCGCTAATGCGGAAAATATCCTGCAAAAGTTGAATCTTCCTTACCGTGTCGTTGCACTTTCTACAGGGGATATGGGCTTCTCTGCGGCGAAGACCTACGACTTGGAAGTCTGGATTCCAGCACAGAATACCTACCGTGAAATTTCTAGCTGTTCCAATACCGAAGATTTCCAAGCTCGTCGTGCCCAAATCCGTTACCGTGACGAAGCAGATGGCAAGGTCAAACTCCTACACACTTTGAATGGATCTGGTCTTGCAGTTGGTCGTACCGTTGCAGCTATTCTTGAAAATTATCAAAATGAAGACGGCTCCGTCACTATTCCAGAAGTACTTCGTCCATACATGGGCGGTGTGAAAGTGATTGCCCCAAAATAACATAAAAACTCTGAGATTTTCAAATCATCTCAGAGTTTTCTTATCTCTTCATTTGATTGTTTCGCTTTTTAATCATTGCACTTCGAACCACACTTATCACAGTTGGGAGTAAGGTGACAATGACAATTCCCAAAATAATCGCTGAAAAATGAGTTTTCACAAAGGGAATATTCCCAAAAAGATATCCTGCCCCTGTCGCAATCAAAGACCAAGACAAAGCAGCGATAAAAGCTCGTTTCAGAAAAGAATGAACAGGGAATTGACTAATGCCTGCTACAAAAGGCACAAAGGTACGAATAATGGGAATATAGCGTCCTAAAATAATAGAAGTAGAGCCATGTTTTTCAAAATACACTTCTGCTTCTTTGATATTTTCTTCTTTTATCAATTTACTGAAAAATTTATAATGTACAAAACGATAACCCAAGGTTCTGCCAATGAAGAAATTACAGGTATCGCCGACAAAAGCTCCCACAAAAAATAGAAGCATAAAAAGTAGAACATTAAAATGCATCGCTGGATTAGCTGATAGAGCGCCTGCAGCAAAAAGTAAGCTGTCTCCCGGCAAGAATGGAAATACTACCACAGCTGTCTCAATAAAAATCACCAAAAACAAAATCAAATACGTCCAGCCACCTACAGCATGAGCAATATTATAAATGTGTGCATCAATATGCAAGATAAAATCAATAATAAACATCTCTTCTCCTTTTGTCCATTCTCTATTATAGCAGAAAATACTACAGAAAAGAGTATTTTAAAAATAAAAAAACAGAAATGGACGGTACAACAAGCCAATCCACTTCTGATTTTTATTAGTATTTTCGAAATCGTTGGTAACGTGCTTCTAAAAGTTGTTCAAGTGGTAGTTGAGACAAATTTGCTAATTCAGCGACTATTTCTTGTTTCACAGCATACAATAAATCTTGATTGCTGAGTCCTGCTTCTGGAATCACCTTGTCCACTACTCCCATATCAAGAAGCTCATGAGAAGTGATTTTCATGAGTTCTGCAGCTTCCATAGCACGACTGCCGTCTTTCCACAAGATAGAAGCAAAACCTTCGGGACTAAGCACCGCGTAAATTGAATTTTCTAGCATCCAGACCTTGTCTGCAACAGCTAAAGCTAGTGCTCCTCCAGAGCCACCCTCACCGATAATAATAGCAATAATCGGCACCTTTAAATCACTCATTTCGAGCAAATTACGCGCAATAGCTTCTCCTTGACCGCGCTCTTCAGCACCGACTCCTGGATAAGCACCGGCTGTGTTGATAAACGTAACGACAGGACGACCAAATTTCTCTGCCTGCTTCATCAAGCGAAGTGCCTTTCGATAACCTTCTGGATGAGGTTGCCCAAAATTCCGTTGCAAATTATCCTGTAGATTGCGTCCTTTTTGAATCCCAACAACGGTGATGGGCTGACCATCTAAAGTTCCGATTCCACCGATAACCGCTCCGTCATCTCGAAAAGAACGATCGCCATGTAATTCAATAAAATTCTCGCAAATTCCTTGCGCAAAATCCAAAGCTGTCAATCGTGCCTGATCTCGTGCTTCTTTAATAATTCGGGTAATCTTTGTCATTGTTCACCTCCATGGAAAGCCAAGAGCATTGCAATGGTGGAGCGCAATTCCAAACGTTTGACAATGGCATCTACAAATCCATGCTCTAGCAAAAATTCCGCCTTTTGAAAATCATCAGGCAATTTTTCACGAACAGTCGTTTCAATCACCCGGCGGCCTGCAAAACCAACGAGCGCTTGTGTCTCAGCCAAAATAATGTCTCCTTCCATGGCAAAAGAGGCCGTCACCCCACCCGTGGTCGGATCTGTCAAAATCGTCAAATAAAACAAGCCAGCATTAGAATGGCGTTTCACCGCTGCGGATACTTTAGCCATTTGCATCAAACTCATAATGCCTTCTTGCATGCGAGCGCCACCAGAAGCTGTGAACAAGGTGACTGGCAACTGATGTTCTGTAGCATATTCAAAAAGACGAGTAATTTTTTCCCCAACGACTGTTCCCATAGAAGCCATGATAAAGTTGGAATCCATGATCCCCAGTGCAGTTTTTTGACCACCGATTGTCGCAATTCCTGTTAGTATCGCTTCATCCAAACCTGTTTTTTCACGGACAGTTCTTAATTTTTCACGATATTTAGGAAACTTCAAGGGGTCTGATGTTTCAATTCCTGTAAATAATTCCTCAAAACTATTGGCATCTACCGTTAAATTGAGGCGTTCAAAAGCTGAAATACGAAACGTATAGCCACATTGCGGGCAAATCCGTTCACTTCCCAAATCTTTTTGGTAAATGATATGCTTACATCCTGGACATTTTGAAAACAGTTCATCCGGAAACTCTGGTTTCACTTGAGGTTTCTCACGACTGGAACGGTTTGGATTGATCCGAATATACTTATCCTTTTTGGAAAACAAAGCCATGACTTATATCCTTTACTCCTCTACTTTTTCTTTTGATAAGCTGGTAAAAATTTCTCCATAAGAAAAGCTGTATCATAATCGCCAGCAATGACATGTGGGTCTGAAATCAAATCTAACTGAAAACCGCTATTTGTCACAATGCCGTCGATTTCTAATTCATAGAGCGCACGCTGCATTTTCATAAGTGCATCAAAACGATTTTCACCATGAACAATAATCTTGGCAATCATGCTGTCATAATACGGCGGAATCGTGTAGCCAGGATAAACTGCAGAATCCACACGCAACCCCACTCCCCCACTCGGTAGATAGAGATTAGAAATCTTTCCCGGACTTGGTGCAAAGTTAAATGCAGGATTTTCTGCATTGATTCGGCATTCAATCGCGTGACCTGTTATATGAATATCTTCTTGGTTAAAAGACAGCTCTTGCCCCGCAGCAATTTTTATTTGCTCCTTGACAATATCCACTCCCGTTACAAATTCCGTTATCGGATGCTCCACTTGGACACGTGTATTCATTTCCATGAAATAAAATTCTCTTTTGTCTTCGTCAAATAAGAATTCAATCGTTCCAGCGTTTTCATATCCGACAGATTTTGCAGCTCGAACAGCTGCTTCCCCAATCTTCTGACGAAGCGTTTTGCCAATCGCAACCGACGGACTTTCTTCCAGCACTTTTTGATTATTTCTTTGAAGTGAACAATCGCGCTCGCCTAAGTGGACAACATGACCATGTTGGTCAGCCAAAATTTGGACTTCAATATGACGAGCCGGATAAATAACCCGCTCCATATACATGGCGCCATTTCCGAAAGCTGCTTTGGCTTCTCTGGAAGCCGATTCAAAGGCGGCCACTAAATCTTCCACCTTTTCGACTTTCCGAATGCCTTTGCCACCACCGCCAGCAGAAGCTTTCAGCATGACTGGATAACCGATTTTTTCTGCAACCGCAAGTGCTTCGTCTGAAGTATGAACTTCGCCGCTAGAACCTGGAATTACAGGCACATTAGCCTTAATCATCTGAGCACGCGCATTGATTTTATCCCCCATTAAATCCATTACCGCTCCAGAAGGACCGATAAATTTAATACCAACTTCCTCGCACATGGTCGCAAATTTAGAATTCTCACTCAAAAAACCAAAGCCTGGATGAATCGCCTCTGCTCCAGTCAAAACTGCGGCGGAAAGAACCGCATTCATATTGAGGTAGGATTCTGTCGACTTTGCTGGACCTATACAAACCGCTTCATCTGCCAGTAAAGTATGGAGGGCTTCTTTGTCAGCAGTAGAATAGACTGCGACTGTCGCAATCCCTAACTCTCTAGCTGCACGAATAATTCTGACCGCAATTTCCCCACGGTTGGCAATTAAAATCTTACGAAACATGGTGAAATCTCCTTTTTTATTGTCCGAGGGCAAAAGTTAAAGTACCACTCGCTGCCAACTTCCCGTCAACTTCTGCTTTCGCTTCCACAACCGCAATGGTGCCACGACGCTTCACAAACTTCGCTGTCATGATGAGCTGATCACCAGGAACAACTTGTTTTTTAAATTTCACCTTGTCCATTCCGGCATAAAAGACCAATTTCCCCTTATTTTCCTCCTTGGACAATTCCAAAACACCGGCTGTTTGAGCCAAAGCCTCCATAATGAGAACTCCTGGCATGACAGGATATTTAGGAAAATGACCGTTAAAGAAAGGCTCATTGATTGTAACATTTTTAAGCGCTACAATCTCATCTTCTTTCACTTCCAGCACACGGTCAACCAATAGCATAGGATAACGATGTGGAAGAGCTTCTTTTATCGCATTGATATCAATCATTTAATCCGCACCAAACCTTTCCCAAATTCGACCATTTCTTCGTTTTGGACAAGAATTTCTGTCACAATACCGTCCTTAGGTGACGGAACTTCATTCATCACTTTCATGGCCTCAATAATCATCAAGGTTTGCCCCTTCTTCACTTGGTCGCCAACGGAAACAAAAGAAGGTTTATCAGGACCTGAAGCAAGATAAGCAACTCCAACCAATGGACTTTCTACTACATCGCCTTCAGCTATGGGTATTTCTGGACTAATGGTTTCCTCCACAATTGGAGGAACAGTTGGCTGGGTAACTTCGACTTGTGAAACAAGATTGGTGTTCACTGTTGAATCCTCTGCAGAAGGAGCAATTGATTCAACTGTTCTTTCATTTTTACTGAACGTTAATTCATCACTTTGATTTTTATAAGAAAATTCACGCAGACTTGATTGGTCAAATTGAGCCATCAAATCTTTGATTTCATTGATATTCATTTAAGCCTCCCAGCGCTTGAATGCAAGTACAGCATTGTGCCCACCAAAGCCAAAGGTATTTGAAATCGCATATGGAATATCATGTTCTTGCCCTTGACCATAGATGACATTCGCCTCGATATCATCTGAAAGTTCTTGCGTTCCTGCAGTCATCGGTACAAAGTTATGACGCATTGCCTCAATCGTTGCAATAGCTTCTACTGCACCAGCTGCACCAAGAAGGTGACCTGTGAAAGATTTCGTAGAAGAAACCGGTACTTCTTTCCCAAGAACATTAACAATCGCTTGACTTTCACCTTTTTCATTGGCTTGTGTAGAAGTTCCATGAGCATTCACATAGGCAATATCTGAAGGTTGTAATCCTGCTTCTTCAATGGCTAGTTTCATAGCTTTAGCAGCCCCTGTACCAGCTGGTGATGGTGTTGTCATGTGATATGCGTCACAAGTATTTCCATACCCCACAATTTCTGCTAAAATCGTTGCCCCACGTTTTTCAGCATGTTCTAGACTTTCAATTACCAAAACACCTGCACCTTCTCCCATTACAAATCCATTTCGATCTTTATCAAATGGAATAGATGAACGTTTTGGATCTTCATTTGTGGACAGAGCTGTAAGAGCTGCAAAACCGCCGATACCAATTTCGTTGATAGAGCATTCAGAACCACCTGCTAAAATAACATCTTGAAAACCAAATTTAATTTCACGGAATGCCTCTCCAATAGCATCATTAGAAGACGCACAAGCAGTTGTAATAGATTTACATACCCCATTAGCTCCCACACGAATAGCGATATTTCCGGCTCCCATATTTGAAAGTGCTTTAGGAATGAAGAGCGGTTGGATACGATTGGCTCCTCTTTCATGCATTCGGATAATTTGATCTTGCAATTCTTTTAAGCCACCAATCCCACTAGATACAATGACACCAAATCGATCATGGTCAACTGTCTCGGTATCTAGATGAGCATTTTCTAACGCTTCTAAAGCTGCATGAATGGCATAAATAGAATACATATCCATACGATTTTTGTCTTTTTTAACAAAATGTTTTTCTAGTGGGAAATCTTTAATTTCTGCTGCATTATGTACACCAATCACACTAGGATCAAAATTCGTAATTGGACCAATACCAATCTTCCCTTCTTTTAGACTATCCCAAAACTCTTCGGGTGTGTTTCCAATAGGAGAAGTTACTCCATATCCTGTTACAACAACTCGATTTAGTTTCATTTCAAACTCCTTTATTAAGAAAATATATCACATGCTTAAAACTCGTACGTTTTAGTCATCTTCTACCTCATGGTTAACCCGCCATCAATGGCAATGACTTGCCCAGTTAAATACTCTTGACGAGCTAGAAAGGCTGCCACTTCTGCCACTTCGCTGGTATTCCCAAAGCGTTTCATTGGAATTTGTGCTAACGTAGCTTCTTTCACTTTATCAGACAAAACATCGGTCATATCTGACTCAATCATACCTGGCGCAATAGCATTCACTCGTACATTGCGAGCTGCTACTTCACGCGCTACAGACTTAGTAAATCCAATCAGTCCAGCCTTAGAAGCCGCATAGTTTGCTTGACCGACATTGCCAATCAAACCAACCACACTTGATACATTGATAACAGCACCTTGACGAGCTTTCGACATTGGCTTCAAAACCGCTTGAGTCATATTAAAAGCACCAACAAGATTCACTTTCAAGACCTGTTCAAAATCTTCCTCTGTCAATTTTAGCATGAGTTTATCTTTTGTAATCCCTGCATTATTGACTAGAATATCCACGCTTCCAAGTTTTTCGATAGCTTCTTCTACCATCCGCTTAGCATCCGTGCTATCTGATACATCACCAGAGATAGAAGCCACTTGTACACCATAATCTGAAAATTCAGAGACGAGCACCTCATCAATCTCACGGCGACCGTTTAAAACAATGTTGGAACCTAGACTTGCAAACTTATGTGCCATTGCAAGACCAATTCCACGTGTTGAACCAGTTATAAAAACATTTTTACCTTTCAGTTCCATACCTATTCCTTATTTTCTAGAAGAGTAGATAAACTTCTAACATCTTCAACGTGAGCAACCTTTGCTGATTTATCAATTTTTTTAACAAAACCAGAAAGAACCTTACCTGGACCAATTTCAATAAAATTAGTTACACCAGCTTTTTGCATCGTTGCAATACTATCATAAAAACGAACTGGTTCCATAACTTGACGAGTTAAGAGTTCCTTAATTTGTCCTTGTTCCATGACAGTTGCTTTGGTATTGCCTACCAAAGGAAGTTTGAAATCAGCAAATTCAACTGTTTCTAAAACTTTTACCAATTTATCACTTGCAGGTTTTAGCAAAGCTGTATGAAATGGACCAGAGACATTCAAAGGGATGAGACGCTTAACACCAGCTTCTTTTAACAATTCTACTGCTTTGTCAACCGCTTCAACTTCACCACCAATAACAATCTGACTAGGCGTATTGTAGTTTGCTGGTGATACAATTCCCAGCTGGCTTGCCTTTTGACAAGCTACTTCAATTGTAGCTAAATCAGCATTTAAAACCGCAACCATTTTACCAGAGCCAGCAGGAACTGCTTCTTCCATAAAAGCACCACGTTTCGCAACCAAAGCAACCGCTGTTTTAAAATCCAAAGCACCTGCTGCTACCATGGCAGAGTATTCCCCAAGAGAAAGGCCTGCTACCATATCAGCTTGCATTCCTTTTTCTTGCAATAATCGGTAAATAGCAACCGAAGTGGTTAAAATTGCTGGCTGAGTATGGCGTGTCTGGTTGAGCTTTTCTTCCTCATTATCTATCAGATATCGTAGATCATAGCCCAATACTTGACTTGCTTCATCATAGGTTGCCCTCACTACATCAAACTGATCGTAAAGGTCACGAGCCATTCCCAGATACTGAGCACCCTGACCTGCAAATAGAAAGGCTGTTTTAGTCATTTCTAGTTACTCCTGCCCAACGGCTAGCTTCTTTTTGGATAACCTCTGCTGCACCGTAGTAAATATCTTTTAAAATTTCTTCAACTGTTTCTTCTTTGCTGACAAGCCCCGCAATTTGTCCTGACATGACAGAGCCATGTTCAACATCACCGCGAACAACTGCATTTGCAAGAGCGCCAGCTCCTAAATTCTCAAAAACAGTTAAATCAGGATTTTCTTGCTTAAAAGCATCCTTTTCTGCTTGGTCAAATTCTCTAGTTAGTTTATTTTTCAAAGCTCGTACTGCATGACCAAAATGTTGAGCAGAAATGGTTGTATCAATATCCTGAGCTTTCAAAATCATATTTTTATAATTTTGGTGCGCATTTGACTCTTTTGCAACGACGAAACGTGTTCCCACTTGAACAGCCTCTGCACCAAGCATAAAGCCTGCAGCTGCACCGCGACCATCGGCAATCCCTCCTGCTGCAATTACAGGAATATCAACTGCTTCAACTACCTGACGAACCAAAGTCATGGTGGTTAATTTTCCAATATGCCCACCTGCTTCCATTCCTTCAGCAATGACTGCATCTGCACCAATTTTTTCCATTCGCTTAGCCAATGCTACACTTGGAACTACTGGAATGACTGTAATACCTGCGTCGTGGAAACGAGTCATATATTTACTTGGATTTCCTGCACCAGTTGTCACAACCTTGACACCTTCTTCAATCACTAAGTCAACAATATCTTCCACAAACGGTGACAACAGCATGATATTCACGCCAAAAGGCTTGTCTGTCAATGACTTAATTTTATCAATATTAGCTTTGACAACTTCTTTCGGTGCATTACCACCACCGATAATGCCAAGACCTCCCGCTTTAGAAACTGCACCAGCCAAGTCACCATCAGCAACCCAGGCCATCCCACCCTGGAAAATAGGATATTTAATATTTAACAATTCTGTAACACGTGTTTGCATAATACCTTCCTTTATATTGCTTAAGTAATAGCTCAATCATTTCAAGTATACCCTTTGTATAATTTGAAAATCAAACTATTACCTAAACAAGAGGGAGTGGAACCTATCATCTTTAAATTGATTTTATCGTTCCACCCCAGCAAAATTGACTGTCTACCTCAATACCTTTTTTAAAAGAGGGCGAGAATCTTCTCTCAGCCCCGTTTCATTTTTTATTTTGTTTTTTCTTCAACATAGGCAACTAAGTCACCAACTGTGTTCAATCCTTCTTCGGTTTCAATTTGAATATCGAATGCATCCTCAATTTCTGAGATAACTTGGAACAAATCCAATGAATCTGCGTCAAGGTCATCAAAAGTTGACTCAAGAGTAACTTCTGAAGGTTCTTTGCCAAGTTCTTCCACAATAATTTCTTGTACTTTTTCAAATACTGCCATGATAGACTCCTTTAAAAATAAATATTTATATTCATGTGATTACCACATAATAACTAAATTGTAACAATAAGTGTGCCCCATGTCAAACCTCCACCAAATCCTGATAGCAAAACTGTTTGGCTGCCATCAAGATGAATGAACCCCTTTTCAACACACTCAGATAAAAGAATTGGAATACTTGCCGCACTCGTATTCCCATATTCCATCATATTCGCAGGAAGTTTTTCCCTTGCTACACCAATTTTTTTCGCCATTTTATCTAAAATGCGAATATTGGCCTGATGTAATAGTAAATAGTCAATATCCTCTACTTGAACATTACTGGATTCAATCGTATTTTTTATAGATTTTGCCACATCTCGAATAGCAAAATCAAAAATTTTTCGACCATCCATTGTCAAGTAAGGCGCTACTTCTCCCTTTTCAGAATAAGGTGAAGATAAACCAACTTTACCACAAGTCAAGCTTTCCCCACGCGAACCGTCTGTATATTGACTTTCAGCTAAAAAATGCTGCTGCTCTGAGCTCTCTAGCAAAACACCACCAGCACCATCACCGAAAAGAACCGCAGTTGAACGATCAGACCAGTCAAGGACTTTTGATAAGGTCTCACTTCCTATAACAAAACCCTTCTGGTAACGACCTGAGGAAATTAACTTCTCAGCCGTTGATAGAGCGAAGATAAAACCACTGCAAGCCGCTGTTAAGTCAAATGCAAAGGCATGCCTTGCGCCAATATTTGCTTGAACTCGTGCAGCTGTTGAAGGCATCATGGAGTCTGGGGTAATAGTGGCCACAATGATAAAGTCTAGCTCATCTGCATTGATATTTGCCTTTTTCAACAATTGTTCTGCCACCTTGGTAGCCAAAACACTCGTTGATTCTATTTGTGATAAATGACGACGCTCTATTCCTGTTCGACTTGAAATCCATTCATCGCTCGTATCCATTATTTTTGCCAAATCATCATTTGTAACCACTTGACTCGGAGCATAATGAGCGACTTGACTAATTTTAGCATAGTTCATTATTTCAAATCCTCTAGAAAACGATACAGATTAGTCAGACCTTTTCCCATGACCTTCATCTCTTCAGCATCCATTCCCTCAATAATTCTTTCAACCATTCTCTTGTGAAATCTTCTGTGCAAGCGATAAATTAGGCGACCATTTTTTGTCAAATTCAGATGAACCACACGACGATCGACTTCTGAACGTGTTCGTTCAATATAACCTTTTCTTTCAAGATTATTTAAACTAGTTGTTACGGTTCCTAGTGTCACCATCAATTCCTTTGCTACGCTACTAGGGGTCGCATTGGGATTTTTTCCAACGACATCAATCGTGTGCATTTCTTTGATAGAGATATCTTTGAAGCGACTGCCTTTCAAACTAGATTCTTCAATAACCAATACATTATTGAAAATAGATGTTAAATAATCATTGACCAATTGGTAATCCAAAAATCTATCCTCCTCTAACAAAAAAACTTTCAGCATCAAAACATTTGACTAGAAAAGTATATCAAATATCAAATTAAATTGCAACTACTTTTTTACTTCCCAGAAAATTTTGGTCGACGCTTCTCAGCATAAGCTCGCACCCCTTCTTTGAAATCTTCTGTGAAAGCCAATGTCTTTTGCAACTGTAGTTCGAGTTTTGCATACTCATCCCAACCAGTAAACAAACTCTTCCATACCAATTCTTTAATAGCACGATAAGAATTAAGTGAATGACGTTTCAACTTCTTAATCACTTGATTCGTTGTAGTTTCTAACTTTTCAACTTCACAAACTTTATACAAAAGACCATAATTTAAAGCTTTTTCTGCGTTTAACGGTTCACCTGTCATTGCTAATTGAGTTGCTCTCGTCACACCAATCGCTCTAGCAAGTAAATACAGACCACCCGCATCAGGAGCAAGACCTACCCCCACAAAAGCTTGAATAAAACGAGAACGATCCGTTGCAATACAGAAATCCGCGGCGACTACCATATTAGCTGCTGCACCAGCGACTGGCCCATCTACACTCATAATGACCGGCTTAGATAATTGTTTCATTGAGTAAGAAATTTCATTGACCAATTCAGCAATTTTGACCAAAGACTGAATATCATCTGCCTCCACTGCTCGTTGCATTTCTGCCAAATCACCACCAACAGAAAATACTTTCCCATTTGCGTTGATGAGCAAAATTTGGACAGCTTTATCCTCAGCAGCCAATTCAATGGCTTTTAAAATCTCCTCACACATGGGAATATTAAACCCATTGGAAACCTCCGGGCGATTCAATGTTAAAGTCGCAACACCGTCATTGACACTATATAAAATATTTTCAAATTGCATTAAATTGCCTCCGACAATTATTTTCTTTGTCAATTAAATTATTTGAATATCAAATAATACGGTTACATTCTAACATAAAATATTTGCTTTAGCAAGTAAGCACAAGTAAATTTGAAAAGATTTCAGAATTTTGCTATAATTTAAACAATCAGCCTATAGGAGAATTTATGAAAGTTGTTAAATTTGGAGGAAGTTCACTTGCCTCTGCTGGTCAATTAGAAAAAGTATTACAGATTATAAAAGCTGATCCTGAACGTCGATTCGTGATTGTCTCTGCGCCTGGGAAGCGAAGCACTCAGGATACAAAGGTAACAGATGCCCTCATTAAATATTATAGAGACTATGTTGCTGGTAATGACGTAACAAAGCACCAACAATGGATTATTCAGCGTTATCGAGATATGGCGTTAGAACTGCAGCTCAAACCAAATATTCTAGAAAGAATTTCAAAAAGTTTCCAAAAGCTCGCAAGCCTTCCTATCGAAAATAATAAGTTCTTGTACGATACTTTTCTTGCTGCAGGTGAAAATAATAATGCGAAACTTATTGCAGCCTATTTCTCCCAAAATGGGATAAATGCACGTTATGTTCATCCCAGAGAAGCAGGACTTATTGTGTCCAGTGAACCAGGAAATGCGCGACTTCTCCCCTCCAGTTATGATAAAATCGAAGAATTAAATGAAGCTGATGAAGTATTGATTATACCAGGATTCTTTGGAGTAACAAAAAATGACCAGATTTGCACCTTTTCACGTGGTGGGTCTGATATTACTGGCTCTATTATTGCTGCAGGTGTAAAAGCTGATCTTTATGAAAATTTTACAGATGTTGATGGTATTTTTGCAGCACACCCTGGCATTATCCACATGCCACACTCCATTCCAGAATTAACTTATCGCGAAATGCGCGAATTAGCTTATGCAGGTTTTACTGTATTACATGACGAAGCACTCATTCCAGCTTACCGTGGGAAAATTCCACTCGTTATAAAAAATACAAATAACCCTACTCATCCTGGTACAAAAATTGTTTTAAAGCACAGCAACAGGGACTTCCCTGTAGTAGGTATTGCTGCAGATGCCCATTTCACCAGTATTAACATGTCTAAATACCTCATGAACCGTGAAATCGGTTTTGGTAGAAAAGTTCTGCAAATATTGGAAGATCTAAATATCCGCTGGGAGCACATGCCTACCGGTATCGATGACTTATCTATTATTCTTCGGGATCGTGAGTTAACCCCCATTAAAGAGGAAGAAATTCTTCGTCAATTAAGACAAAAGTTAGAAGTTGACCACGCAGAAATCGAACATGATCTCTCAATCATTATGATTGTCGGTGAAAAAATGAAAAGTCACATCGGTTTGACTGCTACCGCAACTAAAGCACTGTCAGATAATCACATTAATATCCAAATGATTTCCCAAGGATCTAGTGAAGTTTCTATCATGATTGTTATCAATTCCGAACAAGAAAAAGCAGCTATAAAAGCACTGTACAAAGCTTTTTTTGAATAAAAATTGAGAGTCTAGGTAAAAATTCATAAAAATAGTCAAAAAGCTTAAAATCAACCTTTTAATTAACTTGATTTTAAGCTTTTTTCGCTATAAGCGATTATTACACTTTGACCATGAATTGAGTTTTTGCTCAGCCACTTGCATTATATTAACCCCAAAATCTTGATGTAGTAGCTGATGATAAAAGCAACAGCATAGGATAGGTAGGAGTACGAACTAAAAATTTTCAAATTTTGATTGATTGCTATGCGTAATCTCCCCAGAGTGTATTATTTATAGGTGAACTCGTCAGGCATCTCACCTGGAAATCTATTACAAAATATAATCATCCATGAGCAGTCTAAAAACCAAACAATCTTAATTTGATTAAGATAATACAATCCTCTCGATAAATGAAACAGTGTAACTCATTCTCTAAAAATGAAAATTTTAAAAAAATACATTCTCATTGCTTTGAACATAAAAAAAGAGAATGAACTTCGTCCTCTGCTTTTCATCAACCAAGAGCCTGAATTAGTGTTATAAATAATAATTTTAACCCGAGATTCTGCATTCTATTTTAAAAATAGCAAAAAAGAAACCCGATTATATCTAGGTTTCTAATCATGTATCAACTCCGGCAGTAGGACTCGAACCTACGACATCATGATTAACAGTCATGCGCTACTACCAACTGAGCTATGCCGGAT
>NZ_KV837638.1:0-490 GCF_001838575.1 Streptococcus sp. HMSC034B03
GTTCCCTTCAGCCGAACTTGGGTAATCCTCCACAATATAACAAAATGGACCTTGTAGGACTTGAACCTACGACCACTCGGTTATGAGCCGAGAGCTCTAACCAGCTGAGCTAAAGGTCCAACAAGATCAATTATAGCGGCGAAGGGGATCGAACCCCCGACCTCCCGGGTATGAACCGGACGCTCTAGCCAGCTGAGCTACACCGCCATAGTATCGGGAAGACAGGATTCGAACCTGCGACACCTTGGTCCCAAACCAAGTACTCTACCAAGCTGAGCTACTTCCCGTATGGATAGAAAAAATGAAGTCCTAGGAGACTTCTTTTCTATGCACCCTAGAGGAGTCGAACCTCTAACCGCCTGATTCGTAGTCAGGTACTCTATCCAGTTGAGCTAAGGGTGCTCTTTCTATGAATATAAAATCATTATATCACAAATACAAAAAAAGTCAAATCTCTTTATGCACCCTAGAGGAGTCGAACCTCTAACCG
>NZ_KV837639.1:0-660 GCF_001838575.1 Streptococcus sp. HMSC034B03
TATGCACCCTAGAGGAGTCGAACCTCTAACCGCCTGATTCGTAGTCAGGTACTCTATCCAGTTGAGCTAAGGGTGCCCTTTCCTATGCCGAGGACCGGAATCGAACCGGTACGATTGCTTCCAATCGCAGGATTTTAAGTCCTGTGCGTCTGCCAGTTCCGCCACCCCGGCTTCCTCAAGCGAACGACGGGGTTCGAACCCGCGACCCCCACCTTGGCAAGGTGATGTTCTACCACTGAACTACGTTCGCATTCGCTTCTTTCCTTTAATGCCGGCTACATGACTTGAACACGCGACCCTCTGATTACAAATCAGATGCTCTACCAACTGAGCTAAGCCGGCTTATCTCCTATGCGGGTGAAGGGACTTGAACCCCCACGCCGTTAAGCGCCAGATCCTAAATCTGGTGCGTCTGCCAATTCCGCCACACCCGCCTGTGACTATGACCCGTACTGGGCTCGAACCAGTGACCCTTTGATTAAAAGTCAAATGCTCTACCAACTGAGCTAACGAGTCTCTCTAATGTATCTCTATACACTAAAACGGTCCCGACGGGAATCGAACCCGCGATCTTCGCCGTGACAGGGCGACGTGATAACCGCTACACTACGGGACCTATTAAGCCTTTCCGCTTAAAGAAATGGGAGTTAACGGGATCGA
>NZ_KV837640.1:0-287 GCF_001838575.1 Streptococcus sp. HMSC034B03
ACATAGACAACGCGGGTTGTTCCTTCGACAACCTGACCACTCTCGTGACCTTGTGTAGCATTGGTATCAATACGATAAGTTGTGCCATCATCCGCCGTAATGGTAGTTGGTTTGTGATCAGTTGTGTCATAGTAAGTACCAACCCGTGAAGTTGGTGTATCTACGATACGCGGAGCAATGGTGTTGCCTTGCTTATCTTGGTAGTCAACGACAACATTACCATATTTCTCTACTGGTTTTTCAAGCTTATCATAAACATAGACAACGCGGGTTGTTCCTTCGACAAC
>NZ_KV837641.1:0-257 GCF_001838575.1 Streptococcus sp. HMSC034B03
ATGGCGCGAGACGGAATCGAACCGCCGACACATGGAGCTTCAATCCATTGCTCTACCAACTGAGCTACCGAGCCAACCTATTGCGGGAGCAGGATTTGAACCTACGACCTTCGGGTTATGAGCCCGACGAGCTACCTGGCTGCTCCATCCCGCGCTATTCCTACTAAGGAGGATGTGGGATTCGAACCCACGCACGCTTTTACACGCCTGACGGTTTTCAAGACCGTTCCCTTCAGCCGAACTTGGGTAATCCTCCA